>NZ_JBGCCF010000017.1:0-112489 GCF_041262385.1 Lysinibacillus sp. RC46 | reverse complement strand
ATAACTGATCCGCTTTGAAGAGAAAGTGATCGGTTGGAGTGGATAACTGATCCGCTTTGAAGAGAAAGTGATCGGTTGGAGTGGATAACTGATCCACTTTGAAGCAGAAGTGATCGGTTAGAGTGGATAACTACTCCGCTTTGATGAAGAAGTGATCAGTTGGAGTGGATAACTGCTCCGCTATGAAGCAGAAGTGATCGGTTGGAGTGGATAACTGCTCCGCTATGATGAAGAAGTGATCAGGTAGAGTGGATAACTGCTCTGCTTTGAAGAGAAAGTGATCGGTTAGAGTGGATAACTGCTCCGCTATGAAGCAGAAGTGATCGGTTGGAGTGGATAACTGATCCGCTTTGATGAAGAAGTGATCAGGTAAAGTGGATAACTGCTCTGCTTTGAAGAGAAAGTGATCGGTTAGAGTGGATAACTGCTCCGCTTTGATGAAGAAGTGATCAGGTAAAGTGGATAACTGCTCTGCTTTGATGAAAAAGTGATCAGGTAAGGTGGATAACTGCTCTGCTTTGATGAAAAAGTGATCGGTTAGAGTGGATAACTGCTCCGCTTTGATGAAAAAGTGATCAGGTAATACGGCCATCTCCCCGCTTCAATAAAGATTCGCTGAAATCCCTCCCTCAGCGTTCAAAGTAGCGTATGACATTCCCTAGTGCGAAAATTGGTATTATATCGAATTGTTCTATAATATAGAGGTAAGCATGCTTGCTAACAGAGAGAGGTGCAGTGAATGAAACAGTTTGATATGAAGATTGTTCCGTTTGAAGCAGTTTATAATTTTCGTGATATGGGTGGTTATAAGTCGAGAGATGGGCGTACTGTTAAGAATGGTTTGATTTATCGTTCAGCAGCACTTGGTAAAATGACGAAAACAGATAAGGAGCTATTTAAAACGCTAGGTGTGAAAACAATTTTTGATTATCGAGACAACCATGAGGCTCAAAATAATCCTAATCCGGTATTTCCGTATGCCAAGTATATTCAAATACCAGCAAAGGGAAATCATGCTTTTGAGATGCCTACAAACACTGGTGGAAAAGATTTTTATAAGGTTGTAAGCCTAGAGATGTTCCGAGAATTTTATGCACAAATGCCTTTTAATAATGACTCGTTTAAAAAGTTAATAGCAACGATTCAACAACCTGAAAATTTAGGGCTTGTTCACCATTGTGCGGTTGGGAAGGATCGAACAGGTATTGGCAGCGCACTTATTTTACTGGCGTTAGATGTACCTGAGGAAACGATCATGGAGGACTATTTAGATACAAATGTACATCTACGTCCCTTAGTAGAACGAATGGCTCAGACAATTCAGCAAGATTATAGCGATCGAGAATTACAGCAATTTTACGCCTTAATGTCTGCCCGTGAGGACTATTTACAAGCGGCATTTGATGCAATGGATAACCGATATGGTTCTAAGACTGCTTTTTTAGAGCAAGAGTTTGGTTTAACAACAGAAAAACGTAAGCAATTGCATGACCATTGCTTACTATGATAAGAAACCCTTTCGCATAAAATTGTGAGAGGGATTTTTTACGTATTATACTACCTTTACAATGTTTCGTTATAAATACTCTTTACACCCTAAAAATCTATGATAAGATACTATATATTTTTATCCCGCTGTAACGGGCAGTCATTTAACTGTACCGAAAGCGAAGTGTCAGGTACAAAACTCTCATCTCAAAATCGGTAGTTGGGAGATTAACTGCCCGTAAAATTCTTATGAAGCGTATAGGAGAAGTTGAAATTGTCAGACACAGTAAGAGAAAGTGATATAAAAGAGACAAATAAGTTAAGCTTGTTCCATTTAACGTGGCCGATATTTTTAGAAGTATTTTTATTTATGTTAATGGGACTAGCAGATACTTTTATGCTTAGTGCTTTATCAGATAATGCAGTATCAGGGGTTGGTGCAGCCAATCAGTATATTCATATTGCAATTTTAATACTTGAGGTAGTTGGTAATGGTGCTTCCATTGTTGTATCTCAATACTTAGGTTCAAGGCGCTTTTTTGAAGCTGCGAAAATTTCTGCTTTAGCAGTAACGATGAATTTAGTCGTTGGACTAATGATGAGTGTCTTATTTTTCTTCTTTTCGAGTCATTTAATGACCATGATGAACTTGCAGGGAGAAGTGCTTAAATATGCCCAAAGCTATTTGGCAATCATAGGAAGCTTTATTTTTTTACAGGCAATTATAAATGCGTTAGCAGCGATTATCCGTGTACATGGATGGACAAAGCAAACGATGTATGTATCACTAGGTATGAATGTGCTACACGTTGTATTAAACTACGGTTTAATCTTTGGTAACTTAGGATTACCGGAGTTAGGTGTAAAAGGAGCGGCTATTTCCTCAGTTGTAAGTCGGGGATTAGCAGTTCTTGTGTTTTTCTGGCTGTTGTATCAAGTGATGGAAGTAAGGGTGAAGTTAGAATATTATTTCGAGTATTCAAAGGAATATGTTCAAAAAATATTAAATATAGGCTTACCGTCAGCATTTGAGCAGGTGCTTTATCAGTTCTGTCAGATTGTCTTCCTTTATTATGCAACGTATTTAGGCACAGAGACACTTGCTGCAAGACAATATGCTATGAATATTTCGATGTTTACGTATTTATTTGCGATTGCAATCGGGACGGGCACAGCTATAATTATTGGGCGAAATGTCGGTGCTGGTAAAAAAGATCAAGCTTATCATCAGCTTTGGTTAAGTGTACGAGCAGCTTTTGCCTTTACGATAACTATGGTTGTAGTTGTGACGATATTCCGTAAGCAACTTATGCACGTTTTCACTGATAATCCAGAGGTAATAGCCATCGGGGCATCTGTCCTAGCATTAAGCATTCTGCTTGAAACAGGGCGTACAATGAATATTGTAGTTATTAACTCATTGCGTGCCTCGGGGGATGCAAGATTCCCGGTGAAAATCGGTTTCTTATCAATGGTATGTATGAGCCTCCCACTCGGGTACTTGTTCGTATTCGTTTTACATTGGGGGTTAGTAGGTATTTGGCTAGCGATTTCGGCAGATGAATGGATGCGAGCCATTATTGTATACTTTAGATGGAGAAGTCGTAAGTGGGAGCGTTTTGCACTTGTTTCACCTACAGAACAAAAGGAGACGAATTAATGGGAGCACTTTCTAAAAGAGCTGCAGGGGCAGCCTTAATGGATAAAAATATGACACTTTTTGCTTGTCCAATTTGTCAGGAGTCAATGAGTGTATTTGAGCAGGGTAGATTAGTATGTTCCTCAAATCATTCTTTTGATATTGCCAAGCAAGGCTACGTCAATATGCTGACACATGGTGCTATTTCTAAGTACGGTAAAGACCTCTTTGAATCTCGAAAAGCGGTTATTGATAGTGGCATCTATGATTTAGTAGAAGATAAAATCGGAGAGCTGATTGCTAATGCAGAAACCGTGCTTGATACAGGGTGTGGTGAGGGTTCGCATTTAGCCCGTATTATGGAAGATAAAAAAGATAACAGTATTGGCATAGGTATTGATATAGCGAAAGAAGGCATACTTGCTGCATCCCGACATTATCCAGAGCAAATTTGGTGTGTTGGTGATTTAGCGAAAAGTCCATTTGCCAAATCAAGCTTCGATGCCATATTAAATATTTTATCGCCTGCCAATTACGAAGAGTTTAAACGTTTATTAACTCAGAATGGTTGTGTTGTTAAGGTTGTACCTCAAAGCGGGTATCTACATGAGCTTCGATCACAATTATATGCGGATTCTACAAAAGAGTCGTATTCGAATGAACAAATCGTTGCTCGGTTTAAAGAAAGCTTTGCCGATGTTAGTGTAGACCGTATTACGTATACGGTACCGCTAGCTACAGAGCTTGTACCGGCTCTGCTTGAAATGACACCGATGGGCTGGCATAAAAAAGAAGACGCTAATATTCAGTTAAATGAAATTACGATTGATGTTGATGTATTAGTGGGAAGAGTCTAGTTATTTCACAAGCAATTGCAGTATACTGGTCTTTTCGATTACAATGGGAATAACTATTGAAAATAAGGTAGGAATGAACAGTGTATAAATTTATAGCAAATCTTGTCAAAGTGATATTAAAATTAACGGGCTCAAAGGCGCGTGTATATGAGGAGCAAAACTTACCGAAGGAAGGTGGGTTTATTATTGCATGTACGCACACAGGCTATGTTGATATTTTAAATCTTGGGGTTTCAATGACTCCTCGAGAAATTCACTTTATGGCTAAAAAGCAATTGTTTGATATAAAAGGCCTTGGGTGGCTTATAGAGCGTTTAAATGCCTTTCCGGTTGACCGTGACAATCCAGGACCAAGTGTTATTAAAATCCCTTCACAGTTATTGAAAGAGGGTAAAATCGTAGGGATTTTCCCATCTGGTACAAGAAATGCTGAGGGTTCGGATTTAAAGCAAGGTGCAATTACTATAGCACAGTTGTCTAAAGCTCCAATTGTACCAGCTGCTTACGTTGGTGCGCGTAATGCTGGCGATGTTTTTAAGCGCGGTAAGGGTTATCTAATTTATGGAGAGCCATTTTATGTGACAGGCAAAGGTAAAGAAGGGCGCGAGGAATTTACACATCGCCTTGAACATGAATTAGTAACGTTAACTGAAGAATTAGAGAAGCGAATTGCGGCAGAAAAGAAATAAAGTGAAACATATTTAAAGGACTCCCTGTGAAGAATACAAACCTTCACAACCTTTTGAAGTGGAGTAGCTTCCTACTGGTTATATGCTGGACAGCTTAGAAGGCACTCAGAATCATTGATTTTGAGTGCTTTATCTTGGATTCAGCAATATTTTCTGTGCGAAAGCGAAGCGACAGCAACAGTTACGCCAAGCGAAATTGATTGAGGAGGATATAAAAATGATTCGAGTACTTTTTGTGTGTTTAGGGAATATATGCCGATCACCAATGGCTGAAGCGGTCATGCGTAATTTAGTTGAAAAAGAGCATTTAAGTCATAAAGTTGAGTTAGATTCGGCTGCAACAAGCTCTTGGCATATTGGCGAACCACCTCACAGAGGAACACAAGATAAGCTAAAAGAATATGGCATCTCAACGAAGGGTATGCAAGGACGACAATTACAAAAAGCTGACTTTGAAAATTTTGATTACATTATTGGCATGGATGAAAGCAATATACGTAACATCCGAACGATGCTTGGCAATCCTGATTCTCTAAAGATTTTCCGCTTTTTAGATTTAACCGACCATCGAAAAGACGTGCCTGATCCATACTATACGGGAGATTTTCAAGAAACCTATGATTTAGCCTTAGAAGGTTGTCATGCACTATTAGAAAAAATCAAAGTAGAAAACCAATTGTAAAGTGCCTCTAAGTGAAACAATTTTCTGGACCACACCAAAAGTTGAGGATGACATTCAAAACGTATGCTATGTATATAAGTTGATTGGAGTGGAGGCTGGGCGACTCCTTGGGGATCAGCAATAGAGGAACGAAGGCTAAAAGCATCACATCCTGTGATAACGCCTTCGTGACCAACCTCGTGTTGGCCCGAAACCCTGCAGCGAAAGCGAAGCGACAGCAACAAAGCGCCCTGCCGGAACGGAAATCAACCACACGTTATGGTGATGATCTGATTTTTTAAAAATTTATTCTTTAGAAAACGACCTTAAACATTGGCATATCTAGCTTTGTAAGCATCATTTGTGTTATTATTTTCAGAGTAAAGATACGAGAAGTATTTAATCACCATTTACAGATGTGCAAGTGTACATCTATTATTTTGATAAACTTTTAATTTGAAAGAGAGTGGAAACTATGGGTCGTAAGTGGAATAATATTAAAGAAAAGAAAGCGTCTAAAGACCAAAGCACAAGCCGTATCAATGCAAAATTCGGACGTGAAATTTATGTGGCAGCTAAATCAGGCGAACCAGATCCTGAGTCAAACCGTGCCCTTAAAGTTGTTCTTGAACGAGCAAAAACATACAGTGTTCCTAAACATATTATTGAAAAAGCAATCGATAAAGCGAAAGGTGGCGGCGATGAAAGCTTCGACGAATTACGTTATGAAGGTTTCGGACCAGCTGGTACTATGTTAATCGTTGATGCTTTAACGAATAATGTTAATCGTACTGCTTCAGATGTACGTGCAGCATTCGGTAAAAATAATGGGAATATGGGTGTCAGTGGATCTGTTGCCTACATGTTTGATTCAACAGCAGTTATCGGTTTAGAAGGTAAATCAGCAGATGAAGTTCTTGAAATTTTAATGGAAGCAGATATTGATGCTCGTGATATTCTAGAAGAAGATGAAGCTGTTATTATTTATGCAGAGCCAGAACAATTCTTTGCAACGCAAGAAGCTTTAAAAGCAGCTGGTGTTGAAGAATTTACTGTAGCAGAGCTTTCAATGCTTCCTCAAACGGAAGTAGAATTAACTGGTGACGATGTTGCGAAATTTGAAAAATTAATTGATGCATTAGAAGATTTAGAGGATGTCCAAAACGTTTACCATAATGCAGATTTAGGCGAATAATATAAATTATAAAACCAGTAGCAATTTTTAAAGCTACTGGTTTTTAATTAGGGAGGAAAACGGTGCAAGCTCTTTTAGCGATTGCTATATTTTTAGTAACTTTATTTTTTGTAATAGTGCAGCCACGTAAAATATCAATCGGCTGGTCTGCTTGTATTGGTGCTGCAATTGCGTTGTCGCTCGGGGTTGTTACTTGGCAAGATGTTGTTGAGGTAACAGGGATTGTTTGGAATGCAACGTTATCGTTTATAGGGATTATTTTCATTTCACTTATTTTAGATGAAATAGGATTCTTTGAATGGTCTGCCCTCCATATGGCACGCATCGCCAAGGGAAGTGGTATCCGCTTATTCATTTATCTTTCCTGTCTAGGTGCTGTTGTTTCAGCGTTATTTGCAAATGATGGTGCAGCCCTAATACTAACACCAATCGTTCTAGCGATGATCCGTAAGTTAAATTTAAGCGATAAAATGGTCTTTCCATTTATTATTGCAAGTGGCTTTATAGCAGACACAACATCATTACCGTTAGTCATTAGTAATTTAACAAATATTGTGTCGGCAGACTATTTCGATATTGGATTCATGGAATATTTCTTACATATGCTGATACCGAACTTAGTTTCTTTACTGGCAAGCATTGCTATACTTTATATAGTCTTTCGTCGTTCGATTCCAAAAGAATATTCACTTGAAGCAGTTGATAATCCAAAGCTGGCAATTCGTGATACGAGATTATTTTTATTATCATGGTATGTTATAGCGATATTATTAGTTGGTTTCTTTACGAGTGAGTTTTTCAAAATTCCTGTGTCATTTATTTTATGTGGTGTAGCGGCTATCTTTTTCTTACTTGCACGACGTAGCCATACTGTAGATACAAAGAGAGTTGTGAAAGGGGCACCGTGGAATATTGTGTTCTTTTCTATCGGTATGTATGTCGTTGTTTACGGTTTGAAAAATGTAGGAATGACTGGATTGCTAGCAAGTTTATTAGAGCACGCGATACAACAAGGGTTGATGGTATCGACAATAACGATGGGGTTTGTAGCAGCAATTTTGTCAGCTATTATGAACAACCTACCAACTGTCATGATTGATGCATTAGCTATTGCTGAAACTAGTGCAACTGGCATTATTAAAGATGGGCTTATTTATGCAAACGTCATTGGCACTAATTTAGGTCCTAAAATGACACCTATTGGCTCACTTGCAACATTGTTATGGCTCCATATACTGGCGCAAAAAGGGATAAAAATTGGCTGGGTTCAGTATTTAAAGATAGGTATTATCTTAACAATCCCAACTCTTTTAGCTACTTTAATAGCTTTAGTGACTTGGATTATGATCATATCATAGGTAAATAGAATAAAATCAAAAAACTATTTTTCTATAAGGCATATCGCTGTAGAAAGATAGTTTTTTCTGTTTTTCTAGCTCATCGGTCGCCTTCAGGAAAGCGCCCCAGCCTACCCATCAACGTTATGGTGATGAAGCATATCTGGGTAAAAAGGCGAATAATTCATACATAAATTACGTTTTACCCATTGTGAAAAATTTCAAATCATAACATAATATAGATTAATAGTCATAGTGACGAAGAGAAAAGGGGGGGCTAAAGCATGAAGTTTTCACGTTCGATACAGGGGAAACTAATTATCATTTCGTTAGCACTATTAATTATTCCTAGTTTAGTAATAGGGTTGGTTAGTTATAACAAAGCGAATAAAGGAATGGAGAATATTGGCGAACAAGTTATCAAAAATAGTGTTGAATCTACTTTGCAATTAATCGAGCTTGCAAATGAGAGTGTTAAAAGAGGCGACGTTCCTTTGGAAGTTGCACAGGAACGGGTGCGGGAGGCACTTCTAGGGCCTAAGGATAGTGAAGGCAAAAGGCCAATTAATTACCCTGGAGACTTAGGGAAGTATGGTTATGTATATGTTTTAGATGAGAAAGGGACATTAACAACCCATCCGACTCGAGAAGGGGATAGCTTATGGAATGATAAAGATAATAGTGGCAATTACTTTATCCGAGAAGTAATCGAAAAAGCACTTGCTGGTGGAGGATTTACACAATATGAGTTTGCGCTACCGGGTCAAGATGTAATAGCTCCAAAAATAATTTATTCTGTAAAGGATCCTAATTGGGGATGGATCATTGCATCGGGTACATATATGCAAGACTTTAATAAAGAAGCTAATTCATTATTACTCGTTATTGGTATTACATTATTAGGAGCCATTATTATAGGTACTGTGGTTGTCATAATGATTTCGAGACATTTAGCTTTACCAGTGAAAAAACTATCTAAACGCGTACGCGAGGTAGCAAAGGGGAATTTAACTGTAGAAATTGAAAATCTACAACGTTCAGATGAGATTGGTCAGTTAAATGAAGGATTTAATGAAATGGTTGATCAACTGAAAACATTAATTACAGATGTAGAGGAAGCTATTGTAGAAATTCAATCGACATCGTCAAATTTAACATCTGTGGCAGAGGAAACAAACGCTTATGGAGATGAAATAGTAAAAGCGATAAATGAGGTCTCGGACGGTGCGGTAAAGCAAGCTTCAGATGCTGAAGATACGAATCGAACTGCCGTTGATTTTGCCCAGCAGATTGAGGTATTGCATGACAAAAATGAAGTAATGCTTGATGCATCTCAACATATGAAACGATCAAATCAAGAGGGGCTCTTAAATTTAAACCGCTTAAAAGAGACATCACACGAGTCTTCGGAATTGATTAATAATGTTTATGCTGTATTTAATAGCTTAATTGTGAAAGTAAGGGAAATTGAAGGCATTGTCGGTACCATTACCGAAATTTCTGATCAGACGAATCTACTTGCATTGAATGCATCGATAGAGGCGGCTAGAGCTGGTGAGCATGGCAAGGGCTTTGCAGTCGTTGCTGAGGAGGTGCGGAAGCTAGCGGACCAAACATCTGTAGCAACTGAGCTAGTGCGCACAACCTTAAAGGGAATCGAAAGTGAAACTAATTTAGTGAACGATGAGATGAAAAAAACAAATGTCATTGTTCATCAGCAAAATGATTCGGTTGCCATCACAGAGTCGTCCTTTAAGGAAATTGAATTGGCCGTAGAGAAAATTATTTCTGTTATTGGAGAAATGACTGCGGGAGTAGAATATTTGAATAGCTCAAAGGATAACATGATGCAATCTATCGAAAGTATTGCAATGATTAGTGAGAAAAATGCTGCTGCATCAGAGGAAGTAACAGCATCTGTTGATGAACAACAGCGTGCCATTCAGCTTGTTAGTGAATCTTCTAGTGATTTAACAGATGAAATAACGGCGTTACAGGAATCTATTAAGCGCTTTATATTAAGATAATCAATCGTGATGTTTGTACAGTAATTCTAGTACAAGCATCTTTTTCTTTGTCTAATCGTTAGTAAAGGTAAAGGGGGGATGTAATGTGAAAAAATGGTTAATCAGATTAGGGGTTGTACTGCTCGTTATTTGTATAGCTGTTTATATTTGGCTCGGCGAGGAGATGAAAAAAGGTGCCCAGCCGGCTGCAAACGGAACAGCTACATACATGATTGTCCTGGGAGCGAAGGTAAAAGCGGGTGGAATCCCATCGCTTTCATTGGAAAATAGATTAGAAGAGGCTGTAAAGTATTTAAACAAATATCCTCATGTGAAAGTAATTGTTTCAGGTGGGCAAGGAGCGGATGAAGATCGGACAGAGGCTTCAGTAATGTTTAAATACTTACAGGACAAGGGGATAGATACTAACAGAATATTAGTAGAAGACCAATCTACTTCAACTTATGAGAATTTACTATTTTCTAAAGAACTTTTGCCTAAAGGAACTAAGAAAATAACGATTCTTTCTAATGATTTTCATTTAAAGCGTGCAAAATATTTAGCTGAGTCTTTAGGTTTTGAAGTAGATGTCGTTGCGGCAAAAACACCGAAATCAGTGGAAATAAAGTTAAATCTACGTGAAAGGGCAGCATTATTAAAAACCTATATAATTGGCTATTAATTTGTTTCTTAATAGTATAGATTTGGCATATAATAGAAATATCACGGGGTATATGACAGAAAGAGGGGACTTCTATGAAAATGTTTAAAGACTATGAATACAGCCGTCCAAATATCGAGGCAATGAAAGAGCAACAATTATCCTTAATTGACCAATTTAAAAATGCTCAAACGATGGACGAGCAAAGTGAAATAATTGAAAAATTAAATGGATTGAGCAATGATTACGCTACAATGGCAAACTTAGTGTACATTCGTGCTTCGATTGATACAAATGATGAATTTTATCATGCAGAACGCGATTATTTTGACGAAGTTGGACCTGAGTTGGAAGAGGTAACAACAGAATATTATAAAGCGCTAATCGTTTCACCATTTCGTGAGCAGTTAGAAGAAAAATGGGGTCAGCAATTATTTGATTTAGCAACCTATCAAATTAAAGGCTTTTCACCAGCAGTCATTGATCTAATGCAAAAGGAGAACAAGCTCGTTTCAGAATACAATAAACTTGTTGCCTCTGCGCAAATTGACTTTAATGGTGAAACATTAACGCTTGCTCAGCTTGGACCATATGCAGAGTCTACTGATCGTGAAGTGCGTAAGGCGGCTACGGATGCACGCTTTGGCTTTTTTGCTGATCATGAAGAGGAATTTGATCGACTTTATGATGAGCTAGTTAAGGTGCGCCATGAAATCGCTGTTAAATTAGGCTATAAAAACTATGTCGAGCTAGGCTATATTCGAATGAATCGCATTGATTACAATGCAGAGATGGTAAAGAAATTCCGTGACCAAGTTCGTGATTTAATCGTACCTATTGCCACAAAATTATATGAGCGTCAGGCAAAGCGTATTGGTATTTCTGATTTTAAATTCTATGATGAAGCATTCAACTTTGTATCAGGAAATGCTACACCAAAAGGCGATCCTGAATGGATTGTTGCGAACGGTAAAAAAATGTATGAAGAGCTATCACCTGAGACTGGTGAATTTTTCAACTTTATGATTGATCATGAATTAATGGACTTAGTGGCGAAGAAAGGAAAAGAGAGTGGCGGTTACTGTACATTTATTGAAAACTATCACTCACCATTTATCTTCTCGAACTTTAATGGTACTTCAGGCGATATCGATGTGTTAACACATGAAGCTGGACATGCTTTTCAAGTCTATTCAAGTCGTAACATCGGAATCCCAGAATATTTATGGCCAACATATGAATCTTGTGAAATTCATTCGATGAGTATGGAATTTTTCACATGGCCATGGATGGAGCTATTCTTTAAGGAAGACACGGAAAAATATAAGTTCACACACTTAAGTAGTGGCTTGTTATTCCTTCCTTACGGTGTTGCAGTTGATGAGTTCCAGCATGTGATTTATGAAAATCCGAATATGACACCAGCTGAACGTAAAGCTGCGTGGAAAAAAATTGAGGAAACATATTTACCACATCGTGACTATGATCATAATAGCTATCTAGAAGCAGGCGGTATATGGCAACGTCAAGGACATATTTATTCAAGTCCGTTCTATTACATTGATTACACGTTAGCTCAAATTTGTGCATTCCAATTCTGGAAACGTTCACGTGAAGAATTTGAAGTTGCTTGGAAGGACTATGTTCATTTATGTGGTTTAGGTGGCTCTATGTCCTTTACGAAGCTTGTGAAAGAAGCAGGCTTAATTTCACCATTTGAGGACGGCTGTGTTGAATCGGTTATTGGTGATATTGAAGATTACTTAAATTCAGTAGAAGACACAAAATTATAGACTACTACGTTATGCGACATTAGTGGAAATTCGCGACACTCCTGTGGGAAAACAATCCGTCCGAGCTTTCTCAGATGCTATAGCATTTGAGGGGCTTGCGAGGATTGCCCGTTGGTGAGTTGCGAATTTTTCAGTTTAGAAACTCTTTTATTTGGAAATTAAATAGTAGGATACTTGCGAAATGGTTAATATATAAGTAGTATTTTCAGTAACTGTGATAAAAGGAAGTGAAGAAAGTGACGAGGAAAGTTTGGTTTCAAGTAGGCGTAGGGGTTTTGCTTGTTCTACTAGTCATTAAATATTTTATAGAGATTCATTGGATTTTTTCGCCGCTTGTAATTATCTTAAAGGCTATTTTTATACCTTTGTTACTTGGCGGTGTTTTGTATTATGTTACGGAACCGATTCAAAGGTTTTTAGAGAAGCGTAAATTTCCGAGATGGGCAAGTATATTAACGATAGTCATTGGACTCATAGCGTTCGTTGGTGGCTTTGGTTGGATCGTTGGTAATCCGATTGCAGAGCAGGTTAATAATTTAGTGAAAAATGTACCAAAGATTAGTGCTAGCATTCAAGAGGCAGCTGATTATGTGCTAAATAACTATAACCAGGATAGCTTACCACCCCAGTTAAAAAACTTTATCGACAATATGGCGAATTCTGTGCAGGATATTGCCGTTGTGGCAAGTAAGGGGCTAGTATCGTTTTTACAATCAGTTGTATCTGCCTCTTTATTAGCTATTTTAATTCCATTCTTCTTTATTTTTATGTTGAAGGATCATGAAAAATTTGCACCATCGATTTATAAATATTTTAGTGGTGAACGTCGTGAATGGGTGAAGAAAACGTTAAGTGAAATTGATGGTGTTTTACGTAACTATATTCAAGGACAGCTGCAAATTAGTTTTTTACTAGCACTCATTATGTATGTTGGGTATTTAATTATAGGTTTAGATTATTCGTTGCTACTTGTTATATTCGCGTTCTTTATGAATATGATTCCGTTTATTGGACCATGGATTGCCTTTACACCAGCACTGATTGTGGCCATTGTTCAGGATCCAGTGTTAGTCATATGGGTGTCTGTTGTCACACTCGTGGCGCAGCAAATCGATAGTAACTTTATAACGCCTAATGTAATGGGGAAAACACTCGATATACATCCGTTAACAGTTATTACAGTTATTTTAGCAGCAGGTAATATTGCAGGTTTCATCGGTATTATCATTGCTGTACCATTTTATGCAGTATTAAAAGTGATCGCATCCAATATTTATGATGAACGTAACGTGATTAAGAAAAAGGCTACGAAGTCTGTATAGGAGTCGAAAAAATGGAACAAGAAATTGTGAAAGTTTTTAATGAACAGCATGAACAGATTGGGACAGCAACGAGAGCAGAGGTACATGAAAAAGGACTGTGGCATGAAACATTCCACTGTTGGCTTGTCAATAAGGACTATATCTATTTCCAAATCCGTAGTTCCCAAAAAAAGGACTACCCTGGCTTGCTTGATATTACAGCGGCAGGGCATCTGTTAGCTGTGGAGACAGTAGAATCAGGAATTCGTGAAGTGAAGGAAGAGCTAGGGCTCGATGTCGACGTACACGAAGTTGTTAAAATGGGCATGACATCTTGTAGTATCGTTTCGGAAAACATGATAGACAATGAATTTTGTCATGTTTATATATATCCATTCAAACATGATTGGGAATCATTTGAACTGCAGTATGAGGAAGTGTCAGGGGTCGTTCGAGCAAAACTCGATGAGGCAGAGGCATTCTTTTTAGGAGAAACAGCTACTCTGAATAATGAAGGCTATGAATATTTCCCTGATGGTCAACGAGCGAAAGTTGTGCGTCCAGTAAGTACAGCACAATTTGTCCCTTACCGTGAACTATACGTTGCTCATGTTATTCAGTTTGTAAAAGATAAAATGTTATGAATTGTGGGGGACTGGGGAAGTCTTCCGTAAGAATTCTGGCATAATTGTAAAAGGTAAAATCCGCTTCGCTTTCCGTGGACAAGGTATGAGCAACATCATTGTGCTCTTGCTTTTTCCTGGGAGTTTAAGCGGATTTTTTTGTCTTTATAGGAAAAATGATTAGGCTCTGATTTCTTGTCTCATCATCAATTTTGTTAAAGAGTATGTCATGTATATACGTTGATCTTCGTTCCTACTGGGTGACTCCTTAGGGATTAGTAATAGAGGAAAGAAGGCTAAAAGCGTCACGTCCTGTGATAACGCCTTCTACGTTATAGTGATGTGATTTTCTAATTTGGGTCTCTCATCTTAATTTAGGGATGGCGTTTTGTTTAAACGTATGCTATGCGAATAAGTTGATTGGAGTGGAGATCGGACGCCCCCAGGAAAGCGCCCAATCGGAACGGAAATCAACATACACGTTATAGACATCAAACTTTACTTTTAGTACTACCTATTTTATTTCGATATAACAGGAAGAATAAGTTATACTGTAAGGTAGATTGAATAGAAAAGGAGCATTTTTATATGCTAACATTTGAACAAAAGCAAGCCATCATCGACTCATTTCCTGAACTTACGAAGAAGGAAATTTCATTAAAACGCTTAAATTATCACTTTATGGATAGCCTTTACGAAAAGACCATTGTTGTTGAAAAGCTACACCCAAATGGCAACGGCTTCGTCTTTGTTGGTGATTTATTGCGCTACGAGAAAGAAGCAAGTGATAAAGGTCTAGTCAATATTCGTGACTACGATGAACAACAACTTCGTGAAATTATTGAAGATGCCATTCAATATTTATCGGAAGAAGAAGAAGAGCAAGATCCGATTGAAGAGATTTGGCAAAATCGTGAAGGTATTCAATTAAAGCTAGCCTTTGAGCAACGTTCTTGGAATGTCTATCATGGTGAAAATTTAGAGGAAGCCTTTGGTACACAAGAAGCTGCGAAAGAATATTTACTAGAAGAAGGTTTTCGTAAAAAGAAATAAGTAATTCGGGGGATAAGAACGAATGAATGGGAAAAAAATAGTGGGAATAGTTATTGTTGTTGTTATAGCTGTTTGTTTATTTTCTGTATTTACGATTACGAAATTTTATAAAGACCATGAGGAACAGCCAAATAGTGAAAATCGAGAAATTAATAAGTCAAAGAGCTTGAATTTAATTTTGCCACAGGCTACAATTATCTCGAATTCAAGATAATCGAGAGGTGGACTGTAAATGCAGCACGTTTTTCATAAAGGAACAGATGAAACAAAACCGATTTTTTTACTGTTACATGGTACAGGTGGAAATGAACAAAGCTTAATTGGCCTTGCAAAGGAAATTGATGATACAGCAAGCATTTTAAGTGTTCGTGGAAATGTCCTTGAAAATGGTATGCCACGCTTTTTCCGTCGTTTAGCAGAAGGTGTTTTTGATATAGAGGATTTAATTTTCCGTACGAAGGAATTAAATGACTTTTTATTAGAAGCAGCACAGCAGTATGGCTTTGACCGTAATCGGGTGGTTGCTATCGGCTACTCTAATGGCGCAAATATTGCTGCTAGCCTATTATTCCATTATGAGGATGCTCTAGCAGGTGCCATACTGCATCATCCAATGGTGCCTAGACGTGATATTGAATTGCCTACACTTTCTTCAATCCCTGTCTTTATCGGTGCTGGAACGAATGATCCAATGTGTACTGCTCAGGAATCTGAGGATTTAGAGGCACTTTTATCGTCGGCTGGGGCAGATGTGGCAACTGTATGGTTTAATTATGGCCATCAGCTAACGATGCCTGAGGTAGAAGCAGCAAAAGAATGGTACGACCGTATTTATTCAAAATAAGGAAAAATCCGCAACTTTTGCGTGAGGAAGAGCTCACGGAAGGTTGCGGATTTTTTATTTTTGCTTCTTCGCGAAGGGGAGCCACCAATTCCAGTCCCCAAATAGCTTCATAAGACTTGGAACGAGCATGAGACGAATAATAGTTGCGTCGAGGGCGACTGCAATAGCTATACCAACCCCAATTTGCTTCACTGGCATTACATCTGTAAAAGCGAACGCCCCTGTAATAACAATCATAATAAGTGCTGCTGACGTAATGATACGACTTGTAGAGGTTAGACCGTCAATCGTAGCACGTGTATTATCCGCCCCTTTTTGATATTCCTCTTGAATGCGTGATATTAAAAAGACTTCATAATCCATACTTAAGCCGAATACAAGACAAAATACAATCACCGGGATAATAAGGACGATTGTACCGGCTTCAATCCCCAAATGTCCGTATTGGAAAATATAGACGAGAATACCGAAGGCTGAGGAAAGTCCAATGATATTCATAATAATCGCTTTCAGTGGGATTAAAATAGAGCGGAAAGCGAGCATTAATATAAAGAACGTTGAAACGATAATAATGGATACAGCCAAGAAAATTTTATTAGAGATTTCATCGAAAATTTCTTGATTGAATTTCGCATGACCTCCAAGAGCAAAATCCACACCTAAATCTTTATCTTTCCATGTTCGAGCGAATTGTTGAGCGGTAGTTGATGAACCGGCTGCATCCAATGTAATTGGGATAAAGAGTTGCTTATCTTTAGAAAACGTATTTAGTATTGGTGTTAATTGTTCTGCCATTTGAGGAATTTTCAAAGAAGCAGTCAGTTCCTCGGGAGATTTAATGTTAGCCGTCGTATAAATGGTTGATACATGACTCACTAGAGGGTCATCAAGTAATTGTTCTTGAATATTGAAAATAAGCTCTCTTGCCTCACGATCTTCCCAGCCTTCCTTACGTTCTGCTAGCAAATATAAAGTTGAGGTATCGCCAAGTCCGAATGTTTTATCTAACTGATCATAAGCTGCACGTGCATCATATTTTGTTGGTAATGAATCCACCTGAGGAATTGTAAGTTTAATATCCTTCAACGGAATCATACCAATACCTAGTAATAGTAATGCCACAATAACGATGGTCACTGGATGTTTCATGACAAAGCCAGCAAAGCCACGCCAACGATTTGCTCCACCAGGCTTTACACGTAATAAACGCCATTTATTTAGGTTATCTCCTATTAGCATCATCGTAGCAGGTAGCAAGGTTAAGCCAGAAAGTACTGCAAGAAATACAACGATTGTGCCTCCTAAAGCGATATTGTGAAAAATTTCGACGTCAATGACAATCATGGCACCTAAGCCGATCATGACACAAACAGCAGAAAAGATGATAGAACGGCCAGCTGTCTCTATCGCTGTTTGAATAGCCTGTACAATGGATGCATGGGCACGTTCTTCGCGATATCGATTAATAAACAACAAGGCAAAATCGATGCTTAATGCAAGTCCAAGCATTGGTACTATATTTAATACAAAAATTGATAAATTGATATTACCGCTAAACAAAGTCAAAATTCCAAACGCAGTTACAACAGTAACAATGCCGATAATGATGGGTAAGATTGAGGCTACGACAGTACCGAAAGCAAGTAATAGCACTATGATAGCTATTGGTAAGCCTATTGCTTCCGCTGATGCTAAATCCTTTTGACTTGCTGTATTGATGTCTGCTGAAATAACAGGCCCGCCTGTAATGCTCACACCGTCATCCTCTATTAATGAACGGATGTCTTTCACAACATCAGGTAGATGATCAACATTATTTTTCATATGAATCATGGCATAAGCTATACCATTCTTTTGTAAAGAAGCATCATCAAGTGGTGACTGGATTGAATGAATCTCCTTAACTTTTTCTAATTTTTTTATTGTATCTTGAATTTTCTTATCGTCAGCTGGATTGAAGACGACCAAAATTGTATCGGAAGGCAAATCAAATGTTTTCGCAAGCTCATTTGTTACGTAGGTATGATCGCCTTTAACAAAAAAACCATCTCCATGAAGCTTACTTGGAAGTTGTATGGCAAACATAGCCATAGTAATGAAAATTACGAACCATAAGGCTACGATAGCTTTAGCGTGGGCTGTTATAAAGGCTGAAAAAGTTTTCATTGTAGGTACTATCCTCCTTTTAACATAGTGTAAAGGATGTGTCACATTTTGTCGTGTGACAATGTAAAGACTCCTGTTCAACAAGGAACAGGAGTCTTAGTATGCTTTCAAATTAAAAGAATAACGATAACAAAAAGTAAATAATAGCTGCCATAACTGCAGAAATTGGCATTGTAATAACCCAAGTAGTTACGATTTTTCGCGCCATCCCCCAGTTCACACCACGTACACGTTGTGCAGAGCCAACACCCATGATAGAGGAAGAAATAACGTGTGTTGTAGATACTGGTAGGTGAATTAATGTAGCACCGAAGATGACTGATGCAGATGCTAAATCTGCTGCAACTCCGTTCACAGGACGGATTTTCATAATTTTACCGCCGACTGTTTTAATAATCTTATAGCCGCCGATAGAAGTACCAAGCCCCATTGCAGTTGCCGCTGCAGCTCGTATCCAGAAAGGAATGTCATCTCCTGAATGCAAACCACCAGCGATTAACGCCATCGTCATAATCCCCATTGCCTTTTGTGCATCGTTAGTACCATGTGTAAAAGATTGAATTGCGGCAGTGAAAATTTGCATTGTACGGAAACCTTTATTCGTACGATATAAATTTAAGTTTTTAAACCATAATTTAAACAGTGTCATCATAATAAAGCCGGCGCAAATTGCAAGAATTGGTGATAGCACTAGGGCCATAAGGATTTTAGTAAAACCGCCATAGTTTAAAACTCCGAAGCCAGCAGATGCAACTGCTGCACCAGCAATGGACCCAATCAGAGTATGTGAAGAACTCGATGGAATACCGAAATACCATGTTAGTAAGTTCCAGATAATAGCGGAGATTAATGCTGCTAAAATAACGACTGATCCGGTCGTGTCTCCATCAAAAGCATTTAAAGAGAAAGGATCTACAATGTCTTTTGTTAAAGCCTTTGCAACACCGACAAAGGTAATAGCTCCTATAAAGTTCATCGTCGCAGCCATCATGATAGCTACACGAGGTTTCAATGCTCTAGTGGAAACTGAGGTTGCTATAGCATTTGCTGTATCATGGAAACCATTGATAAAGTCAAATGTTAGGGCAAAGATAACGACCAGAACAGTTAGTATAATGATTGTGTTCATTGTAAGTGCCCATCTCCTAATTACGCGTTACGCATGATAATTGTTTCCATAGTATTTGCAACGTTTTGGCAATGATCAGCGATATCTTCAAGTTGTTCATATATATCTTTATATTTAATAAGTCGAATTGGATCTTTTTCATTTAAAAATAGTTGTTTAATAGACGAACGTTGTACTTCATCACATTCACGTTCATAGTCCTTAATAAGAATTGAGTGTGGGCGCATGCCAATAAGATTCTTTTTCTTTAACTCTTCCGTTGCTTTAACAATTTCATCAGCACTTTTTGAAATATAGCCTAAGAAAGTACGCATTGATTCATCAACCTCAGTTAGAGAGAACATCTCAAAATGAGCGATACAATGCTCCGTACCATCTAATACGTCGTCCATACGAATGGCGAATTCTAGAATGTCTTCGCGTTCGATAGGTGTCATAAATGATTTGTTTAGCATCACGATTAGTTCATGAATGAGCTTATCACCAGCTGTTTCGTAATTTTTCATAGTAATGCTAATCTCTTTTAAGTCAGCCACACTGTTAATACGAAAATCATTTGCGTAATGTACAGCCTCTCTCATATTCTCAGCAATTTTATGCAAAGCTATAAAGAAAGGGTCTTGTTTTTTTGAGTTAAGCATGTAAATCGAATCCTCCTGGATATAAATAAATTAGCCTCTAAACTTTACTATCATAACAAAATCTTTAAATTATCTACATAAAATTCTTCAATTCTACAGAAAACTTTACAATCCTGTAATATAAAATTTGTTCACAAAATAAGAAAGGTATCACTGTGTTTGTTTTTACTAATACAGGAAAAATGCCTTTAAGATAGGTTTTATAAAGAGATTTTCCTCTGTTTAATACAAAAAGATACTATTCGGACATAAAATTTCGAAAAATTTTCGGATGAATTGTAAAGAGAATGTAAAGGAATTGTTTTGCTAATAGTTTTCCATTTTCTTAAGAATATCTTCATTTTTATCCTTCAACTTTATTAAGAATTATTTACTACAATGAAGAAAGAAGGGTTAATAACCATAAGTTTGGGATGATATTTGTTAAAAACATATTCATGTATAGAAGTTGATTGGAGTGGAGGCTGGGCGACTCCTTGGGGATCAGCAATAGAGGAACGAAGGCTAAAACCATCACGTCCTGTGATAACGCCTTCGTGACCAGCATCGTGCTGGCCCGAGACCCTGGAGCGAGCCTCGCGAGTGAAGCGGCTCATCGGACGCCCCTAGGAAAGCGCCCAGCCGGAACGGAAATCAACCCCCACGTTTTGGTGATGAATCTAAAGAAGGTGAAAGGGGAGTTTTTTGAAAATGATTCAAGTCGAGAACTTACAACATACATTTTTAATTGGAAAGAAAGGCAAGGAAAAGCAGGTTCCGGTATTAAAGGGTGTCAATTTTGAGGTGAAAAAAGGAGAGATTGTCGCAATTGTTGGTAAAAGTGGCTCCGGGAAATCAACCTTATTACAAATATTAGCTGGATTTATGAAATCTGAGCAAGGATCTATTAAGGTACACGGAATGGAAACAGCTCACCTCACTGAAATAGAAAGTGCTGCTTTTCGCTTGCAACAGTTCGGATTTATCTTTCAAAACTTTCAACTGATGCCAGGCTTAACGGCATTTGAAAACATTGAACTACCTTTGAAGTTACAGGGTATCAAGAAAGACATGCGTCTAGAAAAGGTAAAAAAATTAATGGACAAGGTTGGGTTAACAGAGGTGGCAGACCATTACCCAAATGAATTATCGGGTGGTCAGCAACAGCGTGTAAGTATTGCAAGAGCCTTAATTACAAATCCTCCTATTTTGTTGGCGGATGAGCCGACAGGAAGTCTTGATTCGGAAACAGAGCAAGATATATTGCTACTCATTCAAAGCCTAAACCGTGAGCTTGGTTTAACATTTGTCATCATTACTCACGACGAGGAAGTAGCAACGATAGCACATCGACGTTTCCGCATGTACGATGGGGAACTTGTAAAGGAGGAAGCATAATATGTTATTTAAAGATCAATTAGATTTTGTTAAACAGCATATAAAGAAAAATAAATTACGTGTGTTTATGACCGTGCTAGCGGCAACGATGGGCTGTGCATTTTTGATTGTCCTCGCATCAGTTGGGTTTGGGCTTCAGGATTCCATACGTAATGAAATATTATCAAATGAAAAAGTGACGAAAATTCAAGTGTTTGGTAATGATCAATTTACAGAGGACCAAATACATGAAATAAAAGGTATAGAACATGTGGAAACAGTACTCGAAACGATTACTGTCAATGCATCTGCACATTCATTTTTTGAGGACCGTGATACACAATCAGATTTATTCGTTGCTAATATGCATGATTTTGAGCAAGTGAATGGCAAGCTTGAAGAAGGAAAGTATCCAACAAAGCCAAACGAAATCGTTGTAGGTTATCATTTTGCTCAAACATTAGTCAATGATGCTGAGCGTAAAATTATTGAGGAAAAGAGTAAAAAAGCTGAAGCAGAAGACACGTATTATAATGGTAGTGAGGAAGGTTATAAGGACTCATTAATTGGTAAAGAGATCGAGTTATCATTAATGCCACGTACTGATGGGGCAGAAGAGACAAAGAAAATGAAATATACGATTGTCGGTGTTATGAAGAAGCCTTCTTATGATTGGATGATCAATAACTCTATCTATATGGATACAGAGCAAAAGCCGATGATAGCTACAAATTTAGCAGCACCTGGTAATGTTAAAGAGGATGAAATGTTTTATTCGGAATTTAATATTTTTGCAGATAGCATGGAAAATGTAAAGCCGATATTAGACAAACTAAAAGACAAGGGCTATAGCGTTTATTCAGTTACTGAACAATTGGATCAAATGAATGTATTTTTCCTAGTTTTAAAAATTGGTTTAATATTTGTAGGAACAATTGCTGTCTTGATCGCCTCGATTGGCATTTTCAATA
Source organism: Lysinibacillus sp. RC46 (assembly GCF_041262385.1). Lineage (NCBI taxonomy): Bacteria > Bacillati > Bacillota > Bacilli > Caryophanales > Bacillaceae > Lysinibacillus > Lysinibacillus sp. RC46. Next base: position 90,079 of record NZ_JBGCCF010000017.1, on the reverse strand, counting down.
CAATGACAATGGCTGTTACAGAACGAACTCGAGAAATTGGTGTTTTAAAGGCGATTGGAGCAAGTCCTAAGCTTATTCAACGATTGTTCTTAATGGAAAGTACATTCATTGGTATTATTGGTACGTTGATAGCGGTAGCCATTTCATATGTTATTAGCTTTGTAGCAAATGCTGCATTACCTTTAATTCTAAAAGCTGCAACAGGGGAAGATGCTTTTAGTAGAAATGACATTACATTTTCCCTTATTCCTTGGCAGCTTGTTCTTATTGCATCAGCGATTAGTATTGGGGTAGCAATGATTTCAGGCTATCGTCCAGCACGTAAGGCCACGAAAATTGACGTTATTCAAGCATTACGACAAGAACTATAATAGTAAGGGCGGTCCAGAAATTATTGGACCGCCCTGTTAATTTGAATTGCGCAAATTAGAAATACCCGCGGAAGGATAGAGAATACTCGCGAATTCTCATGAAATACTCGCGGAAGGAAAGCGAATACCCTCGCATCCTCATAAAATGCCCGCGAAAGAAGAGAGAAAATTTACTCTGCGACCATAAATACAGCGAATTTTATAAGTAAGCTTGTAATTCATTTGCTAAAAATGGCTTGGCATTTAGCAACTTTATAAAGGCATCATAATTGGCTCGCTGTTCAGAGCTCGGCTTTTTACCTGTATGATAGGCTCGTATTAAAATGTTTTTTGGTGTATTTTCCATATCTATAAACTCTAGCAATTGTGCTTCATAGCCAACGTGGGATAAAATTTCCGCTCGGATTGCATCTGTTGCGAGCGCTGCAAAACGTTCGCGTACGAGACCGTGTTGAAGCATGATATCTAATGCTGGTGTATTAAGCTGGCGATTTAGCTCATGCTGGCAACAAGGGACACTTAAAATAACGCTTGCTCCCCATTTCACAGCACGTGCTAATGCCATATCAGTGGCAACATCACAAGCGTGTAGAGTTACCACCATGTCCACAGCAGACTCCTCATTATAATCATTAATATCTCCTACTAGAAATTCGAGCTGCTCATAGCCTAAATCCTGTGCAATTCGTGAGCATTCTTCAATAACTTCCTTCTTTAAATCCAAACCAGTGACACGGATGTCTAAGCCTTTTTCGATTTTTAAATAATGGTATAGGGCGAATGTTAAATAGGATTTGCCTGAACCAAAATCTAAAATACGAACTTGACGATCCTTTGGCAAATAGGTTAATGCATCATCAATAAATTCAATGAAGCGGTTGATTTGTTTAAACTTATCGTATTTTTGTTTCTTTATTTTGCCTTCTTCTGTTTGCACACCAAGACGAATTAAAAATGGGTACGGCTTATCCTCTGCCAGTAAATAGTTTTTCTTGCGATTATGCGCTAAATTAACTTGCTTTGGCGTTGAGGATTTATCAGATTTCCATAGGACTTTGTTCTTTTTTGATAGCTGTACTTGTATATTTTCATCAATAAAATCAATATGCGCTTGACGGTAATCGTTAAAAAATGCTTCTAGCTTCTCATGAAAATCTTCTAATAGAACATTTTCATGTTTTAAAATACGTTCAAATTGATATTCAACTTGTATATGATAAGTATCCTTAAGTAATAATGGTTTTAGCTTTATACGTTTTACTTCGTTTGATTTCATACGTGGTTGACTGATCGTAGCAGTAACGAGTTGCTGCTGTAAAATCCGCTCCATAAGCTGAGTTTTCATTTCTTCAAATGTCATACGTTTCGCCTTCTTTATCGTGTTATAGATGGCACTAGTTTAACACACTTTTTGAAGTGCAATGCTAGTATAAATTTCAGAATACACTTTTTGAATATTTATAGGATATTTTGTATATTTGTGGTATTTTAATTATACTGACATTTTAATTTATTTCAGCAATTGTTTTTGTAACGAAAGCAAAGCGTCAGCAACAACACACCAAGGGGAAACAGGGGGAAAAGTATGTCTGAAAACATGTATCAATTACTTGCGATTATTATTTATATGATCGCCATGCTAGGAATAGGTTGGTATGCATTTAGGAAAACATCAAATTTAACGGATTACATGCTTGGGGGGCGTTCGCTAGGCCCTGCTGTTACAGCGCTGAGCGCGGGTGCAGCAGATATGTCTGGCTGGCTGTTAATGGGTTTGCCGGGTGCAATCTATTTAGCTGGACTTTCCAAAGCTTGGATTGCTGTTGGTTTAACAATTGGCGCATATTTGAATTGGCTATTAGTAGCACCGAGGCTGCGTGTATATACACAAGTTGCTAATGACTCAATTACTATTCCAAGTTATTTAGATAATCGTTTACGAGACAACACTAAACTAATAAGAATTGCGTCAGGTATCATTATTTTAATCTTCTTTACATTTTATGTTTCTTCAGGAATGGTTGCAGGGGGTAAGTTTTTTGATAGCTCATTTGGCTATGACTACCATACTGGCTTATTAATTGTATCTGCTGTTGTTGTGGCATACACATTGTTTGGAGGATTTTTAGCAGTTAGTTATACAGACTTTTTACAAGGACTTATTATGTTTTTTGCACTTATAAGTGTACCGTTATTTGGTTTGTTTTTGACAGGTGGAATTGGAGATACAATAACATCCATTAAAGCTGTAAATCCTGAACACCTAAGCTTATTATCTTCAAATGCAACTGCTGCAGTAATTATTTCATCACTTGCATGGGGACTAGGTTATTTTGGACAACCACATATTATCGTCCGCTTTATGGCCATAAGCTCAGTAAAAGAAACAACGCAGGCTCGTCGTATCGGTATTGGTTGGATGATATTAAGTTTATTCGGAGCGATTGCAACAGCTTTAGTAGGTGTGGCTTATTATGAGCAAAATGCAGGTGAATTAAAGGACGCTGAGACAGTATTTATTGTACTTGGTCAAATCTTATTCCATCCATTTATTGCAGGTATAATGCTAGCTGCCATTTTAGCCGCAGTTATGAGTACAATTTCATCGCAATTAATTGTTACTTCGTCTGCGCTTGTTGAAGACATTTACAAGGCTCTATTTAATAAAACAGCAGATGATAAACATTATGTCTTTGTTGGTCGTGTGGCTGTTTTAGTTGTAGCTATTGTCGCAGGGATTTTAGCATGGAATCCAGATAGTTCTATTTTAGACTTAGTAGGCTTTGCTTGGGCTGGTTTCGGTGCAGCGTTCGGACCTGTAATATTGCTGTCCTTATATTGGAGAAAATTAACGAATTACGGAGCGCTCAGTGGGATGGTAGCAGGTGCAGCAACTGCCTTTGTTTGGGGGAAAATAAAGTTCTTAGCTGATACATTATATGAGATTGTTCCAGGCTTCTTAGTATGCTTAATTGTAGCGGTTATTGTCAGCATTTTGACATATAAACCGAATAAAGATATTGAAGACGAATTCAATCGTACTGAAGTATTACTAAAAGAAGAACGTAAGTAAAAATGAAATGCGCCTTTTGCATAAAGGCGCATTTTTTACGATATATATGTTAAACGACACGAATTAGGACATTATATGGTAAGATGAAGAAAATTTGTCGTAGTAGCACCAAAGTTTGGTGGGAGGTTTGTGGATGGATAGAATTAAAGAAGTAGATATATTGTTGGAAAAAGCTGTTTTAGTTGGCGTAAATCTACGGAATGATGAGCATTTTGATTATTCGATGGAGGAGCTAAAAAATTTAGCTGAAGCTTTGAATGTTGAAGTTGCCGGCATTGTCACACAAAATTTAGAGCGCATTACGCCATCTCATTATGTTGGTACTGGAAAAATTGAAGAAATAAAAAACTTTTATGATGAAGCACAAGCGAATTTAGTGATTTTTAATGATGAATTATCACCTTCACAAATCCGTAATTTAGAGCGTGATTTAGAGACGAAGGTTATTGATAGAACGATGTTGATTTTAGATATTTTTGGACGTCGTGCTAAAACAAGTGAAGCACAGATGCAAGTCGAGTTAGCACAATTGCAATATATGCTACCTCGTTTAGTCGGCTTGCATGCATCTCTCAGCCGTCAAGGTGGTGGCACAGGTGGTGGCTTTAAAAACCGTGGTGCTGGTGAGACAAAACTCGAGTTGGACCGTCGGAAAATTGAGGATCAGATTTCTAAAATAAAGAAGGAGCTTGAGCATGTAAAGGAGCAACGAGAGACGCAGCGTAAACAACGACGTAAAAATGCTATCCCTGTCGTTTCCATTGTCGGCTATACGAATGCTGGTAAGTCAACTATTATGAATCAGTTGCTTTCGAAAATAGGACAGGAAGATCATAAACAAGTGTTTGAGAAGGACATGCTTTTTGCCACACTTGAAACATCCGTCCGTCAAATAGAATTATCTGACAAAAAGACATTCCTATTAACAGATACAGTTGGTTTCGTTAGTAAATTACCGCATCATTTAGTGAAGGCATTCCGCTCAACGTTGGAAGAGGCTCGTGACGCCGACTTACTACTCCATGTTGTAGATGTTTCCAATTCTGAGCACGGCTTTATGATGGATGTAACAAATGAAACGCTTAAGGCAGTTGGCGTTGAAGGGATTCCGACAATTTATGTGTATAATAAAGCGGATATAGCAGACGTTCCTTATCCTGTTATTAGCGGTGATAATATTTGGATTTCTGCGAAGCAAGGGAATGGATTAGAAGAATTATTGCAAATGATACGTCAGCATATTTTCTCTGATTATGTAACATGTAATATGCTCATTCCGTATGAACAGGGGAATATTGTCTCTTATTTAAATGAATACGCCTCTGTCTTTGAAACAGCATATGAAGAAAATGGTACGCTGCTAACGCTAGAGTTAAAAGAAGCGGATTATGCAAAATTCCAACAATATGTCATTAAATAATGAATAACATCATTGTTTTAAAAGCATGCTAGAAGCACATTGTGTTTCTAGCGTGCTTTTTTGTAATCGAAAAAGAGAATTTATATCGCTATGAATGAAATTATAGATAATACAAGCTTTTTTGTTTAAAAAGTAAAAAGTCTGACTATAAAATATTTTAGAATAATTTTATAACGATTTATAATTTAGTGGGTATTAAAGAATCAGAAAACTTAGGAATATCAATAGGTTTGCTATAATTCAACGAAAATCATTCTGAATTTAAAGAAAAGGTCCAAAATTTCAACATTTTTTAAAACTCTTGAAAAAGTTTTGAAAACGCTTTAGTATGATGAAATAAAGTTTTTATCCATTGTAAATGGGTAATAATATTATCATTGAATAATGAAATCGGGAGAGGATATTTTTATGTCTACTAAAGATGAAATTGTAAAATCCGTCCCTCAAAATGGCTTTGTCGGACACCCAAAAGGGCTCTTTACATTATTTTTCACTGAATTTTGGGAACGATTCTCATACTATGGTATGCGAGCAATTCTGATTTTCTTTATGTATTATGAATTGCATGAAGGCGGCTTAGGCCTAGATCGTGGAACAGCGAACTCCATTATGGCTATCTACGGATCAATGGTTTACATGTCAGGGATTCTCGGTGGTTGGATTGCTGACCGAATACTAGGTACACGTAGAACCATTTTCTATGGTGGCGTATTCATTATGTTTGGGCATTTCCTGCTAGCGTTACCTGGTGGCGTAAGCATGTTATTTGTTTCAATGTTCTTTATTGTTATTGGGACAGGCTTATTAAAACCGAACATTTCAAGCATTGTCGGAGATATGTATTCTGAAACAGATAGTCGCCGTGATGCAGGTTTTTCAATTTTCTATATGGGTATTAATATGGGATCATTCCTTGCACCTTTAATTGTCGGAACAATTGGACAAAAGTATAATTTCCATCTAGGCTTTGGTCTAGCAGGGATCGGAATGTTTATTGGTTTAATTATTTATAAATTAACAGAGAAAAAATATTTAGGGATAGCAGGGTTGCAGGTAAACAACCCGTTACTACCTGAAGAACGTAAAAAAGTCTTTACTCGATTTGGGATTATAGCTTTACTTATTATTATTGCTGGGGCAATTGGTATTAAAACTGGCGTACTAACAATGAATGTTTTTAGTTTAATTATTACGACGCTAGGTATTGTAATTCCAACAGTGTTCTTTATTTATATGTATCGCAGTGAGAAAACAACGAAGGACGAGAAGTCTCGAGTGCTCGCTTATATTCCTTTGTTTATATCAGCTGTAATGTTTTGGGCAATCCAAGAACAAGGGGCAACTATTTTAGCAACGTTTGCAGATGGTCGTACACAATTAGATATTGGTGGTTTCCATATTCAATCTTCTTGGTTCCAATCGTTAAACCCTTTATTCGTTGTTACAATGGCTCCATTATTTGCCATGTTATGGTTGAAGTGGGGAGATAAGCAACCATCTACACCGCGTAAATTTGCTTATGCATTGTTCTTTGCAGGAATGTCATTCGTCGTGATGATGATTCCAGCGTATTTATCTGGTGGTACAGATTTAGTAAGCCCATTGTGGTTAGTATTATCATTCTTTTTAGTTGTAGTTGGGGAGTTATTATTATCGCCAGTAGGTTTATCAGCTACTACAAAATTGGCTCCAAAGGCTTTTGCTGCACAAACGATGTCACTTTGGTTCTTAACAAGCGCAGCAGCGCAAGCAATCAACGCACAACTTGTAAAAGTCTATGAAGTGGTAAGTGAATTCACATACTTCGGTTTCTTAGGCTCATTATCAATTGTTTTAGGGATAATAATATTAGTACTTTCGCCAATTATTTCAAAAGCTATGCGAGGTATTAATTAATCAAAAGATGCAAATGCAGTTATTCAAATAACTGTACTTGCATCTTTTTTTGTTGATATTTTGTCATCACATAAAGTGTGGTTGATTTCCGTTTCTGCTGGGCGGCACAAGCCGATTTCGGACGCAATTATGCCGAGGCATAATTGATCAAATATCATCCCCAATCTTCGATGATAAGCCTTAAATTTTACTTATGTAGGCATATTATTCTAGCCTGTAGCGAAAATCAGCATCTTCTAATTATTAGAAGTGTATAGAAGATGATTATTGAATGTACTTTATGACTCGATGTAATAAATTATCTACAGTCTGAATGTAATAAACTGTATTATGTAGTTAATTTTCTGAATGAGGGAATATGTTTTTGTGTGAAAAGGTTTCATTTTCGTTATAATAATCTTAATAGTATGATAATTTAAGGGGGTGGATGCTATGAAGGAAGCTTTAAGTCGTTTGAGGCCAAGATTAATGGAGATTTTCACGTATTTGCACGCGAATCCAGAAATAAGCTGGCATGAGGTAGAAACAACAAATTATATTGTTGATTTACTAACACGTGAAGGGTTTTCACCAATACGCTTTAAAAACAGTACAGGACTTTATGTTGATGTAGGAAGTGGTAGTCCTAAAGTCGGTTTGCGTACGGACATTGATGCGTTATGGCAGGAAGTAGATGGTGAATTTCGTGCGAATCACTCCTGTGGCCATGACGGACATATGACGATGGCAATCGGTGCTCTATTACTTTTGAAAGAGCTTGCTCCATCATTCAACGGTACAATTCGTGTGATTTTTCAACCAGCTGAAGAAAAGGGAACTGGTGCTTTATCAGTTTTAAAAGAAGGAATCATTGATGATTTAGACTTTTTATTTGGTGTCCATGTAAGGCCTGTCCATGAGCTTGAAGATGGTACATATTGTGCCGCATTGTATCATGGAGCCTCTCGATTACTTGAGGGGGAAATCATTGGAGAAGATGCTCATGCTGCAAGACCGCATCTCGGCGTGAACGCTATTGAAGTAGGAGCAACTATTATCGAAGATTTAAGAACGCTTCATACTGACCCAATGGTTCCTGTATCAATTAAGATGACCAAATTCCATGCTGGAGGAGAATCCGGCAATATTATTCCTGGAAGTGCATCGTTTACCATTGATATACGAGCTCAACAAAATGATGTGATGGATGCACTTGTGCAGGGAGTAAAAAGGGTTATTGATTCTTCCAAGGTCTTGCATAAAGTGCAGATTGAATTACGTACAGTAGCAAATGTAGTAGCTGCTGAGGTAGACCCAACTGCTCAATATATTATGGAGCAAGCAATCGTGCAAGCAACCGGGTTGTCGAATTTAAGAAAGCCGGTTCATACACCTGGAGGAGAAGATTTTCATCACTATGCAGTTCAACGCCCGCATTTAAAATCTACGATGTTAGGTTTAGGCTGTGGTGCAACACCAGGCCTACATCATCCAAAGATGAAATTTAAGCAGGCGAGGCTTGTAACGGGGGTTGAAATCCTTACAAGAGCGGTATTATTAGCATTGGAGTCGGGGAATACAAAGGAGGGATCAGCATAATGTTAGAGAGAGTACGTATTCAAAAAATAATGGCACCTACAGAGATTGCAGAAGTACAAATTTTGAATGAAAGTATCTGGGGGAGTCAGGCTATTCCCTCACATCAATTGTTAGCAGCTGTACAAAATGGTGGATTAATCCTTGGAGCGTATTTAGACGAAAAGCTGATTGGCTTTAACTACTGCTTTGTTGGCTGTCGACATGGGAAAATATATTTACACTCACACATGATTGGTGTGGAGAAAACATATCGTGAACAAGGTGTAGGTGAATTATTAAAGCATGCCCAACAGGAATATGCAAAAGAACATGGGTTTCAGCTTGTGATTTGGCTATTTGATCCGCTAGAAGCATGTATGGCTAATTTATCATTTTTGAAGCTCAATGCCTTTAGTTTTCAGTACGAAAATGATTATTATGGACCGCTCAAGGATGATTTTAACGATGGGCTACCTTCAGATCGAATTGTTGTTGAATGGTGGATTGAACGCGACCGAGTGGAGGACTCCTTAGATGAACTGGAAGAAGAAGCTGACGGAATTGTACCGTGGTCTTTAACGGTAGATGGCTTACCAGTGCTCGATATTGATGGTGAATTTCAGCAAGAGCAATCATATAATAAGGACGCCTATTTATTGCCCATTCCTCAATTTTCACAAAAGATGAAAGTGGAGAGTCCAGGGCTTGCAGAGGACTGGCGTTATAAAGTACGTACTATTTTAACGACATTGTTTGAACAAAATTATGCAATTGTTCGAGTAAAAAAGAATAAGGACTATGTTCATAGCTATCTATTAGTCAGACGCTCCTTATTAGCTTTATAATAAGGATAAGGAGTGAAATCTTGTGAAATTAGAACAGATTACAGTGAGACATATAAAAATGCCTATGAAAGCACCGTTTACAACGAGTTTTGGCACAATTGATGAAAAAGAGTTCTTACTTATAGAAGCGATAGATCAATCAGGAACTGTAGGATGGGGAGAAGCTGTTGCCTTTGTAGCGCCGTGGTATACAGAAGAGACGTTAAAAACAACATTGCATATGCTTGAAGACTTCTTAATCCCCATCTTGTTACATAAAGAGATAGGGCATCCAGATGAAGTCAGTGCTTTGTTCTCCCCTATTCGTCGTAATTGCATGGCGAAATCCTTTATTGAAGGGGCTATTTGGGATATTTATGCTCAACAAACGAAGCAATCACTTGCTCAAGCGCTAGGCGGAGTTAAGGAACAAATAGAGGTAGGTGTTAGCGTAGGTATTCAATCTTCCACAGATGCATTAATTGAATTATTAAAAGGCCATGTAAATAAAGGCTATAAACGAGTAAAAGTGAAAATTAAGCCCGGTCACGATGTAGAAGTTATTCGTGCTATTCGAGCTGAAATGCCAGATCTGCCTTTGATGGTAGATGCTAATTCTGCGTATACATTGAACGATATGGATGTATTGCAGCAACTGGATGCATTTAATCTATTAATGATTGAGCAGCCGTTAGCTGTTGATGATATTGTCGATCATGCTAAGCTACAGCGAAAGTTAAAAACGCCTATTTGCTTAGATGAAAGCATCACCTCCTACGAAGATGCTCGAAAAGCTATAGAGCTTGGTAGTTGTGGTGTTATTAATATAAAAATAGGACGTGTAGGCGGTTTAACAGAAGCAAGAAGAATTCATGATTTATGTAAGGAAAATAATATTCCTGTTTGGTGTGGCGGTATGTTAGAGGCAGGAATCGGACGAGCACATAATATTGCATTAACATCGCTTTCTAATTTTGTGTTGCCTGGGGATACTGCAGGCTCTAGTCATTATTGGTATGAGGATATCATTACACCTGAAGTAATTGTAGAGGATGGTTATATTCGTGTGCCGCAAACGACCGGAATTGGATATACACCTAATATGAAAGTAATCGATAAGTTAACAATCAGTAAGAAGGTCTATCAATAATAGGTTCATCACCAAATGTTGTGGATGGCTTTTGATAAAACGTCTACTATATAAATAAGTTGATTGGAGTGGAGGCTGGACGCCCCTAAGAAGCTTTGCTCTGTGCGAAAGCGTAGCGACAGCAACAATTGTTTTATCTGTGCGAAAGCGTAGCGACAGCAACAACAAAGCGCCCAGTCGGAATGGAAATCAACCATACGTTTTGGTGATGATCCCAATAATAGGATAAACAGGGAGAGAACTGATTGAAAAAAAGTTTGCAAATCGGTGGTGCCTATGTAGGAATTATCGTCGGTGCGGGATTTGCATCAGGACAGGAAATCGTACTATATTTTACGAGCTATGGCTTTCAAGGAATTTATGGTGCACTTATTGCTACAGTTGGATTTGCCTTTGTAGGGATGTGCATTGCTCAAATTAGCTCAAGATTACGTACGACATCGCACAAAGATTTAATTTATCAAATTTCAGGTAATGCTGTAGGTTTGGTGATGGATTATTTACTATCGCTCTTCTTATTCGGTGTAGCAGTAATCATGTTTGCAGGAGCAGGTGCTACGTTACATCAAATGTTTGGACTACCAGTTTGGCTGGGGAGCATTTGTATGATTGTACTTACTATAGCGACAGTTATGATGGATGTGAAGAGCATCATAAACGTTATTGCAATTGCTACACCCTATCTGCTAGCAATTGTCTCGATAATAGCAATCTATTCATTAGCTACGATGGATTTAACCTTTGTCGAACAAGCTGTTATTGCACAACGAGCACAGGTAAGTTCTACAAGCTGGTGGGTTACTGCTGTACTGTATTTGTCTTTTAATATCGGTGTATGTTTTTCGCTTTTAACTGTTATGTGTGGGTCTATTCGCAATGAAAAAGTGGCAGGGCTGGGAGGTATTATTGGTGGGATTTTGCTTGGAGCTTTAATTCTACTTATTAACCTGTCTCTTCTTGCAAAAATGAATGTAATCGTTGGCATTGATATACCAATGCTAGCTTTGGCAAATGAAATTCATCCTCTGATTGGTCTATTGATGTCCTTTTCATTATTAGGGATGATTTATAATACAGCAGTGGGGATGTTCTATTCATTTATGGTGAGATTTTTAAAACCTAATAAGGCTAGTTTTAAGGTAACTGCCGTTTTTATCGGTGGTTTGGCCTTTTTAGCAAGTCTTGCCGGTTTTACAACGCTTGTAGCTAAGCTATATGCTGTCATGGGATATGTCGGTTTTATATTAATCATTTTAATTATTTTTGCATGGTTAAAAGGCGTTCGACGAATAGCTTAACTTCTTCAGCTGAAGTATCTCATTTCTATAGGTGATAAGATGAATGTGGTTTTAAGTCACTTTTCCGTGGGTGTCCATACATCCGCTAAAATAGAGAAGCTCAGTCAAAACACGTTGCTGACACTGCGTTAGCACTACGCTTTCGCGCAAAAAACTTCTGTTGGCCCAAAGCCTCCGGCGGATGTCACAGAATCGGAAAGTAGTTAATAAAGGATGTTAGCCTAAAAATCATCGCATCCATGCGATAACGGCTAACTGACCTGCATCGGTAAAAACGCCACGTCCTGTGGCATTACCGAAATGACCGACATCGTGTCGGCCCTCACGCAGGCCTAAGCACAAAGCCGATTCCGGACGCATTGTTTATCTGTAGTGAAAGCGAAGCGGCAGCGGCAGGCATAATTAATTTGATAAGGTAATTGAGAAGAAAACAGTATTTTATTCTCAATTACCTTTTTATTTGTGTAAAAAATGTAGAAATTTTAATCTTCAGAAATAACACTAAATGTAAATATTCCGTTGAGAATACTCATTTTTTAAGGATTCTCAAATAAAACGAGAATAATTCTCAATTGAAGGTTGACTGAGAATAGAAACACGCTTATAATGAGAATCGTGAGTAATGATAATCATTTTCAATGAGTGTTACGAGCAAAAATGAATCTACCGGGGATTACAATGAAAAAAAGATATCTTTTAACAGCAACTGTTGTGCTGTCTATAGTTTCACTATTTATCGGAGTAGTTGATATAAAACCGAGTGATCTATTAGACTTCGAATCAGAAGAAACTAGACTATTTTTTATTAGTCGTATACCGAGACTTGTAGCAATTTTGTTAGCAGGTGCAGGTATGAGTATTGCTGGTTTAATTATGCAAAGCTTAAGTAGGAATAAGTTCGTGTCACCAACGACAGCAGGTACGTTAGATGCTACAAAGTTGGGGATATTAATTTCGATGATGTTTTTCACAAATGTCTCGTACTTTCAAAAAATTTCCTTCGCTTTCATATTTGCTTTAGCCGGCACATTATTGTTTATGCAAATATTAAATCGAATAAAGTTTAAAGATGCGATCTTTATACCGCTTATTGGCTTAATGTTTGGGAATATCCTTTCGTCAATTACAACGTTCTTTGCGTATAAGGCGGATATTATCCAAAACATTTCTGCATGGTTACAGGGAGATTTCTCATTAATGATGAAAGGTCGTTATGAGCTTTTATACATAAGTGTACCCGTGCTGATTTTAGCTTACATTTATGCGAACCGTTTCACAGTGGCAGGAATGGGTGAGGATTTTGCAAAAAACCTTGGTCTTTCCTATAAATTCGTTGTGAATTTAGGTTTAGTGTTAGTAGCACTTATTTCGACGACGGTGGTGCTAACAGTTGGTGTGATACCGTTCCTTGGTTTAATCATTCCAAATATAGTTTCGCTGTTCAAAGGGGATAACCTTGCTAAGACATTGCCTCATACAGCATTACTAGGTATGTCGTTCTTATTATTCTGCGACATTATAGGGCGTGTGCTGATTTTCCCTTATGAAATTCCGATTAGTATGACAGTCGGGGTCATCGGAAGTGCGATCTTCCTAATTATGTTATTTAGGGGGAAAGCATATGCGTAACCGTACAAAAATGTTGATTTTACTAGGTTTGGCTGTAGCATCTATTTTACTGTATGTATTTTATGGACTTAATGGTAACTATCATTACGCGTTTCCTCGTCGCATTATTAAAGTGGTAGCGATGTCGTTAACAGGGATTGCGATTGCTTATTCAACAGTAGTCTTTCAAACGATTACACATAACCGTATTTTAACGCCGAGTGTAATGGGACTTGATGCATTATATATGATGGTTCAAACGTTCATCTATTTCTTCTTTGGCTCTATGTCGATATTCGTAATTAATGCAAAATACAATTTCTTACTAGCTGTTTTAGCTATGGTTGTCTTTGCGGTGATTTTTTATCGCGTATTGTTCAAGGAAGGAAAACGTCCGATTTATTTCTTGCTGCTTGTCGGTATGATTGTCGGAACGTTTTTGGGAAGCGTAACTACATTCTTCCAAGTTTTAATAGACCCGAATGAGTTTTTAAGCTTACAAAGTAAAATGTTTGCAAGCTTCAACAATGTCAATTCGGATTTAGTATGGCTTGCAGGTGTTGTCATAATCATTACCTTTATTTATGGCTGGCGTCACATGAACCAATTAGATGTAATGTCTCTTGGACGTGATACAGCAATTAATTTAGGGGTACCGTATGACAAGCTTGTACAGCGTATGCTCATTTTATCTTCAATATTAATTGCTGTTTCTACAGCTCTTGTTGGGCCAATTACATTCTTTGGCTTAATCGTGGCAAATTTATCGTATCAATTTTTCAAGACGTACAAGCACTCTGTGATAATCGCAGGTTCTTGTGTGATGAGTATTGTAGCTTTGGTCGGTGGACAGTGGATGGTCGAACGTATTTTTAATTTCGATACAACACTAAGCGTTATTATAAACTTCGTAGGTGGCGTGTACTTCATCTACTTATTATTGAAGGAAAGTAGGTCAGCAGGATGATCCAAGTAAAAGAAATCTCTAAGTTTTTTGGGAAAAAACCGGTCATTCAAGATGTCAGTGTCGACGTTGCACCAGGGAAAATTACGTCTTTTATTGGACCGAATGGCGCAGGTAAATCAACATTGCTTTCAATGGTAAGCCGTTTACTTAATGCAGACACTGGGGAAGTATTACTCGATAAATCAGATGTACGTCGTTGGAAATCGGACGATTTTGCGAAGCGAGTATCCATTTTAAAACAGTCAAACTATATGAATGTTCGCCTAACAATTCGTGAGCTTGTTTCATTTGGGCGTTTTCCTTATTCGAAAGGGAATTTGAAGCCTGAGGATGAGCTAAAGATTGATGAAGCAATTCAATATATGAATTTAGAGGATCTTCAGCACAATTATTTGGATGAATTATCTGGTGGTCAACGTCAACGTGCATTTATTGCAATGGTTATTGCGCAGGATACAGACTATATTTTGCTTGATGAGCCGCTTAACAACTTAGACATGAAGCACTCTGTGCAAATCATGAAAATTTTGCGAAAGCTCGTTGATGAGCTGGGGAAAACGGTTGTCATCGTATTACATGATATTAACTTTGCTTCCGTATACTCTGATCATATTGTCGCATTAAAAAATGGACGTGTTGTCAAAGACGGTCCAACAAATGACATCATCAACTCTGATGCGCTTAAGGAAATCTATGATATGGATATCCCTGTTCAAGAACAGGACGGCTGTCGCATTTGTGTATATTTTAACTCTTAAAAAAATAATAGATGGAAATGTCCATCTGAAAAATAAAGGAGCAATTTTACAATGAAAAATTGGAAATTACTTACTGTATTAATGGCGATGATGCTATTAGTATTAGCTGCTTGCGGTTCTAAAGATGAAGCAAAAAAAGAAGATAAAGTTTCTTCAACCGATAACAAGTCTGCAGTGGATCAAAAGGAAGAAGCTACAGCTTACCCACTAACAATCCCAGCTATCAAGGATGGTAAAGAAACTTTTAAAGAAGTAACGCTTAAAGAGCAACCAAAGAATGTTGTTGTATTTGACTATGGTTTCCTTGATACTTTAGATGCTTTAGGTGTTGAAGTTGCAGGGCTTCCACAAAAATCAGTTCCAAAATACTTAAGCAAATATACTGATAAAAATTACGTAAATGTTGGTTCTTTAAAAGAGCCTGATTTTGAAGCAATCTCTTCTATGAATCCAGACATTATTTTCATCTCTGGTCGTCAAGCATCTGCTTACGATGAATTATCTAAAATTGCGCCAACTGTATTTGTAGGTGTAGATGATCAAAATTTCGTGGAATCATTCAAAGAAAAAACTGAATTAGCTGGTAAGATTTTTGGTAAAGAAAAAGAAGCTGCTGATGCATTTGCTGCATACGAAGCAAAAGTAGAAGAAGTTAAAGCTAAAACAGCTTCAGCTAAAGAAAAAGCTTTAATCGTTTTAGCAAATGAAGGTTCATTATCTGCATATGGTCCTGGTTCACGTTTCGGTGTGATTCATGATGTATATGGTGTGAAAGCTGCTGATGAAAAAGTTAAAGTCGATACACATGGCGACAATGTAAGCTTCGAATATGTACGTGACACAAACCCAGATATTTTATTCGTAGTTGACCGTGATGCTGCTGTAAATCCAGAAGGTGAGTCTGGTACAAAAGCTGCAATTGAAAACGAAATTGTTGGTGCTACTAATGCTGCGAAAAACGGTAAAATCGTTTATTTAGATCCACAAGTTTGGTATTTATCTGGTGGCGGTTTAACTTCTGAAACTCAAAAAGTTGAAGATGTTCTAAAGGTGTTTAACTAATATGTTTGTACAAATTAAACGTATTGTCGTTACGGAAGGGAATTCGGATAAAGTCGTTGAGCGTTTTGGTGCAAAAAAAGATGGTCCATCATTGCTTGAACAACAGCCGGGCTTTGTTGATAAGCAAGTGCTTGTAAAAAAAGTACGACGTGGTGATGAAGAAGTGCTAATTGTGGTTCGTTGGGAATCAGAAGAAGCATGGAAAAACTGGGAGAAGAGTCCCGAACATATTGCTGGTCATAAAGCAAATGCTGGTAAACCGAAGCCTGATCATATCATCGAAAGCGGCCAAGAAGTTTATTATGTAAAAGGTTAATAATCAGAGGTGTCTCAAAGTTCATTTGAGGCACCTTTTTTCTTATGAATAGAACTAGAACCATTGCATTGCCTGATAGAAATAAATGATAGATAGTCAAAGTGGAGGATAGAGGTGCGAAGGTGACGGATAGAAGTCCGAGGGATAGATAGAAGTCAAAGCGACGGATAGAAAGGCTGGAGCGATGGAAAGAAAGATCAGAGCGACGGAAAGAACCGCTAGAGTGTCGGATAGAAGTCAGGGCGACGGAAGGAATGGGTAGAACGACGGATAGAACAGTCAAAGTGACGGAAAGAAGCGCCAAAGCGACGGATAGAAGTCAGGGCGATGGAAGGAATGGCTAGAGCGACGGAAAGAAAGGCGAAAGTGACGGAAAGAACCGCCAAAGCGACGGAAAGAAAGATCAAAGCGACGGATAGAAGTCAGGGCGATGGAAGGAATGGCTAGAACGACGGAAAGAACCGCCAAAGCGACGGAAAGAAAGGTCAAAGTGATGGAAAGAAGCGCCAGAGTGTCGGATAGAAGTTAGAGCGACGGAAAAACCATCAATGCGACCTATTAAAATGGCATAAAGAACGATTTTAAGGAAGGGAGGCGAGGCACATAACTATACCTGTGCCATACCCCATATCCAGTCTAATATTAATGCTTAATGGACGTTCTATTCCATACATTAAATGCTGTAGAAATATTAAAAGAAATACCATTGTCACTAATGGAAATACCGGTAAAATTGGCGGCTGATTTTTTGGGTGCCCAATTTGCTTCTTTTACAGCAGTAAATTTCCCTGAAGAGGACATTGCCATTTCTACTTCAGGATTATGAAGATATACAGGTAGGCCGACTGTTTCTCCAATTTTAATAGCATTTCCAATTGACGAAGCGCTAGAGCAATTGCCTCTTGCATTTATGATATTAAAGCTTGGTGACATATATAGTACAGGCGTATGTATGTTTAATTCGGAAGTAAATGGACTTATTAAAGGCAACATAGGCAGGCTTTCTTCAGATACTCTTATAATTCCGTATTGTTCAATAAAACTGTCCAACCTTTGCTGAAAAGTATCTTCAAATCCAGGAATATTGCAAATAAAATTTGAAAATGTAGATTTGCTTTTATACTCTGCTAATGTTTCTTTAAAAACCTGTTGCTCGGCATCAATAATAATTTGTTCAATATATTGTTGTTCTTTCGAAGGTTTTTTAATAGTGATTTCTTCTTCAGAGACAAAAATTGTACAGGAAAAATTAGCTGTAAGTATTAAAACGTTTTCAGTTACTTCATTTTTCATTTCAATCACTCCCAGTGTTTCGAGAATTCCCTTGTTAATAGCTTAAACGAAAATGGCACATCACGATAAACGTAGGGGATTTCCGTTCTGAATAGGCGTTCAATGTGACTCTAATACCGAGAAGCCGCCCAGTCTTCTCTCCAATCAACTTATATACATAGCATACGATCTCATTTCTAATGAACCTTATAACTCAAAGATTAGTAGACGAACAGAATACAAATTTATCTTAGCTTAATGTAAGCGTATCATCAGTGAGGACGCCATTTCAATGGTGAGTTTACGCCAAAAAATGGCGGTCAATAATAAAACACCGCCACTTATTTTACTATTTCTAAATAAAGAAATGGCGTGCTTTCCGCAAATACCGCCACTTTTTGGCGGTATATTGTGCTAATGATTTATGTAAAATATTCCCTTGTAATTTCGGTGTCTAGTATTATTTCCCATTAATCTGTATAATATTTAATAATATGTTTAAGGGAGGAGAGGACTATTGCACGAGCTTGACGAACAAATTAATGAAGCATTGGACATTCTAATTGAAAACGAGACATTGATAGGTCATGAACTACGGTCGATGCTAAAAAATTTTAAAGAAGAGAAAAAGGCAGTTGGTTATTCATTTGGTAAGCTTTGTTATTGGCATTATGAAGCATTTACAGATTGTTTGAACGAGGACATTTATAAAGCTGCCGCAGCTATCGAACTTTTAATTTTATCGTTTGATATTATCGACGACTTGCAGGACAAGGATTCAGACTACAGTTGGACTAAAACACCCGAACTATCATTAAATACTGCTTTAGCTATGCTAGTTATGGCTTCTAGAACTATACGTGAGACTTCCTTTGAACACAAAAGTACTGCTATTCAAATACTAGAGGGTTATGCATTACGAAGTATAAACGGTCAGCAACTAGATTTACTCAATACTTGTAGGGATGAGCAATCATATATACAAATGATTGAACAAAAGTCGGGTTCTTTAACAGCAATGGGTTGCTTAATTGGCGAAGTGCTTGCAAAAGGAGAGACATCTTCTGAAGTTGAGGAATATGGGAAATACATAGGTATTATCCAACAAATAAAAAACGATATTCAAGGTTTAAAAACTTGGGGACCTAAAAATGATTTGCTAAATAAAAGATACTCATTGCCTATTATTTATCTACTATCGCAAAAAAATGATATTTCAAAATCTATTATAAACTATTATAATGACGATATAGGTGCATTTTTGGATAATAATGCTACGAAAAATGAGTTGACAAATGGTGGTGCGATACGCTATGCAATTACTATTAAGAATGTTTACAAGTTTAAAGCATTCAATACTCTTGAAAATGTAGCTATAAATGAAGTATGTAAAGATTACCTAAAAAAACTAATGAATTGAGGAGAGATTAATATGATTAATGTAATTCAACATCTAGAAAAAAACCCAGACTTAGTTGCACTCTTAAAAGAACAAAAAGCTTCATTAATTGGAGTTTCAGCTATGGAGCAAAGAGCGATACTTGATTCGTTTGATGAAGATGTACGCTTAGAAAGTGGATTTTGGAACTAAAAATAATTAAACGTATATGGTTTATGCTTGCTGTAAGTATTTACATATTGCTAGGATCTTACCTATTGTATATTACTTACAGCAAGCATTATTTGGGTATAGATTTAAAAGAAGAGAATGGGGAATGGGTAGTAACTAGTTCGTACAATAAACAATTAGAGGATGGAATTCGAATTTCTGAAGGAGATGTTATTTTAAGTGTAAATAACATTCATACAAAGGATGTCCCTAATGTAAAACATGATCATTTATTACGTACGGCAAGCTTGATAACAATTATGAAGCCTAACGGACAAATAATTGATGTGAGCATTAGTCGATTTGATTTACTAAAGCAATATTTTCATTACATATTGGTAATACCTTCTTGTTACTTTTTTTTAACATTAATTATTGTGTTTTACTTATATTTCAAACAAAAGAATACATCTCTTTTATGTTTACTTATTTTATTTATGCTCACTGTTTCCATGGCTTATGTAAGCATTGGTGCATCAGGAAGCCTAAATAGCATAGGTGTAATCGTTAACCGTTGTAGCATGTTACTATGCTTAGTGTTATTACTCCACTTCTTAAGGAATTATTACACATTTTTAAAAACAAATTGGTTGCTTTCTAATAATATAAAATTATTTTATATACTCCCTGTGATAGGGATGATATTGGGCGGTATTGGCGTTATTTACCCTGCTATTAATAATTTACTTTCGAATATTGTACTAGCTATGTTCTTCGTTTTCCTTATTATCATACTTAGTATTTTATTGCTAAGCTATTTCAAATATAAATCGCCTCAGTTAAAAATTTTATTAATTAGTATAATGATTCCGTTTCTGCCTTTCCTTTTTCTATATGCGCTCCCATACATTTTCTTCCATCGATATATACTTTCTGCTGAAATTAGTGCTCTATTTTTATTGTTAATTCCGTTTAGTTTCATTTTTACACAGTTAGCAGAACGATTATTTGATATTGAATACCATATTACAAGACTTCGTTATTATGTAATCTTTTCATTGATATTTACTTTATGGTTTATAGTTGGATTGTATTGGATTGCAGGAAAATATTTAACAATGAGCGTAATATCGGGTGTTTCATTCTTTACTTTTCTATCGTTAGTTGTTCTTTTTTACATAAAAGAGAAAGTCGATTATCGGAAACGAAAAATCTTATTTTCGACTAAAGGGGATTATATACATCAGTTATATACAGCGGTGGATAAAATAGGTAAAACTATCAAAATAGATGAGCTTCTAGAGAAATTTGCTCAAGAGGTTTCTCTGCATCTTGAGCTCGAACACGTATTTGTCTTAACTTATGACTATGACACAAAGCAATTTACATCAACGGTTGAGGGAAATATTTCGATTAATCCAATGTTAATGGAAGATTTGAAATTGGGGGAAATTAAAAAAATTGACCAAGTGTATCTAGCCTTCCTCCATCAAGATGCTCATTATAAAAGAACATTAGTATTGGGACATAATAATTCAATTCATTTAAAAGATGAAGAGCTTCTATGGCTTGAATTGCTCTTATTGTATGTAAATAATTTTATTGAAAATACAAAGATGGTAGAAGAGCTGTTAGAGGAACTAAAGCATATGAGGCAAGCAGATGATAGTCAATTACCTTGGTTAAGCAAATTATTATGGTTAAGGTTTGAAGAGGAAAAATATCAATTAGCTCAAGAGTTACATGATACAAATTTGCAAGAGCAACTCCATATTGCCCGGGAGGTTGATGTCCTAGTCAATATGAAAGGTGCACCAGATATCCAGCCGAAACTTGCGAAAATACATCAGCAGATGGTTACATCTTTACATGATTTAAGAGCTTATTGTGAAAATTTGAAGCCCCCATTATTAGATACTCTAGGGTTAAACGCTGCATTAGAAAAGCTAATTCGCAAAGTAATAGAAAGATCTAGTTTTGTGTTAATTTATACGATAGATCGTCTTTATTTAGAGGATGAGCGTATGAATTTAATGATTTATCGATTATTTCAAGAATTACTCAACAATGCTTTAAAACATTCTTATGCAACAACAGTTGAAATTCATTTGCAGGAAATGGGCGATGGTTTCGAAATCATCTATAAGGATGATGGTGTAGGCTGTAATATTGATGATATTATTCTCGCAGATTCGATGGGAATTCAAGGTATGCAGGAGCGTGTAAAGGCATTTAAAGGGCAGTTTTGCATCGATACGCAGGTTGGTGAAGGAATGTCTATTAGAATTACAGTAAAAGAAGGAAGTGATACACTTGATTACGATGCTCATAGTGGATGATCACCCTATTGTTTTAGAGGGAACAAAAAATTTATTTCAAGAAAATGAAGATATTATAGTTGATACAGAAAGTGATGCAACTCATGTCATACAGAGAATTAAAAACAGACCATATGATATCTACTTAATTGATATAAATATGCCGTTAGAAAATGGCATTAATTTAGGACGAAACATTAAAGCTATCCAGTCAAATGCTTCAATTATTCTTTATACTGGTGATGATATAACTGATTATTATCCTCTTATTTTAGAACGGAAAATAGAAGGTATTTTAGCTAAAACAGCATCTAAGGAGCAAATCTTACGAACTGTTCGAGCCATTGCAAATGGTGAAATTGTTTTACCTCAAAATTTCTTGGATTTTCTCGATAATAAATTTAAATTGCAGGATGCAAAACTCGATATTCACTTGAATGAAAAAGAAAAGAAAATTTTAAGACTGATTGCGGAAGGACATACGAATAAAGCAATTGCTATAGAGTTAAATATTCCTCAAAGAACAACCGAAAGATATTTAACTCAGCTGTTTTCTTTGTTGAATGTAGATTCGCGGACAGAGGCAGTAAATCTTGCAGAAAGAATGAATTTACTATAGATAGTCTGTATGCTATACTAACTTTCGTTGGTATATTCTTCAATAAAAAGGGAGAGTTTGGATGGTTTTATAATACCATATTTTTACTTGGTTAATTATACCTAAACCTTAATTCTAAACACCTATAATTTTTCATAACACCGCCAAGTTATGGCGGTGTTTTTTCTATGTCCGCCAAATCACGCCGGAAATTGGGCTAAAGACCGCCAAAAAATTGGCGTAAACCCAACGTTGAAATGTCGGTGTAAGTACTGGTACGCTTAAGACAATCGTGGTTAAGTAGATTTGCTATAGTAGGTAATACTATATAAGATTTCGTTTAAAATAAGAGCCTGGCTATCTATGAAGAAAGTAGAGATTGTAGATTTTTTTAAAGTTACTAGCTAGTCAACGTACTTCACCATAAAACTTTATATAAAGGTAGGCGTGTATTTTGAAAGTAGAACTTGAAAATTTATTTTCTATAGATGAATCTAGTCAAGATCAAGTTATTAATGTTTATAATCGCTATGGTATTTTTATAGGTGCACCCAAAATAAGAAAAAGAAATTTAAAGGCATCTTTTAATCCTATTTTCACATTAAATGAAGACGTAACATATGAACATGTAGCAGCGCTATACAAATCATTGGAACACGAATTAGGAATTGTTTCAATCGGAGAACGTTTTTACTTTGACTTTTCGGATAGCGAATATGAGAAAGCACCATTGTTCACATTAAACTCAACTGGTAACTCACCTGATATGTTTATAGATGATAGAGGAACTTTATTTTCTATAAACACCCATTGCCAGCATTGCGGATTAATGGAAAAAGAGCAGCTTTCTCCATTAGTGATAGATACAACAGAAATGAAAGACCGTCATCTAGTTCATGTGAGCGGATATTGGGTTGCTTCACAGGAATTAGCGACATTAATGAAACAAGAGGATATTAAAGGCTACGAACTGTTAGAAGTTATTCATCAAGGACCGAAAGAAGGGAAGCAAAAAGCTTTTCAAATTATACCGACACAAGTATTACCAGAGAGTAGCGCTGAAAGAGTTAAATTGTATTTTGCGACAGAGCAACCTCCATGTCATTGTGGATTAAGTGGGGTAATCAATGGTCCGGATATTTATAATCGTAAAGATATAACCAATATAGAAAATGATGTTTTCTTATCAGCAGAATGGAGTCATGACGGTAGATACTTATATCGAAAGACTTTGTTCAGTAGAAAGTTTAGAGAATTAATTATTAAAAACAATATATCTCGTGAAGTAAGAGGAGAGAAGGATAAAAACTTTGGGCCGAAGGATTGGTTATTCGATCCAGTATTATTAAAATAATTTAAACTGAAGATGAGGAAGTGTATATTTTGTTTAGAAAAATAATACCTATCGTTGCAATCTTATTTATCGTTGCATTAGCTCTTTCAAATTATTTTAATAAGGCAGAAGGAAAAACATTTGTCCTACCCCAAGAAAGAGGGGGCACACTGGGTTAGATAAAGATTTACCAATCGGACATTTACGGGCAAATAATCTTGTACCTAACTCCTTGGTGTCCGTATAACTTTACGTTGGGAGAAGCCAACTTCACCTCTAGTTGACTTAAATATGATATGATGTGAAAAATATAACAGCATATTGTTTTGAGGTGAAGTATTATATGAAAAATTGGGCTTATCCTTTAGCGGTATTAACGCTCATTAACTTTTTTGTGTTACGAGTTACTTTTCAAAGTGAATTAATCAAGACTTTTGATACAAAAATGGCTGATTTATTTTTCGGTAAGCGTTTTATAGAATTTTTTCACTATATAGGAGAACCGGCATTTGTAGTGTCTGTAGCTATAGTCTTAATAGTGTATTTAGTGTGGAAGGTAAAAAATAACCGAGGTATATTATTTGTTTTGTTAACGGTTGCAGGTGGAAATGTACTTAACCAATTATTGAAAAAATGGGTGCAGCGGCCAAGACCTGAGATTGAAGAACAATTAACATCCTTTAGCTTTCCTTCTGGACATGCTATGACCGGTATTTTGTATTTATTTACAATAGCTTATATTTTTTCGGAGAACAATAGCAAGGGACGTAAGACATTGCTTTGGCTTGGGGCAATTGTTTTAACTGTATTTATTGGCTTGTCTCGAGTAGCTGGAGCCCGCCATTTTGCTTCAGATGTATTGGCTGGATGGAGTATGGGTTATACGTGGTTTATCATTTGTGTTATTTGGTATGAACGTCGGAAGAGACTTTTTAAAGTGAAAAATAAATCATGACTTTGAATGGGAGCCATCTAATTAAAGATGGTTCCCTTTGTTATATAGAAATAAGAGCGGCACTTATGAACATACCGCCCTTATTTCTGGCTAATCACCAAATGTTGTGGATGACATTTGTTAAAACGTATGCCAATTTTATAAGTTGATTTCCGTTCCGACTGGGCGACTCCTTGGGGATTAGCAATAGAGGAACGAAGGCTAAAACCATCACATTGAAACGGCATTATCTGCTTCTATAAGCTTTTTTACAGCTTCTAAGCAATCATAGAATGTTTCAAATGGTTTATAAGGAAGATGAAGATCTTTACAGCGTTTAATAAGATGATCCCTAGCAAGTACTAAATCTGCCTGTTTTGCAGCCTCAAAATCAGAAAGTGAATCTCCGATTACGATTTTAAAATGATTACCCTGTGCAACTTTTCGCATAACACTTGGCTTGCAGCAACCGCAACCCTGTGTCTCAAATTTCGTGCATTCTTCATCACAGCTATTTGGAAAAATGAGCTTAATTTGCTGTCCGGAAAAATCAGCACGGTTACAATATATACCGGAAAATGGACCGTATTTTTTTAATAGTGGCTCAATGAAAAAATCCACACCGCCACTAACAATATAAAACGGAATATGGTTCTCTTGTGCATAACGAACGAAATCGACAAAGCCCTCACGTATAATGGCCGTATCCAATAAATATTGGATCACAGCATCCTTTTGTTTAGTTGATAATAGCTCGAACATTGCTGAAACGCCATCTTTAAAGGTTATAGTTTGTTCCATCATTGCTTTAGCAATTTTCTCAGATTCCTCTGGAACGAATTGAGTCATTAGTGAGACGATGTTATCGGTTTCTGTTATAGTGCCATCAAAATCACAGAAAATAATTGGTTTCAAGCTACTTCCTCCTTCAAGAAAAAACGTCTACTTTTGCAGTAGACGTTCAAATTTTACCTGTACACCATATTCATCGGCTTTTGTTAAGATAATTTCATGCTCTGGAAATTGATTTTTCATGGCAATTACGAAATCTTGCGCTATAGCAGTAGGGATGATAGAAATCAGTGTTGGTCCCGCTCCACTTAAAGCTGTTCCAAATGCCCCATTAACCTTTGCTGCGGCATGAATTTCTGTATATTGTGGAATTAAATTGGCACGGAAAGGTTCGTGGAATAAATCAGCTTCCATATAACGACCTGCACGCTCAAAATCACGAACCATTAATGATGCCGCTAGCATATTGGCATTTGCAGAGGCCCTCACTGCATATGTACGGTCAAATTGTTCTGGTAAAACAGAACGGGATTCACTTGTTTTTAGTTCGACACCGGGCACATACACAACAAAGGAAGCATCTAGATCGTTGACATGAAATGTATCAACAACGCCATTTTCATCCATTGAGGAAATTGTTAATCCCCCTAATACCGAGGCTGTTGCATTGTCTGGATGTCCTTCGATTTGTGAGGATAAATTGAGTTTATCCTGTAAAGTTAAGCCTAAGTCACAGACTTGGTTAGCTAGTTCAATTCCTGCAACGATGACCGCTGCACTGCTCCCTAAACCACGGGCTAAAGGAAGCTCACTTGCCATTTCAACACGACAAGCAGGTAGTGGCTTACCGTATTGATCCGCAATTTTTTTAGCAATCACGTATAGTAAGTGCTCTTCCAGCTCAAACTCTTTAGGACCATTATCATCGAGGTGGATAATTTCCCAACTATCCTGTAAAGACACGGTTAACTTTAAGTAAAGAGATAAGCCAAGACCTATTGAATCAAAACCAGGGCCTAGATTGGCTGTGCTCCCAGGAACCGTGATTTCCCACATGTTACTCATAGTACATCCTCGATGTATTTTCGAATTTCTTCCTCATCGTTTTTAAGTGAAACAACATCTACAGTCGAGACATTCATGGCAGTATCAGGATCTTTCAATCCATTACCCGTGAAAATTGTCACAACTTTAGAGCCCTTCGCAATCTTGCCATTTTCAACTGATTTAATAACGCCTGCTAATGATGCAGCTGAACCTGGTTCAACGAAAATTCCTTCAGTGCCAGCAATTAATTTGTATGCAGCTAAAATTTCTTCGTCTGTAACCGAATCAATAATTCCACCAGACTCATCGCGAGCTGCTTCTGCAAATTTCCAACTTGCAGGATTACCGATACGAATAGCTGTTGCCACTGTCTCAGGATTAGCAATAGGTTCACCTTTTACAATTGCTGCTGCACCTTCAGCTTCAAAGCCGAACATTTTTGGTAAACCAGAGTCTTTTGCAGCATCGTATTCTTTAAAGCCTTTCCAGTACGCAGTAATGTTACCTGCGTTACCAACAGGGATGCAAAGATAGTCTGGAGCTTTTCCTAAAGCATCTACAATTTCAAATGACGCCGTTTTTTGCCCCTCGATGCGGAATGGATTCACAGAGTTTACAAGTGCCACAGGAGTTGTTTCGCTTACTTGGCGGACAATATTTAATGCATCATCAAAATTACCGTCGATTTCGATAATCTTTGCACCATACATTGTTGCTTGGGCTAGCTTACCTAGGGCTACTTTTCCTTTAGGGATAACGACTATGGACTGGATTCCAGCGCGTGTTGCATAAGCTGCTGCTGCGGCGGATGTGTTACCAGTTGAAGCACAAATAACGCATTTGCTACCTTCTTCAATCGCTTTTGCAACGGCAAACACCATACCACGGTCTTTAAATGAACCGGTTGGATTTGCACCTTCGATTTTTCCATAAAGCTCAATGCCTAGTTTTTTAGATAGATTTACTAGATGTATAAGAGGCGTATTGCCTTCGTTTAAAGTTAGAGCAGGTGTATTTTCTGTTACGGGTAAAAATTGTTTATATTCTTCAATTAGGCCTTTCCACATAACGTTTACGATCTCCTTTTGTTCTTATAGAAAGAACAGTTGTTTTTGTATAAAAGACATTTTAACGCAAATTGCCACATGTTTTCAATAGAATTTCGGAAATTGTCTAAACAATTCGGTAATTTGAATTTTCGCTTGTCACTTTCTTGAAACAACTGTATAGTAAACTCATAGTGTAAAGTCAAGTGTAAAGACAGGTGGTTAAAATGACGATAAATACAGTATCAACGGATAAATTTCAACAATCTATTTCTCGCAAAAAGCTTTTGGGGGTAGCGGGGGTAGGCTGGCTTTTTGATGCAATGGACGTAGGAATATTATCATTCGTTATTGCAGCTTTAGCAGTTGATTGGGGATTAACGCCAAGTCAGTCGGGTTGGATAGGTAGCATAAACTCAATTGGAATGGCTGTAGGAGCTCTTGTTTTCGGCGTACTAGCCGATAAAGTGGGACGTAAGCAAATTTTTATGTGGACGCTTGTATTATTTTCGATCGCAAGTGGCTTATCTGCATTTACCACTACATTAGCTGCTTTTATGACACTACGCTTTTTAGTAGGCATGGGGCTAGGGGGAGAATTGCCAGTCGCATCGACGTTAGTTTCTGAGAGTGTAGAAGCCAAAGAGCGTGGGCGAGTAGTTGTTTTGCTAGAAAGTTTCTGGGCGGCAGGATGGTTAATCGCTGCATTGATTTCGTATTTTGTTATTCCTTCGTGGGGATGGCGTAGTGCTTTATTGTTAACGGCAATTCCAGCAATATATGCAATTTATCTTCGTTGGAACTTGCCAGATTCACCACAATTTACAGTAAAGGCTGAGTCTAAGAAACGTAGTGTTATGCAAAATATTCGAGAAGTATGGTCGAAAAAATATTTACGCTCGACACTTATGTTATGGGTGTTATGGTTTACGGTTGTTTTCTCGTATTACGGTATGTTTTTATGGCTACCGAGTGTTATGGTTGGTAAAGGCTTTGATATGATTACGAGCTTTAAATATGTTCTCATTATGACGCTTGCGCAGCTACCAGGTTATTTTACAGCTGCTTGGTTTATAGAAAAATTCGGACGGAAGTTTGTACTTGTTTCTTATTTAATTGGTACAGCAGTAAGTGCGTTCATTTTTGGTAATGCGGAAACACTAGTAGTGCTATTAACATCTGGGATGTTTTTATCGTTCTTTAACTTAGGGGCATGGGGTGCGCTTTATGCTTATACACCAGAGCAGTATCCAGCAATTATCCGTGGAACGGGTGCAGGAATGGCAGCGGCTGTTGGGCGCATCGGTGGTATTTTTGGACCTTTGTTAGTAGGCTCTTTATTAACAGCAGGTTATGATATTGGCTTTATCTTTGCTATTTTCTGTGGAGCGATTATTATCGGTGTTGTTGGGGTAATATTCTTAGGTCGAGAAACGAAACAAATTGAATTAGAATAACAAAAATAATCATGTCTTGGATGAACTATAATCCAAGACATTTTTATCAATTAATTTACATAAAAATTAAGAGTTATTAATTTTTATACAAATATTTTTAAAAATCTGTTAAAATCACACAATAAGGTTCGTCACTGAAAATGGGGATGACATTTGGTTAAAACGTATTGCAAGTGGGTCAATTGATTGGAGTACAGGTCAGGGATTTATTGGTGATCACCATGGCTACAGACGTAACCTGGAGCGAGTTTCGTTAGGAAAGCTTACAGTCGCAGCGGAAATCAACCCTCGACTTATAAGGGTGATTTATCAATTAACTTTGATTAAGAAAATAGAACGATTTTTTGTCTTTTTCACATTAGCGAGTTAAAGCATTGAAGATTTTTCAGAAAAGTCGTTGTATTCAGATTGTAATCGTGATACTGTATTTTTAACTTCTTTCAGCAATTGTTTTCTGTAGCGACAGGAACAGATGTCTTTTGTACCGAAAGCGAAGCGACAGGTACAGATGTCCAAACACCCGATGAAAGAAGTTAAAGCCTCCAGCCGATTCCAGATTCATTGTTTATCTGTAGTGAAAGCAAAGCGACAGCAACAAATGTTTACTGTGCGAAAGCGAAGCGACAGCAACAATTATGCCGAGGTATAATTGATCCGAATTTAGAGTCAGTAGGAAACAATCTCCGTTCGTGATAATTTCATTGAAAGAAAGGTTGTTAGAAATGAGCATAAATGAAGAAATAAAAAGAAGATTTGTTAGGCTGTCGAAAGGCCAGCGTAAAGTTGCACAATTTGTTATGAGTAACCCTACAGTTGTAATTGGTAATGGAGCAGCAGAAGTTGGTAGACAGGCGAATGTTAGTGAATCAACAGTTATTCGTTTTTGTTATGCAATGGATTTGATGGGCTATGTAGAGCTTCAAGACAAGGTTAGAAGCTATTTAATGACTCAAAATGGTGGTGAGAATCTTCAACCTACATATTTTTCAAGTAAGCGGAATATTCCGAGTTTTGGGAAGGTGATGCAACGCGATATTCAAAATATTCAAGATACGATTCATTTGATTAACGATAATATGCTCCAAAAAAGCTCGAAATGGATGCATGAAGCAGAGAACGTTTATATTTTAGGTACTCGTCAAGCTGCGTCCATAGCAAATTGGTTATCGTCTACAATGAAAACTTTACGTCCAAATGTAAAACAGCTTCGCTCAGAATCCGACGATATTGTACAGCAAATTAACAGCATGGGAGAGCAGACGACATTAATAGTTTTGATAGGGGACAAGCATTCAAACGACGTTCAAACGATTGTAGAAATTGCCAAGAAGAAAAAGGCTAAAATTATTGCTATTACTGGTTCGGCGTTGTCTTCTATTCGGGAATATGCAAGTGCATTATTTACACTTGGTCTGAAAAAGCAATCTTCATTGGATGTTATTCCAGTATTATTTTCGTTTTTACATGCGCTAATTGAGGAAATGGTTAGTCAGGATAAAGCACAATATGAGAAATATCAGCAATCATATGAGCAATTAGAAAATAATTTGTTATTCTTAGATGCAGCAAGAGAGAAGCAAGTTTTCTAAACATTTTACAACGCGTAGAAACCGTAAAATACTAATCTATGCGTTTTATTTACGCTACACATAAAAAAGATGTCCAAAAAAGTTTTTAGACATCCTTGAAAAAGAAGCTTATAAAATTTTACTTAAGCTATATTCGTTAATAAAGGTATCATTTAATTTAATAGCGTTTTGTCGAATACCTTCTTGCTCAAAACCTAGTTTTTTAAACAGATGTAAAGCACAATCATTATGTTCCATAACAGATACTTCTAAGCGCGAAATATCCCGCTGTTTAGACCATTGTTCAACTGCCTTCATCAGCTCTGAACCAATACCTTGTCGTTGATGCTCTTCCTTAACAGCTAGGCGGATTGATGCAACATGCTTAGCTTTAGAATGTTTATATCCATGGATAACGGCATAACCAGCAAAATTACCATTTAATATACAAAGTAAAATTGTACGGTTTTTTAATTGTTTCCAAGTGCTTAAATCTTTACGAAGTTGTTGAACTGTAAGGTCTAATTCATTTTCCATGTTATACATGAAGTCAGTTTCTTGGAAAATTTCTTCTTGCAAATGAATAAATGATCTGGCATCTGATGCTTCAATTGCTCGAATTATGTATGCAGATGGGTTTTCGTCATCTTTAGAAATATTACTCGTAGTCTTCATTTGTGTACGCGAGAAAGATACACTGGTACCGAGTTTAACATCAATGACATAGTAGCCTGCATTTGTCCATGACAAATAGTGAGAGAGAGGGGGCTTTGTTTTCTTCCACCAGCTCCTATTCAAGTAAGCTGCATTTGGCAAGGCTTGTCCCATAATATTTTCGAGTTCGCTAAATGATAAAGTAATTTCTTGTTGTAAAGCTACTTCAAAATAATTTGCTAAAGGAATATACTTTTTTTCCATCTTCTTTGTCATCGTGATCCCCATTTCCTGTATATCCTAATATATATATAGACTACCTGATAATAGCATAAAATTATGGTTTCTTAAATATAAAAACACAACTATATATCTACTTATAGCAAATCTTTTTTATAAACTACGTATTATTATTATTAAGTGTTATAAATAGGATGTTATTAACAGATAAATATATTAAATTCAATAATAACCCAGAATTAGTGGTAACAGGTAATTTTTGGTTCCGTTCCGTGAAGTGAGGTTGATTTCCGTTCCGACTATGCACTTTCCTCGGGGCGTCCGGCGAGCCGCTTTTGTTGTTGTTGTCGCTGCACTTTCGCACAGATAAAACCTTGTTGCTGTCGCTTCGCTTTCGCGCAAAAAACATCTGCCGCTGACGCTAGGCTTTCGCGCAAAAAACATCTGCCGCTGACGCTAGGCTTTCGCGCAAAAAAACATCTGCCGGCTAAAGCACAAAGCCGATTCCGGACGCAATTATGCTGAGGCATCATTGATTTGTATATTGGTAGTAGATCCTTTATAGATAAACTTTCACTTTATATCATGTTTGCTCATAAGGTATGATAAAATAAAATATAAATGTTATTGCCATTCAGGAGGAATAAATTCAATGAGTAAAGTTTTAGTTTTTGGTCATAAAAATCCAGATACAGACACAATTACATCTGCAATTGTATATGCATATTTAAAACAGCAAATTGGCGTTGATGCTGAAGCGGTACGCCTTGGAGAAGTAAATAACGAAACTCAATTTGCTTTAGATAAATTTGGCTTTGAAGCACCTCGTTTAATTTCATCAGTAGTTGGAGAAGCAGAAAAAGTAATCCTTGTAGACCACAATGAATTCCAGCAATCTTCTGACGGCATTGAAGAGGTACAAATTACAGAGGTCATTGATCATCACCGTATTGCCAACTTCCAAACGGCAGATCCACTATACTACCGTGCAGAACCTGTAGGCTGTACTGCAACAATTCTAAACAAAATCTTCAAAGAACATGGCGTAGCAATTCCTGCAAACATTGCTGGATTAATGCTTTCTGCTATTGTTTCTGATACATTATTATTCAAATCTCCAACTTGCACTGAGCAAGATGTAAAAGCTGGTGAGGAGCTAGCGAAAATTGCAGGTGTTGATGCTGCTGAATACGGTTTAGCAATGCTTAAAGCAGGTGCTGACCTTTCAGATAAATCATTAGAAGATCTTTTATCATTAGATGCAAAAGAATTTCAATTCGGTGAATATAAATCTGTAGTAGCTCAAGTAAATGCTGTCGATATTAACGATGTACTTGGTCGCCAAGAAGAATTAGAAATTTTATTAAATAAAAATGTAGCGGAAAATGGCTTAGATTTATTCTTCTTTGTTGTAACAGATATTTTAAACAATGATTCAACAGCCGTTGCAGTTGGACAAGTAGCTGAGGCTGCAGTAAAAGGATTTGGCGCGGAGCTTGTGAATAATCGCGTTCTTTTACCGGGTGTTGTATCCCGTAAAAAACAAATCGTTCCAGTTTTAACTGATGCATTGAAATAATAAAAAGATGCTGGGACAAAAAGAAAAAATGTTAGACCGATTGTATTTCGGTCTAACATTTTTTTGATTTAGGAAGGAACACTCTACTCGTTGAAGCGAAAAAGTTATTATCTATTTTCGCTATTTTTCAAAATAATCGAGTTCTGTCCCAGCTCCTTTTTAATCTAGTTTTAATGGGTGTACAGCAGGACCTTCAAGAACTTCTCCTTTGGCATTAAAACGAGAGCCATGACAAGGGCAATCCCATGTTTCGTCGGCTTCATTCCATTTTGTTTTACAGCCTAAATGCGTGCAAGTTGGTGTATTAGCATGTTTCACATAACCAGTCACGAACTCCTTAGCTACAAAGCCTCCTACCTTTAGCATCTGCATAAACTGTGCCCCGAATTTCGTACGTGCCGGCGAGTAAAGAGGAATGGCACCATCCTCATTCCCAGCTCCTGTTATTAGGGATGATAGGATATCTCCCGCTACAAAAGAATTGGAAATTCCCCATTTTCGATAGCCAGTTGCAATGAAAACATTAGGCAAGGATGGTGTAATCCTGCCAACATAAGGGACCATATCAGGTGTTTCAATGTCCTGCGCTGACCAGCGATAGATTGCTTCCTGATCGAAATGCGCCTTCATTTCATTTTGAATGGCCTCATAATAGGGCTCCGTATTAGTCGTTTCACCTGCAATATGATTAGCTCCACCTAATACTAAATAGTGCTCGCCGTTAATGGTAGCCGTCCGAATAGAGCGAGTAGGATTATCTACGCATAAATATTGACCTTGTAGTGTATCGGTAATTTTGCTAGCAACCATATAGGAGCGACTATTAGAAAGTTTAAAAAGCTGAAGTCCTCTAAAGGCTTCGATTGGATAGTGTGTGCACAAAATAAGCTTGTTGTATTGAACCGACATATTATTTGCGGTATGTAAGCTATTCTGAGGTATGTTTAATTGCTGAACACGGGTATTTGTGTAGATTTTTGCACCCATTGATAATGCTTCTTTTACAAGGAAATTACAAACTTCTACTGGATGTATTTGAGCTTGCTGGGACATGCTAAGCGCTTTTGTAACTGGGAAGGGAAGCTCTGTATCAGAAGTGATTTTCGCCTTAATATTTAATACTTTATAGGCATTCCATTCTTTTAATAATTGGGCATAACCTTCTTTTGTTTGGCAATAAAGCAAGGAATCTACTTGTTGAATACTTTCTTTAGGGAGTAACTGTAATGCTTTCTCTACAGCTATTTGGTTTAACTGATAATAGAGTCGTGCCTCATCTACAGAAAGTTTTTCAATAAGGTTGGCATAAACTAAGCTATGCTGAGCAGTTAATTTTCCTGTTGAATTACCAGTCGTACCATGACCGATATGGGAATTTGCCTCAAGTAAGACCACCTCTACTCCCGATTTTGCTAAGACATATGCTGTATATAGTCCCGTCAATCCTCCACCGATTATACATACATCACAAGTTGTTGATGCAGGAAGCGATGGTAGCGAGACGGGATCAATTGTTCCGAGCCAAAGAGATTGTGTCATACATAACCCTCACATTGTTTTTACGTTCAGTATGTAGATTGATTTGAAAATTTATGCAATGAAGCATAAAAATTGCCTTGCTGTATTTACTATCGCTACAATGTAGCAAAAGGAGCGTGACTACCTATGAAAATTGAAATCTGGTCAGATTATGTATGTCCATTTTGTTATATTGGTAAAAAGCAACTAGAGCAGGCGATTCAGGATATGGGTTTTGCAGGGCAGGTAGAGCTTGTTTATAAAAGCTATCAACTTGACCCAACAACACCTGTGGATACTAATGTGTCTACGTATGAAGCATTGGCGAAAAAGTATGGAATGTCGTTAGAAAAAGCGAAGGAAATGACGCAAGGTGTTGCTGCTCGCGCTAAAGAAGTTGGTCTAGAGTATAACTTTGATAATTCAATGGAGGAAAATACATTAAAAGCGCATCGTCTAGTAAAATGGGCAGAAAAGCAAGGGGATGTTACAGCACTTGTCGAAGCACTATTATACAGTTATTTTATTGAAGCAAAGCGTATTGGTCAGGACGATGTATTAATCGATATTGCTGTGCAAGTAGGTCTGAACCGTGATGAAGTTGCAAAGGTTCTATCTAACGATGATTTTAAAATAGACGTAGAGACAGATATACAAGAAGGGCTACAGCTTGGCGTAAGAGGGGTACCGTTCTTTGTGTTAAATCGTAAGTACGGTATTTCTGGGGCACAACCTCAAGAAGTATTTGAAGAAACTTTACGTAAAGTTGCTGAGGAAGAAGGCATACAACCAGGATTAAAGATGGCAGGCTCTGAAGATGGTGGAGTTTGTACCGATGATAGTTGTAAATTTTAATTCTGATGGAGAAAGGTAAGAAATAATAGAAGCTGATCTGACTATAACGACACTCAGGTAAGGACCTCGAAAAGGTTGGGTTCCCTTACAGAATACTCGAAGAAGCTCGGGGAAGTTCATTTCACACTCCAAAACAACCTAACACATAGATCAAAAGGGGATGACCTTTGTTAAACGCATATCGTGTGGCGAAGTTGATTGGAATGGAGGCTGGGCGACTCCTTGGAGTCAAATCATAGCGTCATAGATGAGACCCTGAAGCGGCTCATCGGACGCCCCCAGGAAAGCGCTCGGTCGGAATGGAAAGAAACTTTACGTTATGGGGTAAATTTGAATCAATTACATTTCGGTCAAAAGTCTGAGTCTACTAGCGTTGACTTTTTTCGTAAATTTTTTTAATATACTTATATATCTTGAATTCGAGATATTAAACTTTGATTTTAAGGGAGAATTTATATAATGAATGTATTAGTAGTAAAAGCAAACAACCGTCCAGATGGTATTTCAACAAAAATGTATGACACATTTATGGAAAATGTACAAGGTGTAGATGTAACGACTTTTGACGTATTCGCAGAAGATATGCCTTATTTCGGTCAAGATCTTTTCAATGCTTTTGGTAAAGTACAAAACGGTGAAGCGTTAACTGACGTTGAATCACGTCTTTTAGCAGCAAAACAAAAAGCTATGGATGCTTTAACTGCAGCTGATGTTGTTGTATTTGCTTTCCCACTTTGGAACTTAACAATCCCAGCGAAATTACAAACTTTCATCGACTATGTATTCCAAGCTGGTTATACATTTAAATATAATGAAAACGGTCAATTAGAAGGCTTAATGGGTGACAAAAAAGTTGTTATCTTAAATGCTCGTGGTGGTTACTATTCAGCACCTGAAGCACAACCAATGGAAATGTCAGTTAACTACATCAAAAACGTTGTTGGCATGTTCGGTATGGAAATTATCGAAGAGGTTATCATTGAAGGCCATAACGCGTCACAAGATAAAGCACAAGAAATTATTGCAAATGGCCTAGAAGCGGTTAAAAAAGTTGCCCAATCTTTACAAACTGTAAATGCATAATAAATTAATTTTTAATAAAAGTTCTCTCTAATTTGAGAGGACTTTTTTTATTTCTTTCATAGAGGTATGGTAATGCTGAGGAGGACTAAAATATTGATATTATGCGCTTATTCTTGATTTACATTTAATAACATCATATTGGTGAAATGATAGTAATCTATCGTTTTCGAGTAAAGTGTTTTGTTATTTGGTTAAAAATACATACAATTAGGACTATTCGTTCAGTAAATAAAGCAATTAGTATAATATAATAGAAATTGTAGGAAAATATTAGATTTTTAAGGAGAGTGTTTCATGAATAAGAAATTAATGACTAAATTCTTGGCGATGTTACTTGTTCTATTCGCGGTCTTACCATTTGGACTATCCGCAAATGCTGCATCAAACGATGTAACACGTGGGGATTATGTGAAAGAATTAGTAGAAAGCTTAAATGTAGAGCTAGGTGATGGTTCTAAAATTGCCTTCACTGATGTCTCTAAGGATTTAGCCCCGTATGTAGAAAAAGCAGTAGAATTGAAGCTTATTAAAGGTAAAACTGCGACATTGTTTGATCCAAATGATAAATTGACACGTCAACAAGCATTTGTTATTTCTGCTCGTGGATTAGTCAATGAAAACGCTCCACTTTCTGTATTAGATCAGTTTAAAGATGTAGATAAAGTTGCAACAACACATAAGCAAGATATAGCAAATGCCGTTGCTGCAAACATATTACAAGGGTTTGAAGATAACACAATTCGTCCTGATGACTATGTCACAACTGAACAAATGCAAAGTATTATTGAACGCTTTGTAGCCGAATACAAATTACCTACATCTACAACTAATGTAGATCTTCAAATTTTAGGAACAACAGATATTCATACAAACCTTGCAAATTATAATTATTTTTTAGATACTGAATCAGCTGATATAGGTTTAGCAAACACAGCAACATTAATTGAACAAGCCCGTACTGAGAATCCAAACACATTATTATTTGATAATGGCGATTTAATTCAAGGAACGCCACTAGGATCTTATAAAGCATTGGAGAGCGTTTTAAAACCAGGTGAAGTTCATCCAGCTATTGCAGCACTAAATGCACTGAAATATGATGGTGGAACTTTAGGGAACCATGAGTTCAACTATGGTTTAGAGTTTTTAGATGAAGTATTAAATGATGCAAAATATCCAGTTGTAAATGCAAACACATACGACGCTAAAACGAAAGAGCGTATGTATACACCTTATGTAATTCTTGATAAAGAGGTTGTAGACAATAAAGGTAAAAAGCACACACTTAAAGTTGGCGTTACAGGTATCGTACCTACGAAAATTGTTGAATGGGATGCTGTTCATTTAGCAGGCAAAGTAGAAATGCAAGAACCAGTTGAAGCGGTGAAAGAGGTTGTACCAGAAATGCAAAAAGCAGGTGCAGACGTAATTGTAGTACTTTCACACTCAGGTATTGGTGAGGATTCTTACGTAAAAGGTAACGAAAACGTTGGATATCAAATCTCTGAGATTGAGGGGGTCGACGCTTTAATTACTGGTCACTCTCATTTAACATTCCCAGGTGACTATAAAAATCTTAAAAATGTTGATCAAGAAAAAGGGACAATTAACGGTGTGCCTACTGTTATGGCAGGAAGCTATGGTAGCTATCTTGGAGTCATTGATTTAAAACTAGAACAACAAGGCTCTAAATGGGTTGTAGTGGATGGACAGGGTTCTATCCGTTCTATCAAACAAGAAGGCTTACAACCATCTAAAACAGTTTTAAATGTAATTAAAGAAGCGCATGAAGGTACGTTGAAGTATATACGTCAGCCTGTTGGTGAGACAACTGCACCAATCCATAGCTACTTCTCAATGGTTCAAGATGACCCTTCTATTCAAATTGTGACACAAGCTCAAAAATGGTTTATTGAGAAAGAATTAAAAGGTACCGCTGATGAAAACACACCAATTCTTTCTGCTGGTGCACCTTTCAAAGCAGGGTCTCGTAACAACCCTTCAGATTACACGAACATTCCTGTAGGTCCGCTTGCGATTAAAAATATGGCAGACATTTATTATTACGATAATACGGTTGCAACGATTAAAGTAACAGGTGCACAAGCAGTTGAATGGTTAGAAATGGCTGCTGGTATTTTTGCAACAATTGATCCAAATAAAACTGAAGAACAAAATATTATTGACCCAGAGGCACGTTCTTACAATTTTGACGTATTAGATGGTTTAACATATCAAATCGATGTAACATCTCCGGCGAAATATGATAGTCGAGGTATTCTGGTAGATGAAAAAGCAAATCGTATTAAAAACGTACAATACAACGGTAAACCAATCGATTTAAATCAAGAATTTATCATCATTACGAACAATTACCGCGTGGGTGGTTCTTATGGTACCACATTTAAAAATACAGATGGCTCTAATATAACAAACTATGCTTATGAAAATCGCCAAGCTGTCATTGATTACGTTATGGAAAATAAAACAATTAATCCTGCTGCGGATAACAACTGGTCATTTGTACCGTTCCCAGCAAATACGAAAATCATTTACAACTCTGCTAAGGATGCGCAAAAAGTCATTCCTGCAGGTAGTAATATCGAATATTTAGGAGATACAGAAGGTGGCTTTGCTAAATATTTAATTAAGTAATAATGAAATGTTAAAAGGAGAGTGCGTTGTTAAACGCTGCTCTCCTTTTTGTGTCGCTCAAATGTATGATAACGTGTTCCTTGAAATGTTAATAAGCCAAGGTCATCTTCTGCAAGCTGTCCATAATCACGACCATTCATTTTTAATTCTAGACGATCGCCACTTTGTACTTCGAACGTTACATAGTACGATGTATAGGCACTAGAGTTACCAGAACCTCCACTAGTATTCGAACGTTTTGTTACGACTTTAGCGGGTACTGTTAATAATGGTTCATTGTTGTTTTTCGACCATTGTAAGATACCTTTAATAATAGTAAAAGCTATAATACCGAACACGATAAAAAACATTATTGAAATAAAACTGGGTATAAAAGAGAATTCATCAAACCCAACCATAAAAGGCCTCCAATCTATGAAATATTGTGCTTGAAGTCGTTATAAAGGCGGATGTCACGGAAATCAGAAAGGAATCAAGCACAAAGCCGATTCCGGACGCATTGTTTATCTGTAGCGAAAGCGAAGCGACAGCAACAAATGTTTCTGTGCGAAAGCGAAGCGACAGCAACAATTATGACGAGGCATAATTGATTAGTTAAATCGCCATGTATAGCAAACTCCTTATCTTCTAGTTTTTCAATATATGTAGACGTAAATGAAATTTTTGGATAAATGTCAGCGTCGAAAAAATAAGGGAGATACAAGCACATAAAGACCGAAGTTTTTCGTCGAGACACTAGCAACAGCGATTATGAATAAAAAGTTTGCACCCGCCATTTCTGAAAAAACTATTTCTGCATCGTACGAATCAAATACACCATATATTTTTGATATCATCATATGTTGTACAGAAATGCCAATAGTTGAACGACTAAAATCAATCGCATACTTTTTTGTTGGAAAAGCATACCAAACTGATATCTTACATGAATAATAAAATAAACAATTCAGATATTCAACGAGTTTTTAGAAAAAATGAGAGAATATTACATTGATAAAAGTTCATTTTGTGAATGTTTAAAAAGAGTATAAAAACCCTAATCCGTAAGACAGTTTTGTCAACATAACGTCATAACCGTACGTTATCTTTTCTTTTAAAAAGGGATACAACAATGGAAGGAGTCATAATAATAAAATCATGCGCATCTATATAGAAGTAAGTTGCCATTTTCAATGCAGATATTAAACGACCATTACTCAC
Organism: Lysinibacillus sp. RC46; assembly: GCF_041262385.1. Lineage (NCBI taxonomy): Bacteria > Bacillati > Bacillota > Bacilli > Caryophanales > Bacillaceae > Lysinibacillus > Lysinibacillus sp. RC46. The sequence continues at coordinate 50,081 of NZ_JBGCCF010000017.1, read as the reverse complement.
CTCTAATTGAACGGTCATGGGTAATTTCTATGGCATCGTTATTTTTATATAAATACTATAAGGACAGAGTTAGATAAGGTAGTAGTTACCTACTTTAAAATTGAATCTAAATCAAATTCCAAAATGATAAAACATTTATAAGTTACATTTAGTAATTAAATGAAAAATAGTAAACAGATTATTGTTAGTAAATAAGTTACTTTAAATTTACTTTTTTAAAAATAATCGTTACAATAGAGTACATAAGAGGTGAAAAAAATGAGTGAGTCAAATTTATGTCCTCGTTTAGCTAAAGCAATGGATTTAATTGGAAAACGCTGGACAGGGCTAATTTTATATCAATTATTAGACGGACCACAGCGCTTCAATGAGATAGAATCTTCATTACCTGTAAGCGGTCGTTTATTATCCGAACGTTTAAAAGAGCTAGAAAAAGAAGGGCTTGTTGAACGAAAAGTATATTCAGAGGTACCAGTACGTGTTGAGTATTCTTTGACGGATAAAGGTTGGGCATTAGAAGGAGCAATCCGTAATATTGAATCATGGGCATCGAGTTGGCTTTAACTTCTTTCAGTAGAAGATAAGTGTGAAGTCTATCTCGAATTTTCTGATGGATAGATAAACATTGGACATATGTAATACGAATGACCATGAAATTTCTTTATCATATTCATCATCTCAGCAGGGACTCTCGCTACCCGTTAAGGCGAGAAAAAAATAACCTTCATTTTACTTGTCAAATTAGGGTTCTAAATCCATACTAGTGTAGAGTAAGAAGGACGTTAGAAAGGAATTAGCTCTCATGACAAAAGAACAATGGGTGGCGGATTTAGCAAAGAGCGTTAATCCGGCCAATATTAAGTTAGATGAATCATTGCAGCAATATACTATGACAAAATTAGGTGGTAAAGCGGATGTTTTCGTTCTCGTTGAAACAGAGGAAGAGGCAGCAACGGTTATTCGCTATGCCCATAAGAATAATATACCTTTATTAATGTTAGGTAATGGATCTAATATGGTCGTTCGTGATGGCGGTCATCGAGGGATCGTTGTTACATTTTCATTTTTAGATGAGATTCGCATTAATGGTGACCATGTTTACGCGCAAAGCGGTGCACTTATTAAGGATGTATCGAAACTGGCTGCGGCTGCATCTTTAACAGGTTTTGAATTTGCATGTGGTATCCCTGGCTCAGTTGGTGGAGCTATGGCAATGAATGCAGGTGCATATGGCGGTGAAATTAAGGATATTATTATTTCTTCGAAAGTATTAACAAAAGAAGGCGAAATTTTAATATTATCGAAAGATGAACTTGAACTTAGTTATCGACATAGTATCATTGCCAAGAAGGGGTATTATGTATTATCATCCGAATTTCAATTAGCAAAAGGTGTACAGGAAGAAATTGATGCGAAAATTGCTGATTTAACGTTTCAGCGAGAATCTAAGCAGCCGTTAGAATACCCATCTGCAGGAAGTGTTTTTAAGCGCCCACCAGGTTACTTTGCTGGCAAGCTTATTCAAGATAGTGGCTTACAAGGAAAAGGCGTAGGTGATGCAGAGGTATCAACGAAGCATGCAGGCTTTATTGTTAATAAAGGTAATGCAACGGCTACTGACTATATTGCAACAATCCAAATGGTACAACGAGTAGTTAAAGAAAAGTTTGGCATCGACTTAGAAACAGAAGTAAAAATCGTTGGTGACGAATTATAGGATACTACGCCCTTCGCTAATGGTGGAGGGCGTTTTTTTGAGGAGTGAAACAGAAAATGAAGTTTATATCATGGAATGTTAATGGGATTAGAGCCTGCTTAGGTAAAGGGTTTTTAGATTTCTTCAATCATGTAGATGCAGATTTTTTCTGTATTCAAGAAACAAAGTGTCAGGCTGAACAAGTGGAGATTTCACTTGAGGGATATGAGCAATATTGGAATTATGCAGAGAAGAAAGGTTATTCAGGTACAGCCATCTTTACAAAACATACCCCACTTGCAGTACGTTATGGTGTTGGTGACGATGAATCGCAGGAAGAGGGGAGAATTATTACACTAGAGTATGAAGATTTTTACTTAGTGAATGTTTATACTCCGAATTCACAGCGTGATTTAGCTAGACTACCTCTTCGTTTAAAATGGGAGGATCGATTAGCGTTATATTTAAAAGAGTTAGATTCTAAGAAACCTATAGTCTACTGCGGTGATTTAAACGTCGCACATATGGACATTGATTTAAAAAATGCGAAGTCTAATGTTGGTAATTCAGGTTTTACATATGAAGAACGTGAAAAAATGACGGAGCTATTGGCAAGTGGTTTTGTAGATTCATTCCGCTACATGTATCCAGATACAACAGATCACTATACATGGTGGTCTTATATGAATAAAGTACGCGAACGTAATATCGGATGGCGTATTGACTACTTTATTGTTTCTGAAAGACTAAAGAACAACATTAATGTGGCAAGCATTCATTCACAAATTATGGGCAGTGATCATTGTCCAATTGAATTACAGCTTAATAACTAGTTTCTATGAAAAATCGTATTTTCTAAAAAGAAATACGATTTTTTTTATACGGCAACGCAATAAATATTAATTTTTTTAAAAGGATTTGAAAGCGGGTAAAAGAATATATTGCAAAAAGGGGGTCGGGATGTGAGAAAGTTTACATGGAAAAAGTGGCTACTGGCTATAGCGGGATTTTTAGCTGTAGTAGCTATTGTCGCATTTATTGGAATTACATGGTTTATGAATAAATCAAAACCAGTAATTGATGGAGAGCTTTCATTGAGCGTGCTAGATGAAGATGTAACTGTCACAAGGGATGACAAGGGTATACCTCATATTTTTGCAAAGACAAATGCAGATTTGTATCGTGCACAAGGATATGTTCAAGCGCAAGATCGGCTGTTTCAAATGGATTTAGCGCGAAGACAAGCTAGTGGTCGTTTGTCGGAAATAATCGGTGAGGCAACTATTGATACTGACAAACATTTCCGAACGTTTAGCTTGCGTGATGCAGCTGAAAAATCATTATCTACCTATGATGCAGAAAGTAGACAGGTACTTGAATGGTTTGCAGATGGCGTCAATGCTTTTATTACACAGGCTAAGAAAAATAATACATTAAGCTATGAATTTGCTTTACTAGGCTACGAACCGGAGGAATGGTCCGTTGTAGACTCTCTTACTATTGGTAAATATATGGCCTATGACTTAGGGGGGAATTGGAATACGCTTGCGTTCCGTCATTGGGCTTTACAAAACTTTGGTGAAGAAAAAGCTAAAGAATTATTTATAAAGTATCCTAAAAACGCTTCATCTATTATCAAGGCAAATAAAGAAAATCCCGTAGCCGTGGCAGGGCATTTTAAGACAGAGCTGTTGCCAAATGAATTTAACGGCAGTAATAACTGGGTTGTATCGGGGAAAAAAACAAAAAACGGCACGCCAATTTTAGCAGATGATCCACATTTAGGATTGAGTACACCATCTATTTGGTATCAAATGCATCTGCAATCTCCTGAGCAAAATGTGAGTGGCGTAATCTTTGCAGGTGTCCCGGGCATTATTTTAGGTCACAACGATAACATTGCATGGGGTGTAACAAATGTTGGACCTGATGTACAGGATTTATATATTGAAATACCAAATCCGAATAATCCAACACAGTTCCGCTATGATGGCAAGTGGGAGCAAGCAGAGGTGCGCAATGAACCGATAAAGGTAAAGGACGGAGAAACGGTAGATTTTAATGTCGTCGTCACACGTCACGGCCCAATCATGACAGATTTAGCTTTTAAAGATACTGAGCCTACAGCACAATTTTCGATGCAGTGGACGGCACTGCAACCGACGACAGAACTACGTGCAGTGTTAGGCTTTAATAAGTCAAAATCCTGGAGTGAATTTGAAAAAGCATTAGAGGATTTTAAGGCACCAGCTCAAAATTTCGTTTTTGCATCAAAGGATGGCACAATTGCGTATAAAGCGAATGGTCAAATTCCGATTCGAAAACAAGGGGACGGACAATTGCCGGTACCGGGTGATTCTAGTGACTATGGGTGGGATGGCTTTATCCCGTGGGATGAGCTTCCGACTGTAGTAAACCCAGATGAAGGCTTTATTGCAACAGCGAATAATGAAGTTATTGGGGAAGAATATCCTTATCATATAACAGATTTCTGGGCACAGCCTTATCGTTTTGAACGGATTAAGGAAATTTTAGCGGCGAATGACTCTTTAACAGTGGAAGACATGATGAATTTACAAATGGATCAGCATAACCTATATGCTCGTGAGTTTTTACCATATTTATTAACATCAATAAAAGCACAAGATCAGGATGGAAAATATAAAGATGTTATTAAGTTATTAGAGAATTGGGACATGGTAGATGCAAAGGATTCAGGGGCGCCATTAGTGTTCCATACATTAATGGAAAAATTACAGGAAGTGTTATTTAAGGATCAGATGCCAGAAGATATGTATGAATTAATGTATGGGAAGTTTAATATTACAGACCAACTTTTACGCACAGCTTATGCCGGTAAGAAGAGCATATGGATTGATGAACAGGGTGGAGTAGATGCAACAGTTTACAAGGCGTTAGAGCTCACTGTCGCACAAATAGAAAATCAATTCGGAAAAAACGTATCGAAATGGAAATGGGGTAACTTCCATCAGCTTACCTTTGACCATACATTAGGTAAAGCTTCGCCGATTCTTGCAGCATATTTTAATGCTAAAAAGGTTCCTATTGGTGGTTCAAAGGTTACTGTTCAGGCTGCTGATAATGACTTAGCTGGAAATGTTAATCATGGGGCATCATGGCGCTTTGTTGTTGATGTTGGTGATTTAAGTTCAGCCTATCATATCGTTGGTCCCGGACAGAGTGGACATGTAAAATCAGCTTGGTATCAAGATCAAGTAATGGATTGGGCTAATGGAGATTATCATCAAACGTTTGTGAGAAAAGAAGATATTAAAGGTAAAACGTTGCGATTAAAAGCACGGTAGGAAGAGAAGCTATAAGAATCTATAGGGTTTTATATTAAGACAACATGGTTTCTCAGCAAAGCGAGGGGTTGATTTCCGTTCCGACTGAGCGCTTTGTTGCTGCCGCTTCGCTTTCGCACAGATAAAACATTTGCCGCTGACGCTTCGCTTTCGCGCAGAGCAGAGCTTCCTGGGGGCGTCCGATGAGCCGCTTGGGCCAACACGATGTTGGTCACGAAGGCGTTATCACAGGATGTGATGCTTTTAGCCTTCGTTCCTCTATCCGCTGATCCCCAAGGAGTCGCTCAGTCTCCACTTCAATCAACCTCTTAGCATGCCTTATTAAACTCCACTTTGTTTAATATGTCACCATAATTTCATTATCACAACAACATGCCAAAGTTATCACATTAAAGTGATAGCTTTTTTGCTTTTATATGCATGAGTAGTAATTTAAATAAAAACATTTTTAAATTTGTGATATAAATCATTTACATTCAAATAATCGTTTGAATATGATGGGATATTATGTTATATTGAAAACAATCAAACAAACATTTGAATGAGGTGAAGAAAAATGCCAAAAGAAGTATGTGAGATAACACATGTTCATGAAGAAGCTGTCATTAAGGTACAACAGCAAATGCCAGATCTATCAGGAGTAGCAAAATTTTTAAAGGCATTATCTGATGAAACAAGACTTAAAATTGCGTATGCCTTAACGGTCAAAGATGAATTGTGTGTTTGCGATGTTGCTTCCATTATCGGCTCTTCAGTAGCAACAGCATCGCATCATTTACGATATTTGAAAGATAATAATTTAGCGAAATCCTATCGTAAAGGAAAGCAAATGTACTACTCTTTAGCTGATGAGCATGTGTATCAAATTGTAACGATTGCCTACGAACATGTGAAAGAGGGGATTGCAAATGGCAGCGACACCAACTAAACAAGAATACAGGCTACAAAACTTATCCTGCGCCAGCTGTGCAGCAAAATTCGAAAAAAACGTGAAGGCTATTCCTGAGGTCCAGGATGCACAAGTGAATTTTGGTGCTTCTAAAATAATGGTTATTGGTAATATTGACGCTGATCAGCTTGAAGAAGCAGGTGCCTTCGACGGCATAAAAGTATCCCAATCAACAGTAAGAACAATTGAAAAATCAACACCTTTTTATCGAAAAACAGAAAATATATTAGCTGGAATCTCCTTGTTATTCATAGTGCTTGGATATGTGTTTGGAGCAATGCGTAGTGAAACTGAGCCACTAACTATTGGGATGTTTATTATCGCGATTCTAGTCGGGGGAATTGGAATTTTCAAAACGGGTTTCCGCAATCTAGCGCGCTTTGAATTTGATATGAAGACGCTGATGACCATTGCAGTAATCGGTGCAGCCATTATAGGAGAATGGGAAGAAGCGGCCGTTGTTGTCTTTTTATTTGCTGTAAGTGAAGCACTTGAAGCGTATTCAATGGATAAGGCGCGTCAATCAATTCGTCAGCTAATGGATATAGCTCCACCAACAGCAACGATAAAGCGAGCGCATGGCGAACATTTCCATGAGATGGAGCTGCCAACGGAGGAGATTGAGATTGGTGACATTTTAATCGTTAAACCTGGTCAGAAGATTGCAATGGACGGAATTGTAGTTAGTGGATTGTCAGCAGTGAACCAGGCAGCGATTACAGGTGAATCTATTCCGGTCAGTAAAACAGTCGATGACGAAGTATTTGCAGGAACATTAAATGAAGAAGGTGCCCTAGAGGTTCGTGTGACAAAGCGAGTAGAGGACACAACAATTGCAAAAATCATTCATCTTGTTGAAGAAGCCCAGGCAGAAAAAGCACCTTCGCAGCAATTCGTTGATCGCTTTGCGAAATACTACACGCCTGCAATTATGATTGTAGCTTTACTTGTAGCGGTTATCCCTCCTTTATTTATAGGTGATTGGCAACATTGGATTTACCAAGGATTAGCTGTCCTTGTTGTAGGTTGTCCATGTGCATTAGTCGTTTCTACACCAGTTGCTATTGTTACGGCAATCGGGAATGCTGCTAGACAAGGTGTTCTTATTAAAGGCGGAATTCATTTAGAGCAGCTTGGTCATATTGAAGCAATAGCATTTGATAAGACAGGAACACTTACAAAAGGTCAACCTGCTGTAACGGATATTTTTACATCGCAACAGATGTCTGAGGATTATGTTTTACAGCTAGTAGCGGCCGTTGAAAAGCAATCACAGCATCCATTAGCTAAAGCAATTTTACAGGCATTGCATGAGAAAAATTTAACAGAGCTTATACCAACAGACTTTCAATCCGTAACAGGAAAGGGTGCCTACGCAACGGTAGACGGTCAAATAATCTATGTAGGAAGCTTAAAATGGATTGCTACATTAACGACTGTTGATGAAATGATAAAAGAACAGGTTGAAAAACTTCAACAACAGGGTAAAACAGTTGTAGCAGCTGTTAGTAATGATCAGTTTATAGGCATGATTGGTATTGCTGATCAATTACGTCAAGAAAGTAAAGATGTCTTGAATAAATTAAATGGTTTAAAAGTGAAGCATAAAGTTATGCTAACAGGTGATGCAGAGCCAACAGCACAGGCAATTGCAACTTCTTTAAATATGACAGATGTGAGAGCAAGTTTATTACCAGCAGAAAAATTAATGGCCATTAAAGATTTACGTGCACAGTATGGTGCAGTAGCGATGGTAGGAGATGGTGTTAATGATGCACCTGCACTTGCCTCAGCCGATGTTGGTATTGCAATGGGAGGTGCTGGCACTGATGCAGCACTAGAAACTGCGGATATCGCATTAATGGGTGATGATTTAACAAAGCTTCCTTATACGATTGGCTTAAGTAGGAAAACATTACGCATCATTAAAGAGAACATTATATTTGCCTTAGCCCTAAAATTAGTTGCCTTGTTACTCGTTATCCCTGGATGGCTAACATTATGGATTGCGATCTTTGCAGATATGGGTGCTACGTTACTAGTTGTGTTTAACTCATTGCGATTAATCAAAACTAAGAAATGGTGAATAAGATATAATCTGGAGGAAGTTTGTAGGAAATTAAATCATTCTAAGGAGTTAGTAATATGTTTTGATATAGATGCTACTAGCGATTCTTGAAAAAAAGCTTCGTTAACGTTATTATGGTTTCAGGAATAATGTAACAATTAAATATAAATGAGGCGAAGGTTTGAATATGTCAGATCCTATTTTAGTAAATGTTACAGAGGAAATTGTGCGTGGTTTAGTAAGTTTTCTACTACGAGGACCGGAATATCAAACATTTTGTAAATGTGAAATCTGTGAACTTGACGCAGTGGCACTTACACTAAATGCATTGCCTAGCAAGTATGTTACATCTATGGAAACCCGAGATGAAGCATTTAGAATGATGAATACTCCTGAAAATATTGAACGAATCAATAAAGAGATTATTCATGCATTACATGTGGTAAATAAGCATCCTCGACATAAGGCAGAGCCAACTTCTATATGAAGTTGGCTTTTCATGTTTTTGAAAAACAAAATGGTCAAGGAAATCTTAGTGAATGATGTGATGCATTAAATGAGGGTGATTTCCGTTCCAGGCTACTCGCTTTGCCGCTGACGCTTCGCTTTCGCGCAGAGCAGAGCTTCCTGTGGGCGAGCGTCGAGCCGCTTCCTCCGCTGCGCTCCTTGCAGGGTCTCGCCTGTCTCGCTTTCCCACGGGAGTCGAGTATCCTTCCACTCCAATCAACAATAGTGTGGAGCTATTATAAATTTTATGCATTTCAAAAGTGAACGCTTTGGCTACTCATTATAATTGAACTGAATAGACTTATAACATTGACGAGTTTGTACATCTGATGTTGCCGCTGCCGCTTCGCTTTCACGCAGATAAAACCCTTTTGCTGCCGCTACACTTTCGCACTTAAAACATTTGTTGCTGAAGTTTCGTTTTATCGTTATAAATTAGAATGTCATGCTAGAAGATACATTCTAAGTGAAGTGGTTGATTGTAGTAGAGACTGGGCGACTCCTTGGGGATTAGCGATAGAGGAACGAAGGCTAAGAGCATCACATCCTGTGATAACGCCTTCGTGACCAACATCGTGTTGGCCCGAGACCCTGGAGCGAGCAACGCGAGTGAAGCGGCTCATCGGACGCCCCCAGGAAAGCGCCCAGTCGGAACGGAAATCAACCCCTCGCTTTGCCAAAGACAATACTTTATTTAAAGATACCTCAATTTCATTGACACAAATTTTCCAACTATACGGGAGCCAACATATGAAGTTGGTTCTTTTTAGGGTGCACATGTATTGTTTTTTTTGCATATGTATTTTCAGTTAACTTTTAAGGCAAGCTTGTAGTAAACTAGAGAGTAAGAAAAGGAAAGAGAGGGAAAAGGATATGCCAACACCTAGTATGGAGGACCATATCGAACAAATATACTTATTAATCACAAATAAAGGGTATGCTCGTGTGTCTGACATTGCTGAAGCATTATCTGTTCTTCCTTCTTCTGTTACGAAAATGGTTCAAAAATTAGATAAAGATGGTTATTTAGTTTATGAAAAATACCGTGGCCTTACATTGACGCCTAAAGGAGAAAAGCTTGGAAAACGTCTTGTACTGCGCCATGAGCTTCTAGAGCAATTTTTGCGAATCATTGGTGTAGATGAAGAGCGAATTTACGATGATGTAGAAGGAATTGAACATCATTTAAGTTGGAACTCAATCGATCGAATTGCGGATCTTGTGCAAGTAATGGAAGAAAATCCGGACATCGTTAAAAAACTAGAGGCATCTAGAACACATCATAATTTCTAAAGTTTTTGTGAAAATGATGTTAAGAGGGAAAGGAAGACAATATGAACGAATTAAAATCAGGTGAAGTTGTTACGTTAACTGTATTAGAACAACAAGCATCGAAATGGATCTTAACAAATGGAGTTGACGAACTGCCCTTAAATGCTTCAGAGGTAACAGAGCCACTTGCAATAGGTGACCGCCTTGAAGTATTTTTATTTGCGGATCGTCGTGGCGATTTAGCGGCTACAACAGCTATTCCAGCTTTCGTACAAGGGGAATATGGCTGGGCTCGTGTTCTAAAAGTAGTCGAGCGTGAAGGGGCTTTTGTAGATATCGGTACTTCACGTGAGGTGCTAGTAAAAGCTGAAGATTTACCTGCAATAATAGAACTTTGGCCAGCACCAGGCGACCATTTATTTATGACATTACGCACAGATCGCAATGGTGATTTATTTGGACGTTTAGCAACTGAAGAAAAAATTTCGGAATTATATGAAGGTGCATTTGAAGAACTGCACAATAAAAACATTAAGGCGCGTCCATATCGTTTATTACCAGTTGGCTCATTTTTATTAGGTGTGGAGATCCCGTACCGTATTTTTGTTCATGAGTCAGAGCGTAATGCAGAACCTCGTCTTGGACAAGATGTAGATGTTCGTATTATTGATGTAAAAGATGATGGTTCAATGAATGGTTCACTTTTACCACGTAAACATGAGCGTCTTTCAGATGATGCACAAAGAATTTTAAATTATCTACAAGAGGTAGGGGGCAAAATGCCATTTGGCGATAAATCCTCACCTGATGAAGTTCAAGAAATGTTTAAAATGAGTAAAGGTGCATTTAAACGAGCGTTAGGTACGCTTATGAAAGCTGGTAAGGTAAAACAGCAGGACGGTTGGACAGAGGAAATTTAACTTCTTTCAGCGAGTGTTTTTGTAGCGAAAGCGAAGTGACAGATACAAGTGTTTTCTGTAGCGAAAGCGAAGCGTCAGCTACAAGTGTTTTTGTTACTAAATGAAATTAAAGAAAATGACGAGAGCTGCTTTGAAACCTTCTCGTCTTTTTTTCGTACTAATTATTGCTTACCTTCTTTAGCGTGAGACCAAACATCCGCTGAAAAAAGGTATAGCCTCCGGCAGATGTCACGGATTCGGGAAGGAGCTCAATAAAGGATGTTAGCCTAAAAACATCGCATCCATGCGATAACAGCTAACTGACCTGCATCGGTAAAAACGCCACGTCCTGTGGCATTACCGAAATGACCGACATCGTGTCGGCCCTCGTGCAGGCCTAGGCGCAAAGCCGAATCCGGACGCATTGTTTATCTGTAGCGACAGCGGCAAATGTTTTCTGCGCGAAAGCGAAGCGACAGCGGCAAATGTTTTCTGCGCGAAAGCGGCAATTATGCCGAGGTATAATTGATTGGCAAACATTATACAGGCCAAATGAGTTTTCTAATGAAAGGGGTCACACAATTTGAAAAAAACGTGGATAAAAATACTAACGGCGACTATGTTAGTATTTGGCGTGATGGCACCAGCAACAAGTTTTGCAGCTGATAATACGCCACCTAAAGCAATTGATGAAAAGCTAGGAGCACCAATCGTCGTATACGGTGCAAACTTATCTGAGACTGAAAAAGAGTCTGTTAAAAAGTCATTAAAAGTGAACGAAGAGCCTGAAGTTGAAGAAATAACAGTTTCAGGTCAAGACTTAGCTAAATATATTAAAGATAGTAATTCAAGCTCTCGTATGTATTCTTCTGCCAAAATTACGCGCAAGAATGCAGGAGAAGGCTTAGTTATTGAAATTGTTACACCGTCAAATATTACACAGGTTACTTCTGAAATGTATGCAAATGCCATGCTAACTGCAGGTATTGAAGATGCAACAGTACAGGTGGCTGCGCCTAAGGCAGTAACAGGCCATTCAGCGCTTGTGGGAATATATAAAGCTTACGAAGTAACAACAGGTGAAAAGCTAGATACTGATCGTACAGATGTTGCAAATGATGAACTATCAGTAGCAACTACTCTTACGCAATCGGCAGGCGTGGACGATGCTAAGGTTGCGCAATTACTAACGGAAATCAAAAAAGAAATTGCAGACTCGAAGCCAGCAACTAAAGAAGAAGTTGAAAAGATTGTGCAAGAGCAATTAAACAAGCTTGAAATTAATTTAAGTGACAAGGACCGTCAATTGCTAGTTGATTTGATGAATAAAATTAGTAAACTAGACATTGATTTTGGTAAATGGTCTAAACAATTAGATGATATTAGCAGTACGATTAAAGATAAATTCGGATCACTAATGGAAGATAAAGGATTCTGGGAAAGTGTGAAAAATTTCTTTGCTAATTTAAAGGATACAATTGCGTCCTGGTTTAATTAATTCATAGAAAAGAATCTGCAACACTTTCTCTTGATTGCTAGAGGAAGGTAGCAGATTCTTTTATTTTTCAAGGGATGTACTTTTTTAAGTGCTACATAAAAAAAGCTGTGTTACTATGAAAAAAAGGAGTGGTGAGAAATGGAATTTCAATTACAACAGCTAGCAGAAAATAAGCTTGCTTTTGCCTATGAGCAAGAAGGGGAAAGATTAGCGGAAATTACATGGCAACAAAAGGGTCAAGTAATGGTAATGGATCACACATATGTATCAGATAAGCTCCGTGGCCAAGGTGTGGCAAAAAAATTGCTGGATCATGCTGCAGCTTATGCACGTGAGAAAGGCTATAAAATGGAAGCTGTTTGCTCGTATGTAGTTGCAGCATTTGAAAAGTCTAATGATTATAATGATGTAAAACAATAAAGTGAAACTTACTACCCGTTAATGCGGGATAAAAATAAGGCAATCTGCTTGGTAGAAAGCGGATTGCCTTTTAACTTCTTTCAGTAAATGTTTTTGTAAAACATTCGCTGAAAGAAGTTAAAGCTTCCAGCGGCAAATGTTTTCTGCGCGAAAGCAAAGCGATAGTAACAAATGTTTTATGTGCGAAAGCGAAGCAACAGCAACAATTATGCTGAGTCATAATTGATTTTTGCAAATCATCCATGCTACTCCTTACAGTAAAATACTATAAATTAATACTGTTAAGAAGCCTGCTCCACCTACTAATGAAGCCATGTCTACCCAATCATATACTGAGTCCAAATCTTTCATGATAATCACTCTCCAATTATTAGTGTTAATACATTATTTCCCTTTAAATGTCCTTTGTAATCATAAATATTTACCGTAACATGGGATTTAATTTAATTTCAATTGGGTACTTTAAATAACATTCCTTATTTTTGGTGATAAGCAAAAAATAGATACCTACAATGAAATTTAGTAGGAGGTTGATTAACTATGTCTGGGAACATACAGACTTACTATGAATTTTGTTTATATGGTAGACGAAGGATTATAGATGATCTCTCTTTATATATATGCTGTAACGTATATAAAAATTATGTTTAGTCCTCAAATAATAAGGAAAAGATATATTATAGAGCCAGTTTCAATATTTTTGGGAGGGATTTATAATGGCAAAAGGAAAAAGAACAGGTGTTGTAATTGCGGGGTTAGCTGTAGCAGCATCTTATTTAAGTAAAAAAGAAAATCGTGATAAAGCATTAAGTATGTTTAATAGTACAAAATCTAAATTAGCATCTTATTTGAATACAACGAATATGGAGATGCACAAAGACATATCAAAGCGTATATCGACTGAAGTAGCGACAGAAGCTGGAACGTCTCCAACAAAAATAGCTTCAAACGAAATGGTTGCTGAAGGTGGGGGACATACAGGTATCAATTACTACAATGGAGAAATTCAGGAACAAGATAAATAATAACAAAACCTTCTCATTCAACGTGAGAAGGTCTTTTTTGTGTACATATAATGATCAATGCAAATACTAATAATACAATTCCAGTAAATATAAAGCCGCTGACAATACCTAGTGAGAGCCATCCGAGCAATGAGGAACCTAGGACGACTCCTAGTGAGAAGAAGGCATAAAAATAACCATAGGCTTTTCCGCGGATTTCAGCAGTCGTAGAGTCGATTAAAAGTGAATTGACTGATGGGAACAAGAAGCCAAACCCGATACCATAGCAGGCCATTGCAATATAAAGTAACGTACTTGAATCCGCCTGACTAATTAATAATTGACTGATCCCCATTAAACTTATACCTAGTGATAATGTTTTAATTGGTGCCACCCTATCGAAAATACGGTTAGTCGGCAAAATAAATACGAGTACAGCAATAATTCCGAATGTACTCATCAAAGTGCCACTTAAGCGTGAATCAAAGCCTAAAGATTGTACTTTTAGAGGAAGGAGATAGGCAATAACCCCTTGAGAAAACATTAAAAAGAATGCACTTGAGAAGGCTTTTAATGTACCTGTATTAGTAAAAAGTACATGAATAGGGATGTTTGTAATTGGCGCAGATTTTTCTCTTTTTACTTGCTTTGATTTTAGTAAAAAGAAGGCGAGTACACTCAACAAGAGCATAAAGCTTGCTGTTATATTAAAAACGAATGGTACGCTAGTACGACTCGCTAAAATGCCACTAAATGCGGGGCCGATTATTGCGGCAATGCCAACAAAAGCTCCAGAGATAGCACTACCCTTACCTCTTTTCTCTTGTTCAGTTGCATTTGCTAAAAATGTGAATGCAGCAGGAACAATTAAGCCCGCAACTAATCCATGTGCAAAGCGGACTACCAATAGAACAATAGGATCTTCTACTAAATTATAAAGTGTAAGTGAAAGCCCTGTTGTTAGTAGACCTAGGATTAAAATAACGAATGGTCCCTTACGATCCGTTAAAAAACCAGAGATAATATTACCAAATGTATTGGAAAGAGAATACATACCTACAGCCAATCCAGTAAAGAAGGCTGATGCCCCTAAGGATTCAGCATATGTACTCATGATAGGAAGCTGGGTAAATAGGTCGAAAAATGAAAAGAATATAATTAAATAGATAAGTTTCTTCATTGCTCCTCCGATGGAAAGTTATGTATTTAGTAAGATAGTCCAACACTGATTATACCATTCCCGAAAAAAAAGAACGCCTCATAAGTTTTTCAACTTATGAAGCGTTCCTGAAATATGAAATTAAGCTTTAGCAATTTCTTTTTTCATTGTTTTGTTTTTACCAAGGTTTACGTGCCAAGAAAGTGCTTCCTCTAAAATATGAGGTGTTTGATGGCCACCAGTTGCTTCTAGAGCACGGTTATAGTAATCCCAAAGTTGTTCTTTGTAATCTGGGTGTGCACAGTTTTCGATAATTAAAGGTACACGCTCTTGTGGCGCAAGACCACGTAAGTCAGCAATACCTTGCTCAGTTACGATTACATCAACATCATGTTCAGTGTGGTCAACGTGAGAAACCATTGGCACGATTGAAGAGATAGCGCCGCCTTTTGCGTATGATTTAGTAACGAAAATACCTAGACGTGCGTTACGTGCAAAGTCACCTGAACCACCGATACCGTTCATCATACGAGTACCTGATACGTGTGTTGAGTTTACGTTGCCATAGATATCTAATTCAAGAGCAGTGTTGATTGAGATTAGACCCAAACGACGGATAAGCTCTGGGTGGTTAGAAATTTCTTGTGGACGTAGGCAAATTTTATCAGCGTATTTCTCTAGATTGCCATATACTTTTTTCTGTAATTCTTCAGTCAGTGTAATTGAAGTAGCTGCTGCAAATTTAACTTTACCAGCATCAATTAAGTTGAATACTGCATCTTGAAGTACTTCAGAAGCAACAACTAAATCTTCAAATTCTGAATTTGCGAAGCCGTCAAGTACAGCGTTTGCAACAGAACCTACACCAGATTGTAATGGCATTAATTGTTTTGTTAAGCGACCAGCTTTAATTTCATCGCTGAAGAAATCTAATAAAATGTTCGCCATTGTTTGTGTTTCTTCATCTGGCGGAACGATTAATGAAGGAGCATCTGGCTCTTCAGAAATAACAATCGCTTTAATTTTAGCTGGATCTACTTTAATACCGATGTCACCAATGCGTTGCATAGCATCAGTCATTGGGATTGCTTCACGTTGACCTTGCTCACCTGGTACATAGATATCGTGGATACCAATTAAAGCTTCTGGATGAGAAATATTTAATTCGACAATAATATTTTCAGCATATTCAGCGAAGATTGGTGAGTTACCAACAGAGTTTGTTGGGATAATAAATCCATCTTCTGTAATAGCAACAGCTTCAAGGATTAAATATTTAATTGGTCCAATAATTCCTTGACGAACTAATTCAGCGTTATGTGAAAGATGTGCGTCTACATATAGGACATCACCAGAGTTAATTAAATTACGAATCTTAGCATCTCCTTGGAACGGTCCACGTTTGCGAATAACGCCAGCATCAGCTAAGTAATTATCAACTTCAGGTCCTAAAGAAGCCCCTGTATATACATCAATTTTGAATTTTTCGTTTTTAGCGCGCTCTACTAATGCCATAGGAACAACTTTTGCGTCCCCCGCACGAGTGAATCCACTCATACCAACTACATCACCGTTAGAAATCAGTGCTGCAGCTTCATCAGCAGTAACAATTTTACTTTCAAGTTCTTTTAAGCCTAGGCGTTTTTGAACATTTGCATCCATTAAAAAATCCTCCCCTAAAAAGTTTGATGGAAACCGATTACAAAACTAGAAAAAACGTGTAAGAATTTTCTGTTTATTCAGTTGTAGTATGACTCCAACCATTTGAATAATACTATCACCAAATTGTCACAAAAACTTTAGAAATAGCATTAAATTGAGTAAAAAGAGGAAAAATGAGCATAAAAACGAATTTTCGACAGAGAAAACGTTTTAATGTAGAGCTACAAAGGAAATTTTCTAAAAATAAAAGATTAAATAACATACTGGGGGGTGATTTTCGTTCCAACTGTGCGCTTTGTTGCTGACGCTTCGCTTTCGCACAGATAAAACAATTGTAGCTGCCGCTTTGCTTTCGCTACAGAAAACATTTGCCGCTGACGCTTCGCTTTCGCGCAGAGCAGAGCTTCCTGGGTGCGTCTGATGAGCTTTAACGTGTCATCCTAAACTGTTGGTGATGTGCAGTAAGAAAAAAGTACAGCGAACAATTAAAATTGCTCGCTGTACTTTACAAAATTAGAAACCTAAAGAACGACGGAAGTAACTTGCATAGCGTTGGCTAACAGGAATACGGGTACCGTCTTTCATGATTAATAAAAACGTTGAATGTGAATCTGGTTGAATTTCATCAATGTAGTCAATGTTAACGATATAAGAGCGGTGACAACGTATAAATGAGTCAGGGGCTAAAAATAGCTCAAGATCACTTAGGTTTAAGCGGTGATATCCTTCACGACTCATTGTTTTAACAAATGTTTTTCGGAGCTGTGTTTCAAGATAAATAACCTGGTCATGCTTGATTGGGTACCAACAATCGTCAATTTTGATTGTAATGTAGTTCGTTAAAAATGCTGACGGCTTTTGTGGGAAGATCGCAGTGATAGCACCCTTAGTTTCACCTTCCTCCATTAAAGGAATACTCATGCCGTAATATGCTACTCCAAATACATCAGGCTCAATGTAAGAGCTAATCTTTTGTCCGTAGTTTAACGCTTTATGAGCTGCAGAACCTTCTTTAATTGGGTCGCCAGGTTTGATTTTTAAATCAACTTTTTTGCTCGGTTGGTAGTACAAGTACTCGTTTGTATCGGAAATTGCAATGGAAGTATTCTCAGGGAAGAATTCCTTAATAATCTCCATAATTTCTTCTATTTGTTTTGGTTCCAATTTTAACACCTCGTCTAAACTTTTAAAAATAGTATTATCATCTATTTTACTACATATTCGTATAAATTATATAGAGAAGATTTCGGAATAAAAAAGAGAAATGTCGATTGATGAAATATAAAGTTGTAAAATCCATTACATAATTTGTAACAAATTTTAAATAATTACTAATTCATTTTGGTATGTATATGGTAAAATCTAAATGTAGGTAAATAAGTTTACGAGGTTTCTACTATGTATATATGATAAATTAGAACTAGTGCAAGAGACAAAATGTGGTTGAAAGGAAATCGCAGAATATGGTAAAATTCACTGTATAGTCTATTTTTTTTTGTAACTAGTGGTTTAGTTGGGTTATTTTTAAGTTATATTCAATTATATAATTGTGAAATATGACTCAATTCATACAATTATTAAGGAAATACTATTTTCTTATATGAAATAGATATGTGTCAAAAAATGTAAAAGCAACTCGTGCAATCTGAAGAAAGATGGGGAAGATTATGCAACTACATCAACATTCTATATCAGAAACGATATCCAAAAGATACTTTCAAGAAATCGATAGTATTAATCAATACATCGGTATAGAAGAATTTTTTAATATTGAGTCGAAATTAATATTTGAAATTTACCATTTAGAATCGGCAAAGGCTAAAAAATCTTTGCATGAATTAATTGATATTCTTTCAATACGTTTTGGCAAACAAGTCATTAAAATTGTTCGAAGTTATTTTTCTGTTTTGTCGTCAATTGTTGCTCGTAAATTGCTAGACAATCAAGTTCCTTCGAAGAAAGCATTTGCTTTTAACATTGCTTGTAATGATATGATCGAAAATCAAATGAAAGACGCAGAATTTTTACAATTTGCTGATGATTTAATCGATTTCTTTGTCTATTTTATTGCAGATCGCAAGCAACCGACTTTCCGTCACCAGACAGTTAATAAAGTAATTATGTATATAAATGATGAATTGGAAAATGACTTAACAGTGGAAAGCATCGCAAATAACTTCCATATTAGTACTAGTCACTTATCGCGTATTTTTAGAGAACATGTTGGTATTACACTAGTTGAATATCTAAATGTTCGTCGAGTAGAAGAGTCACAGTACTATCTTAGACACACTAATAAAAGTATTACTTCTATTTCAGATCAATTCCATTTCTGTAACCAAAGTTATTTTACCCGCATCTTTAAAAAATATACTGGGGTAACGCCCAAACATTTCCGAGATGAACTACATCACGAGTTTTATCGTTTTGAGATGGCGGAATCAGAGTTTCAAAACGTCTAAAGCTAGAAGTATATCTAGTATTATTCACAAAGGGTTATAAATAAGATTAATAAATAGATGCGGACACATTAGCGATGCTAAAGCTCGCATCTTTTTTATGTTATGGAATTAGTAGCACTTGCTATTTGATAAAGATAGGCCAGATAATGTATACTTCATTTTAGTTGATAAATAATAGTAGGTGGAAAAATGAAAAATTTGAAGCTATTTTCAATGCTTGGACTCGCCGTTTTTGTTCTTAGTGGCTGTCAAGCTGTGCAAAACAAAGAAGGTTTTTTCTATAGTATCTTTGTAAAACCAATGGAATTTTTATTAGAATTTTTCGGTAACACTATGTTTTCAGGTAGCTATGGTTTAGCAATCATTGCTATTACAGTTCTTATTCGTTTAGTCTTAATGCCGATTATGTTAAAAAATTACCGTTCGCAGCAAAAGATGAAAATGAAAATGGATGCGTTTAAGCCTGAAATGGAAGCTGTTCAGAAAAAGATGAAGGAAGCAAAGACAAAAGAAGAGCAAACGAAGTATCAACAAGAAATGATGGCATTATATCAAAAACATGGTATCAATCCACTTAACATGGGCTGTTTACCAATGTTAATTCAAATGCCAATTATCATGGGTCTTTATTTCTCCATTTTATATTCTACAGACGTGAAAGCACACGAATTTTTATGGTTTAGCTTAGGTTCACCTGATATCGCTATGACAATTGTCGCGGGTCTTGTATATTTAGTTCAAGCACGTGTATCATTATGGACAGTACCAGAGCAACAAAAAGCACAAATGAAAATGTTTATTTATATTTCACCAATTATGATTGTCTTTATCTCGATGACATCTATGGCAGCCCTACCACTTTACTGGTCAGTCAGCGGTGCGTTGTTGATTATTCAAACATATATCGGTCGAAAATTTTATTCGGAGCATCCGGAAAAAGTAAACTAATAAAATAATTTTTGTCGAGGCGCCTATGTAGCCTCGATTTTTTTAGGAGGACAGCAAGATGAACATAAAGTTGCTATCATCTATTCTCGTCGCGATTTTTAGTATTGCGGCTATCGTATTTATTATCATGGGTAATTTTAATTTTGCAGTATTGGCAATGACTATTATGTTTGCCGTATCGAATGGTTTTAGGGCAAAAAGTTTTAAAGAACAAGGTTATGTAAAAGAGGCAAAATGGATGAAGTACATGGCAATCTTTTTCTCAATTGCTTCTATAGTAGTGCTTATTATTATTCTCACAGACTAACAGATTAATTTTAAAATCATTGGTGAAAATCTACACCCTAAATTGTGAACAGTGCTAAAATGAGACTATACCAATATAGTGGATCATCACCAAAACGTGTGGTTGATTTCCGTTCCGACTGGGCGCTTTGTCGCTGACGCTTCGCTTTCGCGCAGATAAAACATTTGTTGCTGTCACTTCGCTTTCGCACAGATAAAACATTTGTTGCTGTCACTTCGCTTTCGCACAGATAAAACATTTGTTGCTGTCACTTCGCTTTCGCACAGAGCAAAGCTTCCTGGGGCGTCCGATGAGCCGCTTGGGGCCACAGGATGTTGATCACGAAGGCGTTATCACAGGAAGTGGCTTTTAGCCTTAGTTCCTCTATGTGCTCGCTCCAGGGTCTCATTTGTGACGCTAATCCCCAAGGAGTCGCCCAGTCTCCACTCCAATCAACTTATTCACATAGTAGACGTTTTAACAAAAGTATCCATAACTTTGGGTGATGAACCAATATAGTACAAAATAGTATCGGTACTTACTAGGACTGTTCTTTCTAAATTCTTTGAAAGAGGATCCTTACTATGTAGTACTGGATAACTTTAAAAGGGGTAAAAAATAGTGAAAAAGAAACGTTTACCACTCATCCTTGGTGCTGTAATCTCAGTGGCGCTTATTGTCTCTATTTTCGTAGTGTATAACTATAAAAATAAACAGGTAAGTAATGCATCAGATGAAGAAGAACAACAAACAGCAGAACCAACTAAAAAAGATGCACCTGCAAAAGAAGAGCCGAAAAAAACAACAGATAATCCTGTGAAGCCAGAGCAGAAGACAGATGAAAATGGCTATGTACCAAATCAAACATTACCAACCGAGCCGACATATATTAAGGGGATTTTATTAGCGAATAAAATATATCCGCTACCATCTACCTTTGCGCCTGAAGAAAATCCTGAGGCACGTCAAGCTCTAAACAAAATGTTTGCTGCAGCAAAACAACAAGGTTTTGATTTAGTTGCATTTAGTGGCTATCGATCTTTTGAATATCAAACAACATTATATAATAACTATGCTAAACGTGATGGGCAAGCTGCTGCTGATCGCTATAGTGCTCGACCGGGTTATTCAGAACATCAAACAGGTTTGGCCTTTGATATAGGGGAAAGCGGCAAAGATAGTTTATGGTTAACTGAAGAATTCGGTGAAACACCAGCTGGACAATGGTTATTTACGCATGCTCAAGATTACGGCTTTATTTTACGATTCCCCCAAAATAAAGAAGACATCACAGGTTATATGTATGAGTCATGGCACTATCGTTATGTTGGTGTAGACATAGCAAAAGACATTAAAAAACAAAATATTACGCTAGAAGAATATTTAGGTGTGAAATAAAAAAGGGAAGAGAGTTGTTCATCATTAATGAACTAGCTCTCTTCCTTTTCTACATTCTACAAGATAGGTGTTAATAAACGTGAAACTGATTCTTTAAATTTAATCAGTGTAGAACGATTTTTGTACATTTCCCAAGTTAATTCAGTACAATCAAAAATATCCTTTTCAAACAGCTCAGCAAGCTGATGTGAAATCGTTGAGTCATAGATAAATGCATTAACTTCAAAATTTAAACTGAAACTTCGTACGTCAAGGTTTGCAGTTCCGACTGTAGATGCTTCATCGTCAATAATAATTGCTTTAGCATGAATAAAGCCCTTTTCATAAATATAAACTTTTGCTCCTGCACGCAATAATTGTCCTACGTATGAGTATGTAGCCCAATAAACAAACATATGATCAGGCTTATTCGGAATCATGATCCTTACATCTATACCTGAAAGCGTCGCAATTTTAATAGCTTCTAAAAAACTAACATCGGGTATGAAATATGGCGTTTGGATATATATATATTTTTTCGCCATATTAATAAGCTTTAAATAACCAATTTTAATTTGTTCCCATTCAGAGTCAGGGCCGCTAGACACGATTTGTAAGCCTACATCACCTTTTTTTGGAATAGCAGGGAAGTAACGGTCCGAATAACCCATTTTCTGTTGTGCGCAAGCTTGATTCCAATCAAGTAAAAAGCGTGTTTGTAATGGATGTACCGCACTACCTTCAATACGTAAATGTGTATCTCGCCAATAGCCAAATTTCTTTTGTAGACCAAGGTACTCATCCCCGACATTAAAGCCCCCGATATAACCAATCCGGCCATCAATCACAACAATTTTTCGGTGATTTCTAAAATTTAAACGAGGGTTTATAAGTGGAAAAATAGATGGGAAAAATACTTCGATTTCACCGCCTGCATTAAGCAATTCCTTGAAATGGCGCTTTTTAATGTTGCGTGAGCCCATTTCATCATATAAGATTCTTACCTTAATCCCTTGCTTTGCTTTTTTTATAAGTTTATCAATAATGCATGTACCTAAGTCATCTAGACGGAAAATATAATATTGAATGTGAATATGATCTTTTGCTACCTCAATATCTTTCAGAAGTTGCTCAAATTTATTTGCACCATCATCAAAAATATCAATGTGGTTGTCCTGCGTTAAAACTGCATTATTTGTTTTAAGATGCATATAAATCATTTCTTTATAATTTTCCGCATTTTCTATACGAAACTCGAATGTGTCGTTTCGGATCGCTTCTGTCTGATAACTAATGAGGTTATCGATACCAATATCCTTGCTTCCTTCCCAACGGAATAAATGCTTTCTCCGTAATTGTCGTCCGAATAGCAAGTATAAAATAAACCCACCTAATGGAATGAAAAATAGTACGAGAATCCATGCCCATGTAGAAGTGGCATCTTTACGCTCTAAAAAAATTATGACCATTGCTGCTAAAATATTGATAAACATAATGAAAGATACTAGAAATCCAAAGTCTGTAAAAATACTCATTCCTACACCTGCCTTTTCTACATTTTTCACAATATATCTAGTATAGCTTACTTTATATGTGGAAAGAAGATACGAAATTTGTTAGTACGCATGGAAAAGGATTACCTCCGAAACTAACGAGGTAATCCAAAATCAATTTCGCCTTTCGTAATTGTTGTAAGCGACCGCTACATTTGTCGAATAAGGATCAATAATGCTCCCATTGAAATAAAATATCAGAAAAATCCCTTTTAAGAAGCTTTTCTCTGTTAATGAAAAACTTCCCAACTCCACTATCTGCCCACATTATACCAATTTCATCATTAGAGTCAATTTGGAGTAGCAATACATCATATCGTTTAAGAAGCTGCGATTCGTGACGGATATCTTCCTCTAAAAAATAGGCATAACCACCGATTTTAGCTCCAGCCCCTAAGAAGTGCTGTAGATAAATTTCTCGTAAATCAACATCTTGTGATGAAGGTATTAAGTTTGGTAAACAATGTATCGCGCGATAATCTAAAGCAGATACAGGTTCTTGGATAGGTTGGAATTGTAATGCTAACTCCTGGTGAATAGGGAACCTGTCATCTGCTGTTTGTACTAAAAACTCCTGTTTAGGGACTGTCGCTTCAAAATTTACAGTAGGATAAAAACGTATTTTATAAAATTGCTGGAAAATATCCTCGTGATAATGATCAACATTCACGAAAATATTAGATGAAATAAAAAATTGCAAAATACCCTGAGATGGGAAATCCTTTAGTGGTGGCATTTCTGCAAAGTTAATTTGAGCTAATAGCCGCATAGGCTCACCTGTAATATCTTTCGGATATGTTTGGGAATAGGGTAAGTAAGGTTCCCCAGCAAATTTACTTTCCGTTAACGTAGTTGATCGTTTATATGGTGTGATAATCATTGCTGAAAGTAGTGTATCTTCAATTTCAAAACGAAACGATTCTAGCTCTTTTGGAAGAAAAAGATTTGTTGTTTTGTTCATGCGGGGCCCTCCGATATTCTGCTTTACATTCTTTCGGCAAATGTCTTTTGTACCGAAAGCGTAGCGTCAGGTACAGAAGTCTCCCACCTCTATAGGTGGTAAATGAATGCGGTTTTAAGTCACTTTTCAACAGGTGTCCAAATCATCCGCTGAAATAGAGGAACTTAGTCTAAGAACGCCACGTCCTGTGGTAACGACTGAGTGACCAACATCTTGCCGCTGCCGCTTCGCTTTTGCACAGATAAAACCCTTTTGCTGTCACTACGCTTTCGCGCAAAATACATTTGTTGGCCCAAAGCCTCCGGTGGATGTCACGGAAATCGGAAAGGAGTTCTTTGCGTAAGCACAAAGCCGATTCCAGATGAGGCATAATTGATGGATCCAATATCCCTTGTTGTGTTCTATAAACTTCGAATTACTATTAAGTTACGGCTTTTTATCAACAAATTATTCAAGTCGTAAAGATTTATTTGATGCTTTAAAAATAAATATTAAACTTATTGAAACGACGGCTATTGCTGCTGAAGTATAATAGCCTAAACTAGATTGCATTGTAAATAGCCAAGTGAAGAATAGTGGACCTAGAATGCGTCCTAGGTTATCCATTGAATAGGAAAGACCTGCAGCAGTCCCGTATTGACCACCAGATTCTTTAGTTGAAAGAGATACGACGCATGTTCTTGCGAGCGCATTTCCTGCTGTGAAAACACAAAGGGCAAAGCCTGCCATAAATAAGTTAGCTGTTAAAGTGAATAAAAGCATACCCATAGCTGTGACAATTTGTGCACCTATTAACCAAGTTGTCTCGCTTCCATTTTTAATACGTCTAACAACACCGCCTTGAATAGCTGCATCTACAAAGCCACTAAACATAAACAAATAACCAATTTGTAACGGTGTAATTTGAATTCGATCAATTTGGAATAACTGGAACGTTGCTTCTACTCCAGCCAGCATAAAAGTCACTAAAAATGAGAACATAAATAAATATCGCACACGGTACTGCAACATTTTGGCCGCACCCTTTGGCACAATGGCACGTTTATTTGTATCTTTTCGTTTTGTAGGTTCTTTTAAAACGAAACTTGCATAAATAAATAATAGTGCAATTAGTGTTGCAGAAGCGATAAATGGTAGTTGCAGGCTATAGTGTCCGAGCATACCGCCAATTGCAGGACCAAAAATAAAACCGAGCCCGATGGACATACCCATGAAACCCATATATTTATTGCGATCCTCCTCACTTGACATATCTCCTACAAAGCCTGTCACAGATGTGTATAGTGCACCTGAGAATAAACCACCCACAACACGTGAGAAGTACAACATTGCTAAATTATCAATAAATAAAGAGAAAATAACAAAACTTAAGCTAAAACCAACTAGGCCTATTAATATAAGTCGCTTACGACCTACCTTATCGGACAGCATACCCCAAAATGGTGCAGTGAAAAAACTTGCAAGCGAGTACACTGTAAGTAGGCCACCTACGTGTAGTTCATCCCAATTTTGCTGAACTACAACCTCGGGTAAGACCGGTATAATAATTCCAAATCCTAGGTAGACGAGGAATTGAACAGACATTAATAATAAAATTGCCTTTTTCATATAGTACCCTGCTTTCATACGATATTTTAGTATGTATATTCTACCTCTCTTGTTATTGTTATTACAAGAAAGCGGAAGTCAAAACAATTTATGTTTAATGGCTTATTACTAAAAGTAGGGGATGACATTTGCTAAAACGTTAATGCTTGGAGACTTCCCGGGGACAATGCAGTAGAGAAAAGAGGTTAAAACAATGTATAAAAAACTGCAGACTGTTAACAATGAATTATATTGATACTAAAAATTTAATAACGAGTTTAAAGTAACTAAATGGACTCACTCCATTTTTAATTTTTTGTATCGATTGTCGCATAGTGTATTAATTTATCTCTGGGGTATACTACTAGAGGGTATGTCAGTATTTTAATTTTTTATGTTTAACTTTTGCTGTTTAATGGTAAATAAGTTTATAGGAATGACATTTATTAACACGTTATAGTTGATTGGAGTGGAGACTGGAGCGTCAGCACAAAGCGCCCAGCCGGAACGGAAATCAACTTCACGCTTTGATGATGAGATGGTAAATAGTATGTTAAGGAAAAATTTACATTGTAACAAAAATGAAAAATTTTAAAGCGAAGTTAAATGGTATGATAGAAAGAGATTAACTCGTCAGACATCATACGCTTGCAAAAACGAAACTTTTTTGGAAATAAAACGTTATATAAATTCGAGGAAAGATTGAGGTGGAATGTATGAAAAAAGAAGTAGATTTGAAAAAGATTGTTTCGAATTTATCTAAGTTGGGTGTAAAAGCCACTGTAACAAAGTCTCGACTTGAACTTTTAAAAGTGCTCACACCACCAACGCAAACACCGCAAGTTCAAGCTTAACTCGTTTTACAAATAAGAATGGGTAGTCTCTGTAATTGAGACTACCCATTTTTTATGTCCATAATTAATCATCATCATCATGAGTGGTAAACATGTAAGTACGGTAGTGGAAACGCATACTGAAAACAAGACCGAGGGCTAGAGCGTTCCCCATCAATGAACTTCCTCCATAACTGATAAACGGTAGGGGAATACCGGTAATAGGTAATAACTGAATAGTCATACCGATATTTTCAAATACGTGGAATGTAATCATTGCAATAATACCAGCACATACATATGTTGAGTATGGATCTTTCAATAATAGTGTAGTTTTTGTTAAATGATAGATTAATAAAAAGAAAATACAAATAACGATACTAGCACCAATAAAACCCCATTCTTCTCCGATAACTGTAAAAATAAAATCGGTATGATTTTCGGCAACGTAAACTTCACGACTACGGAAACCTTTACCGAAAATTTCACCTGAACCAATGGCGTTTAGGGAAGTAATTAAATGGTATCCATCACTAGAAGAATATGAATATGGATCTAACCAAGAATAGATTCGAGCAAATTGATATGGTTTAAAGCCGAATGTTTTCTCTAAAAAACCCTGCATATAGAGTGCCATCCATACAAGAGAACCACCTACTATAGCGCCACCTAGAAAAGTTGGTAAAATAATTTTCCACGATATACCTGCTACAATGACAACGGCAGCTGTAATGGCAAAGAATACCAATGCTGAACCGAGGTCAGGTTGCTGCATAATAAGAGCTAAAGGTAGTAACAGTGTAACACCGATTTTACCTAACAATATAAAGTCTGTTTTTAATGATCTAAAAGAATAGACTTCGTTGTGCTTACTAATAAGTCGAGCAAGTGCTAAAATGTAAAAGGTTTTCATAAACTCAGAAGGTTGAATATTTCCAAGAGGTGTATGATACCAGCTTTTTGCACCATTAATTTTTGCACCGATTTGTCCTGTTCCTTCTGGCATGAAGATAAGTAGTACTAATAATACGATGCCTGCCCCGTACATATACCAAGACATTTTTTTATATTGGTCAGGTTCAAAAAACATAACTATTCCAATAATTACTGAGCAAATGACGTACCATCGCAATTGTAAAGGAACATAGTTAACACCATACTGACCTGATGTTTGAGCCGACGCAATGGCTAACAAACTTATGACTAGGAAGGTTAAAAGTATAAAAGCGAGCGTCCAGTCAAAACGATTCGCGAAATTTCGTTTATTTTCCATACAAGCCACCTATATTAAAATAGTATCTCTTAATGAGTAAATTTGATTTAAATTAATTCCAATTCAATATACTACCAAATATATTTAAAAAGTGCATCCTCAAGAGGCAAATATCAAACCGAAGTGAGCGTGTGAACAAGGGGGCTCAATACTTGCTTTTGATTTAGAATCCTCTCAGATATTTGTAAGAAATGAATAGAATTATATTCTTTCTAAATGTGCTCATTCCGAGTAGTTAAAAAACATATATGCAATAGCATCTTTAACATTCATATTATAACGTAAAAAACACTTTTACGCCTGTGAATATTGTTATGACGATTATTAGCATTAAATGTTTCAAAAATTCCTGTTTAGTTTTATAATGTAGTGAAGAATGGGGTGATGGTTGTGGGTAAAAAATTGAAGTCAGCTGAAGATTTTATGTTTCATATTTATGTTCATATGAATGAGGTCGATAAATTTGTTGTTTTTAGCGGGCTTAAATTCTCGCAATTTGTGGCTGCACTTGAACCACTTCATCACTTACTGTTATTGAAACATTCCTATGAAGATGGTTCCTTTAATATGCATACACAGTTGGATTATATACCAGAAGAGGAAGTACCTCAGTTTGTAAAAAAATCTACCGAATCCAAAGAATTGTGTTGGATAGACTTTATGGATGAGAAGAGGCTAGACCAACTAACACCGATGGAACAAGGGGAATTACTTTACATAAGTCATAAAAAGGAACCGATTACTTCGCCATTTTTTAATAAATTACAAAATCGATTTGTCTACTATTCTTCAGATTTAGAGAAAATGACTAAAATTTATTTTCGCCATTTAAGCGATTCAGATTTACTCATAGCTAATGTTTTGAACAGTTTGATTCGTGAAAAGGAACGTAGCACTGGTTTTTGGCGAAGGAAGGCGAAATCGAGTATTCCTGCTATTTCACCGGAATTTTTGCGTGCCTATCGTTCATTTGCTAAAGATGGGGCACTGTTATCATTGTATCGAATTGAAAAGCCTAAAGTAGCTTACGGTCTCGAAATTCGCAATCTGTCAGAGTATTCCTTCCCTGATGAGGTGTGGGATGATTTAAAAAATACAATTTTGAAAAATGAGCACGATGAATTGATTTATATTATTTAACTTCTTTCAGCGGGTATCCAAACACCCGCTGAAATAGAGGAACTCAGTCTAAGAACGCCACATCCTGTGGCAACGACTGAGTGACCAACATCGGTGCTGCTGACGCTACGTTAGCACTACGCTTTCGCGCAAAAAACATCTGTTGGCCTAAAGCCTCCGGCGGATGTCACGGAATCAGAAGGGAGTTCAATAAAGGATGTTAGCCTAAAATCATCGCATCCATGCGATAACGGCTAACTGACCTGCATCGTGCAGGCCTAAGCACGAAGCTGATTCCTGACGCAATTATGCCTAGGCATAATTGATCTATTCATTTGTACGTAGAATGAATATACACTAAATCTCACCGTCAAAATTACGGTGAGATTTTTATCGTCATTCAGTAATTGTTTTAATGTTTGTAACGAAAGTAAAGAGTTAGCTACAAATGCTTTATGTAGCGAAAGCAAAGCGACAGCTACAAATGTTTTATGCAGCGACAGCTACAATTACGGCAAGTCGAAATTGATGTCATTTGTCAAGACGTTTCATGATAAACTAATAGTACTCAAGAAGTATGCGGAGGGCACAAAAATGAAAAAAAGAATCGGTTTATTATACGGTGGAAAGTCAGCGGAGCATGAGGTGTCATTATCGACAGCACGTGCAGTCACTGGAGCTTTGAATTTCGAGGAGTATGAAGTATATCCGATTTTCATTACCCTTGAAGGAGAATGGCGCCGCGGTGAGCGTCTAAAAAAACCTGCAAGTACAATTGAAGAATTACAATTTGGTGATGATAACACTATATTAGAAAATAATATTACAAATTTTTTAATGGATAAAGATGGTAAAACTGTACAATTCGATGTAATTTTCCCATTACTTCACGGTACTAATGGTGAAGATGGAACTGTTCAAGGTTTACTTGAGGTTCTAAATTTGCCGTATGTAGGAAACGGTGTGTTAGCATCAGCGACAGGCATGGATAAAGTAATCATGAAGCAATTATTTGAAATTGCCGGCTTACCACAAGTACCGTATACGTACTTCATTCGTAGCGAATGGGCTAATGAACAGGAGGCTATCCTTGCTCGTTGTGAAGAAAAGTTGGCTTGGCCGATGTTTGTGAAACCTGCAAACTTGGGATCAAGTGTCGGAATTAACAGGGCAACAAACCGCGATGAATTAGTGAAGGCTATCGAAATAGCTTTACAGTATGATCGTAAAATTGTAATTGAGCAAGGTATTGTTGCTCGTGAAATTGAACTAGCTGTGCTAGGAAATGACTTCCCGGAAGTTTCTGTACCTGGTGAAATCAAACCAGTAACTGAATTTTATGATTATGATTCTAAATATAAAGATGGCTCGACAGCCCTTATTATTCCAGCAGAGGTTCCTAAAGATACTGTATCAAGCTTACAGGAGCTTGCAAAGCGTGCGTTCAAAGCTATTGATGGAAGCGGTTTAGTTCGTGCGGACTTTTTTGTGACAGCCGATAACAGCATTTATATTAACGAAGTGAATACAATGCCAGGTTTTACACCTGTTAGCATGTATCCTCTTCTATGGCAACATACAAATGTAAGCTACCCAGAGCTGATTAATCGTCTGATTACACTAGCAATTGAGCGTTTTGAAGAAAAACAACAGCTTCACTATAAAAAAGACTGAGTGGGATTATTGTGAAAAAAACATTAAAGCAGTTAGCTACATGGTTAAATGAGGATGTACCAGCTTTTGGTGACTCGGTAGTATCAGGAATTTCCATTGATACACGTACAATTCAACAAGGGGACCTGTTTGTACCATTTCGTGGTGAGACGGCCAATGGTCATAAATTCGTTCAGCAGGCTATTGAAAAAGGAGCAGGTGCTTCTCTTTGGCAGAAAGATGAACCGAATCCACCTCAAGGTGTACCATTACTCTTTGTAGATGATCCAGAAGTGGCGCTTCAGCAAATGGCTCGTGCCTATCGTAGTGAGCATAAAGCGAAATTTATTGGCATTACTGGTTCAAACGGTAAAACATCAACAAAAGATATTTTAGCGGGAACGCTAACACCATTTTTTAAAGTACAAAAGACCATTGGGAATTTTAATAATGAACTAGGTTTACCTATTACGGTTTTACAGCTAGATGAAGATACGGACGTTGCTGTGCTTGAAATGGGTATGAGTGGTTTTGGTGAAATAGAATTTTTAACGAAACTTGCTCGTCCACATATGACGGTGATTACAAACATTGGCGAGGCTCATATGCAAGATTTAGGCTCACGTGCCGGAATCGCTAAAGCCAAGTTTGAAATAATTCAAGGAATGCAACCGGATGGCGTGCTATTTTATGATGGAGATGAACCGCTGCTTCAGGAGCTAGTTGCAAAAGAGCAGCAGTTAAATGCAGTGGCATTTGGCTTAGAGCATGACAATCTATTGTATGCAGACAATATTGAAGCAACTTCTGATGGTAGTGGCTTCTCTACACATGGTGTGATTGAAGGAGATTTCTTTATTTCCGTTCTCGGGAAGCACCAGGTGAAAAATACATTAGTCGCTATGTTAATTTCTCAAAAGTTAGGTTTAAACGATGACCAAATTCGTGCATCCTTAAAACAAGTAGCTCTAACGGATATGCGCATGCAACAAGTGAATGGATCAAACGGGGCATTGTTTATTAATGATGCATACAATGCTGCACCAACCTCTATGAAGGCGGCTATTCAATTTGTAGCATCGACAACGATCCGCCCAGAAAAATGGCTTGTGTTAGGTGATATGCTTGAACTTGGCCCAAATGAAAAACATTTCCATGAAGATTTATCGAAGGATATTCATGCAGAAGAAATTGCTTATGTATGTTTATTTGGCCCAAGAATGGCTTATTTAAATGAAGTCTTAAAAGAGCGTTTTGATGAGGAACATTTGCTATATGTTGAGGATGATTATACGCCAATTATCGAAAAACTACAGCAAGCTAACGAGGAGGCTATCGTTTTACTAAAAGGCTCTCGCGGTATGAAATTAGAAACAATCTTACGTGCATTCACGTCATAAAATGAAACAAGGAATCGGTGGGATACTCTTTCACCGATTCTTTAAATTCTTGATTTAAATGAGTTACAATTTAGAGGTGAAAAAAATGTCAGTAGGTGTGTTATGTATACATGGATTTTCAGGCGGGCCTTATGAAGTAGAACCTTTTACTACCTATTTACGTACGCATATAAATTGGCTGATTGAAGAACCTACTTTGTCAGGACATGGGGAGGAATTGCAAATGCGTGGTTTCACTGCCAAGCATTGGCTAATGGATGCCGAGCTCGCTTTTCGTGCTCTTGCTAAAAAAGTAGACGAAGTAATAGTAGTTGGGTTTTCAATGGGTGGCATTATAGCGCTCTATTTAGCTAAACGTTATAAAGTGAAAAAGCTTGTATTACTAAGCGCAGCCGCCAAGTATGTGAGTCCGAAGCAACTAGTCAAAGATTTTAAAATGCTTGCCACTGAGGCGTATCATCGTAATCTGTCTAGTAATGAATTGTTTTTACGGTACCGGCATAAATTTAATCATGTGCCACTATCGTCAACGATAGAATTCATGAAGCTTGTTCGAATGGTGGAGCCGTATTATAAAGATATTAAAATTCCGGTGTATATTGTACAAGGGAAATTAGACGGAATAGTACCATATCACACGGCTCAATTTTTATATGATCAAGTAACCTCAAACGATAAAACTTTGTATTTTTCTGATAAAGGGAAGCATCATATATGTTATGATGAAGATTGTTCTGAATGGTTTTCTTACGTTTTGTCGTTTTTAATGAGTGCGTAAAGTAGTCAGATTATTACGACTCATGCGTTATCGTTGCATACGTTTTAATCCCATGTTAGACTAGTGTAAGCAATGGATACATTTTGTGCGAAGACTCTTCATATTTGATTGAAGAGTACTTTTTTTTGAACACAACGGTTTTATTCTAAAGTGAATAATTACGACAGAATCAAACCGCTCGGTAAAGACCGGGCTTTCCTTTTCATATAAGAGAGCTCTATGTGACCATCATATAGAGAAAAATTTTAAGTAACGGAAACGTTCCAAAACACAGGCTCGAATTTGCCGACAACTTCATCTGAAAATGTAACCATTTGTCAACTTAAAAGCAGAAAAAGGAGATTGAGAAGTTTGACAAATTTTTCAGAATTAAATATTAGCGAATCTACATTACGCTCAGTAAAGCGTATGGGATTTGAAGAAGCAACACCAATCCAAGAAGGTACTATTCGTTTTGCAATTGAAGGCCGTGATGTATTAGGTCAAGCGCAAACAGGTACAGGTAAAACTGCCGCTTTCGGGATTCCACTTATCGAAAAAATTGACCCGAAAAACCCTAATATCCAAGCATTAGTAATTGCTCCAACTCGTGAATTAGCGATTCAAGTTTCAGAAGAGCTATATAAAATTGGTTATGATAAACGTGTAAAATTGTTATCAGTTTACGGTGGTCAAGAAATCGGCCGTCAAATCCGTGCACTGAAAAATAAACCTCAAATTATCGTAGGTACACCTGGTCGTATTATTGACCATATTAATCGTCGTACTTTAAAACTAGAAGATGTTCAAACATTGGTACTTGATGAAGCTGATGAAATGTTAAATATGGGCTTTATCGATGATATTAATTCAATCTTAGAAAATGTGCCTTCTGAACGTCAAACATTATTGTTCTCAGCAACAATGCCACCAGCAATCCGTAAAATTGCTGAAACATTTATGCGTGATCCAGAAATCGTAAAAATTAAAGCGAAAGAACTAACAGTTGATAACATCGATCAATATTTTGTGAAGTCTGCTGAGCGTGAAAAATTCGACATTTTATCTCGTTTATTAAACGTTCACCAACCAGAACTTGCGATCATCTTTGGACGTACAAAACGTCGCGTGGATGAGCTTGCACAAGCATTATCAATCCGTGGTTATCTTGCTGAAGGAATCCATGGTGACTTAAGCCAAGCAAAACGTATTTCTGTGTTACGTCAATTTAAAGAAAATAAAATTGATATTCTTGTGGCAACAGATGTAGCTGCTCGTGGTCTTGATATTTCTGGTGTAACACATGTTTATAACTTCGATATTCCTCAAGATCCGGAGTCTTATGTTCACCGTATTGGTCGTACAGGTCGTGCAGGTAAATCAGGTCTTGCAGTAACATTTGTAACACCACGCGAAATGGGTTACCTACGTATTGTAGAAGAGACAACGAAAAAACGTATGACACCACTTCGTCCACCAACAACTGACGAAGCTTTAGTTGGTCAACAACGCCTAGCTTTGGAAACACTAGAAGGTCTTATTGCGAACAACAACTTAGGTGATTATCGTACACTTGCGACAGAATTACTTGAAAACCATGATGCAATCGATGTTGTAGCTGCTGCACTTCGTTCGTTAACAAAAGAGCCAGATGACTCGCCAGTAACAATTACTGAAGAACGACCATTACCAATGCGTCGTGAGCGTTCTAACAACCGTGGCGGTGGAGATCGTGGACGTGGCGGTAACCGTAGCTTTAACGGACGTCGAGAAGGCGGACGTGGCGGAGATCGTCGTGGAGGAAGTGGCGGAGATCGTCGTGGAGGAAGCGGCGGAGATCGTCGTGGAGGAAGCGGTGGAACTCGTCGAGAAGGCGGACGCCGTGAAGGTGGACAAGGTCGTTCACGCGCACCACGTCGTCACGAAGACTAATTTTATCTTCATGGAAATGATTAAACCTTACAGTCAAAATGGCTGTAAGGTTTTTTTTTAACTTTTTTCAGCAGGTGTCCAAGCACCCGCTGAAATAGAGGAAATCGGTCTAAGAACACCACGTCCAGTGGCAATTCATCTGTGCGAAAGCGAAGCGACAGCTACAAATGTTTTCTGCGCGAAAGCGAAGCGTCAGCGGCAATTACGCCAAGGCGAAAATTGATATAATTTTGAAACAAAATGATTACTGATTACGTATACGTAGTTAAAGAAAGAGAGGGAACGACTTTGAGAACAGAACCAATGCATATGATTTCTAAGAAAGGGTTAACAGTGTGGCGTTTATATGGTGTATTGCAAACATTATTACTTTTGATTGTAGCGGCGTTTGCATGCTACGGCACATATTATTATGAATGGCCATCATATATTTATTTCATTGCCGTTGCTGTAGTCATACTTAGTGCTGTCCTATCCACTTATTTATTTCCAAAGATAAGATGGGAACGCTGGCGCTATGAGGTGCGTGACAATGAAATCGAGGTGCAACATGGTTTATTCGTTGTTAAACGTACACTTATTCCAATGGTGCGTGTACAGCATGTTGATACGACGCAAGGACCGATATTAAAAAAATATGGTTTAGGTAATATTTCAATATCTACAGCAGCAACTGTACATACAATTCCTGCACTTGTAATGGACGAGGCTGATAGGCTTCGTGCACGTATTTCGGAATTAGCAAGGGTGGCGGAAGATGATGTCTAAGGAAATTAATCGTTTACACCCGATATCGGCTGTTATCGCGAGTGCAAAAGCATTAAAAAGTATGATTTTTCCGTTAGTTGTTATTATCATAACTAATGGTTTTCACTTCTCCTTTAATTTCCATAGTGATAATTTTTGGCGGACGATTTTCTTATTCGGTATATGGGGAGTAGGGGCCTTACTTGCGCTTGTTAGTGGCATTGTTAAGTGGCGTACCTTTGTATATTGGTTTGAAGATGGAGAATTGCGTGTAAAGTATGGTTTATTCGTTAAAAAGAAACGTTATATCCCATTTGAACGTATTCAGAGCTTAAATTATAATGAGGGTATTTTTCATCGATTATTTGGCTTAGTAAAAGTTCAGGTTGAAACTGCGGGGAGTAAGGATAGAAAGCCTGAGGTAGAGTTAACGGCTATACGTAAGGTAGAGGCAGATGTCATAGAGCTAGAAATGCGTCGTGCAAAGAACCAAATAAATGAACAGATGAATGATGAACAGTCGCTAATAGAGGAAGTACCAGTTCCAACTATTTATCATATGTCGATACGTGATTTGCTTATATTGGCCATAACTTCAGGTGGAATTGGGTTTGTTCTGTCCGGGGTAGCAGCATTTATCCCTCAGATTTCAGAAATAATCCCATATGAGGAAATTTTTAACGAGCTAGCTGACTTTGCGAAAATTGGTGCATTTTTAGTTGTACTAACAGTGATATTCAGCCTAATTCTGGCATGGTTTGTGTCATTTGTTATTACACTGTTCAATTATTACCAATATACAGTCCGAATTGAAGATGAAAAGCTTATTATTACAAAAGGGCTAATTGAGAAAAAACGAATTACTTTACCGTTAAATAGAATTCAGGCGATTCGTATTGTAGAGAATCCAGTGCGCCAATTATTTGGCTTCGCCACAGTTGTCGTTGAGAGTGCTGGAGGAAATGGTGGAGAAGGAAATGATAAGAAAATTACTCTGTTCCCACTTATTCAGAAGCAGGATTGTTTGGGAACGCTAGAGCAACTTTTTCCAGATATAAATTGGCGTCCAGAATTTATTTATTCACCAGAACGAGCTCGTCCATTTTTTTACCGAATTGATTTTGTTTGGCTCATACCTATAATTGGTGCATGTAGTTACTTCTTATATCCGTATGGGTTGCTTTCGTTATTATTAATTCCATTAACAATAGTAATGGGTATTTGGCAACATAAATCAGCTGGTTATATGATCGATGGAAAGCAACTAACTATGCAATATCGTGTGTTCAGTCGTACTACATTCTTTATGGAGAAAAAACGCATACAATCTATTGGGACTACTCAAACCTATTTTCAAAAAAGAAAGAAGGTTATGTCTGTAAAAGCAACGGTCATGTCAGGTATGACCGGTATGGCAGGGAATGTACGAAACTTAGAGCAGCAAGATGCTGAAACAATATTATCTTGGTATGAACATTGAAAGCAAGAGTTTGGCTAATCTTTACAATTAATAGGAGGATTAGCCTTTTTTATCTATAAATATGCAAATATACTGTTTATAATAGAATAAATCAAACAAAAGGGGTGGTAATTTTGTTTAAGTATGATATTAATAAGAACACGTATTTAAAATTATTGGATTTAAGTGACGTAGATGAATTATTCGCGTTGACGGATCGTTCGAGAGATACGTTGCGTGAATGGTTACCTTTTGTAGATGATGTGAAAACAGTAGAGGATACAGAGCGATTTGTAAGAGGTGCGATGCAACAATACGCAGATAATAATGGCCTACAAGCGGGGATCTATTATGAGGGGAAGCTTGCTGGAGTGATTGGCTATCATCAAGTGAATTGGCAACATAAATGGACAAGTATTGGATATTGGTTGGGGGACGAATTTGTTGGTAAGGGCTTAGTCACAAATTCTATGAAAGCATTTATTGATTATGCCTTTAGCTATTTAAAATTAAATCGCATTGAAGTGCGAGTAGCGGTAGGGAATATTCGAAGTCGTACAATTCCAAAAGTGTTAGGGTTTCATGAAGAGGGACGTTTAAGAGATGCTGAGTGGCTTTATGATCATCATGTAGACCAAGTTGTCTATGGCTTAACAGCAGTTGAATGGAAAAAAATAAAGGCAGCGAAAGAGGATACGGTCGCACTTTGAAATTGACGAATTGTATATCACTCTAGTATAAAAATAAGAGGAGCAATCCGTGATGATAGCTTATCACGGAGGATTGCTCCTCTTGTACTTATTACTTACCCGCCATCTTTTGTTTACGCCAGCTTAAAATTCTTTTTGGATGTAAGTAAACGAGTCCAAGAAGGAAACCTGTTACTAAGCCGCCTAAGTGAGCATAGACATTCACATTTGGCTGTAGGAAAGTCATGATAACACTGATCACAATGATGGGCAAAATAAGTTTACGAAGCATCGGCATTGTACGACGTGTATAGTAGACAAGCGCTCCGAAAGCACCGAATATTCCGAAAACAGCTCCGCTTGCACCAAGACTTTGATAGCTACTATCATAAAGTAAATAGGTTGCCATGTTACCTACAATACCAGACATTAAATAAATTGTAGTAAAACGTACCTTGCCAGCAATTCTTTCAAGCTCTGGTCCGAATAAATACAATGAAAACATATTAAAGAAAACGTGCGAAAAGCCAGCATGTAAAAACATTGCAGTAAAAACACGCCACCATTCACCAGATCGTATAAGGAAGTTCGATTGAAATCCGTAATTCAATACATTTTCTCCTACTCCAGGTAAAATAGTTAGTACATAAACAATTAAATTAACCGCTATTAATGTTGAAACAATCGGATAATACTTTGTATATTGCTTAAAATTTTCTGTTCTAC
This sequence comes from Lysinibacillus sp. RC46, assembly GCF_041262385.1. Classification (NCBI taxonomy): domain Bacteria; kingdom Bacillati; phylum Bacillota; class Bacilli; order Caryophanales; family Bacillaceae; genus Lysinibacillus; species Lysinibacillus sp. RC46. Next base: position 11,859 of record NZ_JBGCCF010000017.1, on the reverse strand, counting down.
TAAACATAACTCCACCTCAATTTACAATTATTATACATGGCTTTTTAGAAATAGGAAAAGGAGAAGTTCAAATGATTAAAGGAATTGGTCTTGACATTGTAGAAATTGACCGTATTGCTAAAGCAATAAGAAGAACAAATAAATTTAAAGATCGCATTTTAACTGAAAAGGAAAGAGTTTTGTTTGATGCACATTCAGAAACTCGTAAAATAGAATTTTTAGCTGGACGATTCGCTGCAAAAGAAGCATTTTCAAAGGCATTGGGAACTGGTATTGGTGAAGAATGTAAGCTTCATGATATTGAAGTTTTAAGAGGGGAAGCTGGAAATCCGGTTTTATATTTCAAAGGACAGCTTGCAAATGGATTTGTAAGTATAACACATTCTAAGCAATACGCTGCGGCACAAGTAATATTATTACAATAAATAATGATAAACAAAGCTTGCGCCATATAAAATATTAAAAAAGCTCATCACCAAAAGTTGTGGTTGACATTTTTAAAACGTATACCATTTAGATAAAGTTAATTGGAGTGAAGACTGACGCCCCCAGCCGGAGCGGAAATCAACCCTACGTTATGGTGATAAGCTAATCAATTATGCCTTGGCATAATTGGGTCTGGAATCGGCTTTGCTTGCACAAAGAACTCCTTGCCGATTCCGTGACGTCCGCCGGAGGCTTTAGGCCAACACGAAGTTGGTCACTCAGTCGTTGCTACAGGACGTGGCGTTCTTAGACTGAGTTCCTCTATTTCAGCGGTTGTCCAAATATCCGCTGAAAGAAGTTAAAAGAAAAATAAATTTCTGAGTGAAGATAAATATATTGCCCTTGTTCAAATGACATAACTGACAAATACGGTTCATATATTGTCGTAGTGGATTTGAAAGAAGGAAAGGGTGAAAGCGTGGGCAACCGAATAGTTAAATGGCTCGTCTTATTTTGTACGATATTACTTTTATCGGCATGTGGTACAGACTCACAGGAAAAAGTGTTGAAGAAAGTTAATGGGAAATGGGCAGAAGCAAATGGTTATGAGTTGAATGCTACGATGGAGATTAAATCTGGTGGAGATCCCAAAAAATATGATGTAACAGTTTGGCATACGAAACCTGATTTTTATCGAGTAGAAGTAGTAGAAAGTGGGAAAGATGTTTCACAAATGATAGTGCGAAATGCAGATGGAGTTTTTGTTGTGACACCTACATTAAACAAAATGTATAAATTCCAAAGTGATTGGCCCAAGAAAAATAGTCAAGCTTATTTAATAGGTGCACTAGCAGAAGATTTAGCTCAAGATAAAAATTTAGTCATGAAAGAAGAGGACAAAGCATATATATTTGAAGCGGCTACTAGAAATAGCTATAAAAATAGTATGCCTCATCAGGTTATAACAGTTGATAAGAAAACAATGCTTCCTACTTCCGTAGTAATTATGAATGATGTAAAAGAAGAACAAATTCGTATCACATTTAAAAATATTAAATTAGGTGTTCAACACGCTGCTAAAGAGTATGCGGTTGAGCAATTTACAGAATCAGATGAAACAAAAGGTGAACAAGCTACACCATCAGAAAAAGATAAAAAAGATAACAAAGACAACAAAGACAGTAAGGAGAGCAACAATAACCCGAATGGAAATGAAGAGAAAAAGGCAGTAAGTGCAGAAGCCGAAAATAAAGAGTTCCAAACACACTACCCTGTTGTAAATTTAGAAAATACGAAGATGGTGGAAGAGAAAGTTATGCGAGAGGGTGGAATGGACCGTGTCATCTTAACATTCGACGGTGACAAGCCATTTACTGTCATGCAACAGCCAGTTTCGAAAGAGGCTGCTATGTTGCCAGTATCGTCTCCTGGTGATCCGGTAGATTTAGGCTTTACGATTGGTGCTATTACCGATACCTCTATTAGCTGGGAAAAGGACGGCGTTGAATTCTTTGTAGCCTCTAGTAAATTGACTCGTGAAGAAATGGTGCAAGTAGCCACTTCTATGACGATAGGTAGTATGAAATAATTTTTCTAGCTACAGCTTTCTATATGGAAAGCTGTAGCTCGTTAAGTAAATAAGTACAGTTTTGAAGAAAATTAACACTGTTTAGAAGTTGTTAAGTCATATATGATAAAAGTTATGTAGAAGATTAGTCTAAAATAGAACGAATTATGTAAAAATAGTATAAAAAAGGCAATTTATTCAATACATAATGTTTTAATAAAAAATAAAGAGGGTATTCTAATGGAGACACAGCAATATTTTAGACCAACTAAAGCAGTAGTAGACTTACAAGCAATTCAACAAAACGTAAAAAATTTGAAAATGCTACTTCGACCTAATGTTCAAATTATAGCTGTCGTAAAGGCAAATGCATACGGTCACGGAGATGTAGCCGTTGCAAAAGCAGCACTTGAGGCAGGTGCAACAATGCTTGCAGTGGCAACGCCAGATGAAGCATTACATATTCGAGCACATTTTGAAGAGCCAGACATACTAATATTAGGTGCCTCTTCAGTTTCATTTGCACCATATGCTGCCCAACAGCGCATTATTCTTACGGCATTTGCAAGTGAATGGGTACAGCAAGCGGCTCCGTTCATAGCTAATGAAGCAAGTCCTTTACGACTACATATTAAAGTAGATAGTGGAATGGGCAGAATTGGCGTTCGTTCAGAACAAGAATTATTGGATCTATATCAAACAATACAAAATACAGTGAATGTGGAGCTTGATGGGATATTTACACATTTTGCGACTGCGGATGAAGAGGATACTTCATACTTTGATAGACAAGTACAATTTTTTGAGAAATGTGTAACTGCATTGCCCGAAAAACCTAGACTTGTTCATGCATCAAACACGGCTACATCTTTAGTAAAAGATGCACATTTACAATTTGATGCTGTTAGATATGGTATATCGATGTATGGATTATCACCATCTTCTTATGTAGAAAGTATTTTACCATTTCCGTTACAGCCAGCGTTTTCGCTTGAGAGTGAGCTTGTTCATGTGAAACAGTTACAAGCAGGGGATTCAGTAGGCTATGGAGCTACTTTTGAGGCTCCTTCGGATATGTGGATAGGAACAATACCAGTAGGCTATGCTGATGGGGTGATTCGTAAATTAGGTGGACAAGAAGTACTAATTGATGGACAAAGAATGCCGATTGTTGGACGAATTTGTATGGACCAATGTATGGTTGCCTTGCCTAAAGCATATGCTATAGGTGAGAAGGTAACACTCATTGGTCCTCAAGGACATGATGCTATTTCAATGAATGAATGGGCAGCAAAGCTTGAAACCATTAATTATGAAGTACCATGCATTATTACAGCGAGAGTTCCTAGATTATACATTTAATCTGGACTTAACCTAAAAAGTTACTTAAGGATTTTGTTATAGGCGGTCTTAAATAGTTTTGACATTTAAATTTGGATAAATGAATACTATATCTAAACACTAAACAACTTGGTAAATAACAACTATAGAAGATTTACTAAGAAGCTGATTCATTCATATTTTGTAACGAATTGCAAGGTGAATATTCGGCAAATACCTTCGACAACCTACATATTTTTACAACTTGGACTTTAAATTGTCAGATATTTTGTCATTTCGTGTCTTTTCAACAATATCTTTCAATGGTAGAATGGGTAGTAATGAAAAGTGGATGGTTCCGTTGGAGGTGCTTGCTGTGTACGAGAAAAAGTTAAGAGAAGCTACAATTGCTGTTCAGGATAGACTGTTTCTACAAACAAAGGAAGTAATTGAGAGTGAATCTTTTGCGCGTATTTTGTCGCGCAAAGTTTTAATGCAGGAGCAACCAAATCAAATACGGGAAGCTATGATGAAAGGATATGTTGAAATGTCTCATATAAACCTGAGTATTGCAAGTGAATGCTTGCACGCAGAATATGAAGCACAACATACGGTGGAGCGTCTCGTTAGCGGGGGATGACACTTTGAATGTAAAACGTGGTGACGTTTTTTTTGCAGATTTATCGCCGGTAGTTGGGTCCGAGCAAGGGGGCACTAGGCCGGTGCTAATTATTCAAAATGATATTGGCAATCGATTTAGTCCGACTGTCATCATCGCAGCTATCACTGCACAGATTCAAAAAGCAAAATTACCGACGCACGTTGAAATTAATGCTGAAAAGTATGGTTTTGAACGTGATTCGGTTATTCTGCTCGAGCAAGTGCGGACGATTGATAAGTCAAGATTGACAGATCGTATTACGCAACTTGACAATGCGTTGATGGAGAAAGTTGATGGTGCATTGATGATTAGTTTAGGGCTTGTTAAATTTTGATATACATATGTGTATAGTGGCATCGAGATGAATTTTCATCTCGATGCTTTTTTATCTTTATTCAACAATATTTTCTGTGCGAAAGCGAAGCGACAGCAACAAATATTTTCTGTGCGAAAGCGAAGCGACAGCAACAAAAGTTTTCTGTGGCGACAGCTACAATTCCGTCAAGGGGAAATTGATATTGTACTCTCAAATACTTTATTACCATAAATTGAAATCGTTATTCAAAAATGGTATTAATAGATTTAAGATATACTCAAGATCTATATTTTGAATAGATTTTTGAAAAAATATCGAGAGGTTTAAGAAAATAAAAATAGAATTTTATCATCGTTCAGCAACAAGATTGTCTGTGCGAAAGCGTAGTGTTAACGTAGCGACAGTTCAATTACGCCAAGGTAAAAGTTGATAAGATGATCTGAATTAAAGTGTAAGAGTATAACTCCGAAAGGAATTGGGGGGGCGACAGTGACAATTAAGTCTTCGGTTGAAATTATTACTGAGTGGGATATAGTAGCAGCAAGACAACTGGGGCGTGACGAAGCAAAGGCGCTTGGATTTGACACTGTTGATCAGGCACGAATCACCACAGCTATAAGTGAACTAGCCCGAAATATATATTTATATGCAAGGATAGGTGTCATTGAAATTGAAAAAGTTGAGACAGACACTGAGAAGAAGATAATTGTTATTGCAACTGATCAGGGTCCAGGAATAGAGGATGTTCGGAAAGTGATGGAGGATGGCTATTCCACTTCAGGAGGGCTCGGTGCAGGTTTACCAGGCGTTAATCGATTGATGGACAATATGGTTATTCAATCGATTGTAGGAGAAGGAACAACGATAAGAGCTGAAAAATGGCTGCGTTAGGATGTGGAATTTTTGGAACAATTAGAATCACAATATAAAAAGATTTTGTCAGATTATATGACCGATCAAACTGAAAAGAATTTGTATATTGCTCAAAATTTCATTCGCCAGTTAATCCAAAAGAATATATCTCCAGAGGATGTTGTAAGTGTCCATAAAAACGCAGTTGAGAAACTATTTCCATGTAGAATGAGTGAAGAACAGCTCGCATATGATTTTCTTATCGAAGTTATGGTGCATTATGGAATGGCTCATAGGGAGCACCAAAGTTTATTACAAAAACAAGCAGAGTATGAGATGGAAATGAAAATCGCTACAAACATTCAGAAAACATTACTTAAAACAGACGTACCACAACTTTCAAGTATTGATATAGGAATGATATCTATCCCAAACCGGAAGATGAATGGAGATTATGTACATTTTTTATATAATCGAGAGGATTATTTGAGTGTAGCTGTGACAGATGTGGTAGGTAAAGGTGTTCCCGCTGCATTATGTATGACTATGGTGAAATACGGTCTTGAAACGTTAGAATATGCATATAAAGAACCTTCGTATGTATTAGAGGTCATCAATCGAGTAATTGAAAAGAGTGTAGACGACAGTATGTTTGTTTCTATGTTTTACGGTTGCTTGGATATGCGAAAGAGTATTTTTTCTTATGCTTCTGCAGGTCACGAGCCGGCCCTCCATTATTGCGCTAAACATAATGAATTTTTTCCTTTGGAATCGACAGGATTATTACTGGGGGTGTTGCCAGAAACGAAATATTCGTACAACGAAATTGTTTTGGAAGAAAATGATATCGTAATAATGATGACGGATGGTGTTACGGAATTCAGAACGCATGATGAAATGAATTCACGAGAGGTCATTACATCACTAATATTGGAAAATAAATACTTATCAGCTCAACAATTATGTAATCTCCTTTATAAGCAAATTGAAGAAATGCAGGATTTTAAACTATCAGACGATTTTACAGTTGCGATTATAAAAAAATAGGGTTTTAACCTTTGTAATTACGGGAATAGAAAAGCAGTCAAACAAATATGGTGGAGGTGTGCTATATGGATATGGCGATACACTTTAAAGAATTAGATAATAAATTATACGGATTTATTGAGGGCGAAATAGATACTTATACTGCTTCACGTCTTAGGGAGGAGTTAGAGGCAGTGAAAATTATTGAAGGATTAGAAATAGTGCTTAATTTATCGAAAGTTAATTATATGGATAGTACAGGGTTAGGTATTTTTGTAGCCTTTTATAAAAGAACGTTACGTGAAAACGGGAAAGTTAAACTTGTAGGTTTGTCGAATAGATTACAAAGGTTGTTTGAAATTACTGGTTTAAGCGATTTAATGGATATTGAGACTGATAAAAAGGTGGAATTACGAAAATGAAGGAATTTGATTATATTGAGATAAGGGTTCCTGCAAAACCGCAATTTGTCAGTGTGATTCGATTGACGGTTTCTGGCTTAGCTAGTCGGGTTGGGTTTAATTATGATGATATTGAGGACTTAAAAATTGCCGCAAGTGAAGCGGTAACGAATGTTGTACATCATGCATATAAGGACGAAGAAGAAGGAGAAATCGTCATTGGTTGCGCTTTGTATGAAAATAAAATAGAAATGATGATTGCAGATTACGGCAATAGTTTCAATTTTGAGGAAATAAAGTCGAAAGTTGGACCGTACCATCCTGAAGAGGGTATTGCGGGTTTAAGAGAAGGTGGTTTAGGGCTTTATTTAATGGAAACTTTGATGGATGAGGTGATGATAAATAACGATGGTGGCGTTACTGTTTTCATGACAAAGTATGTTGCTAGAGAGCAGGTGGAAAAAAATGTCGAAAGAATCACCACATAAAACTTCGTCCAAGGAAGATATATTAAGATGGATTGCGTTGTACCAATCAACAGAGGATGATGAAGCACAAACAAATTTAGTGATGCATTATCGATATTTAGTTGAGTCCATTGCACGTAAATATTCGAATGGTAGATCTCATTATGATGATATTGTTCAAGTAGGTATGCTGGGGTTGCTAGGTGCAATTAGACGTTTTAATCCTAATGTTGGTCGGAGCTTTGAAGCATTTGCTGTACCAACGATTGTTGGGGAAATTAAGCGCTTTTTACGTGATAAAACTTGGGATGTTCATGTACCAAGGCGAATAAAAGAATTAGGACCGCGCATTAAAACAACAGTGGAAGCATTGACAATTGAGTTGCAGCGTTCTCCATCTATTAAGGAAATCGCAGATCAATTAGAAGTGGAAGAAGAAGAGGTTTTAGAGGCTATGGAGATGAGCCGTAGTTATCATGCTCTTTCTATGGATCATTCAGTAGAGTCAGATTCTGACGGCAGCACAGTAACACTATTTGATATTATGGGTAAAGAAGATGACGGCTTTGAAATGACTAATAAAAGAATGATTGTTTCTGACGCTATGAGTATTTTAGATGAGAGAGAAAGAGAAATAATTCAGCTTACATATTTAGAACAACTCACTCAAAATGAAGTTGGGGAACGATTAGGGATTTCTCAAATGCATGTATCAAGAATACAAAGGAAAGCAATAAAAAAGTTACAGGAATTTATCTTAGTAAGTGATAGAGTTTCGCTCTGAAATTTTTGGAGCGAGGGGGTTGTTCCAGACGTAATTATGCCAAGGTATAATTGATTGAATAGTTTACTCTTCTTTTAGAGTAGACTATTTTTTTGCAATTTTAGTAAAGTGTAATGGTAAAATAAAAAGAAAAAAGGTAGTGATAATGTGGAACAAAAGCAAATTTTACAGCTCATTGCAAAGGATGTAGCTATTAAGTCAGGTCAAGCTGATGCTGTTATTAAATTATTAGAAGAAGGAAACACCGTGCCATTCATTGCACGTTATCGAAAAGAAGCTACTGGATCCCTTGATGAGGTACAGATTAAAGCTGTAGAGGATCGTTATCACTACATACAGCAGCTTGAACAACGCAAAGAAGAGGTTATACGATTAATTCAGGAGCAAGATAAACTAACACCTGAATTAGAACAAGCTATTCAAGCAGCAACTGTTTTACAGCGTGTAGAGGATTTATATCGACCTTATAAACAAAAACGTCGAACAAAGGCGACTATAGCGAAAGAAAAAGGGTTAGAACCTCTTGCGGATCTTCTATTAGAGTATCGTAGTGATGCTTTAGAACAATTAGCAATGGCTTTCGTAGATGAGGAGAAAGTTGCTAATGTAGAGGATGCGTTAGCTGGGGCTCGAGATATTTTAGCAGAGCGCTTTGCTGATGAAGCGGCAATCCGTGAAAAAATTCGAACGTATTCCTGGAAAGATGGAGTACTCGTAACAAGTGTTAAGAACGCAGAGACAGACGACAAAAACGTTTTCGAAATGTATTACGAATATGAAGAGCCCGTAAATCGTATTGTTCCGCACCGTATTTTAGCTGTAAATCGTGGTGAGAAAGAGGAAATTTTAAAAGTAGCAATTCATGTACCAATAGATCGAGTATTGATGATTATGTGGAAGGAATGGATTCCTGCTACAGGTTCTTCACCAGCAATTGCCGAGGTGAAGCTAGCGATAGAGGATTCGTACAAGCGTTTAATTCAGCCTTCTATAGAACGAGAGTTACGAAATGAACTTACTGAAAAGGCAGAGATGCAGGCTATCCACATTTTCTCTGAGAATTTGCGTAATCTTTTATTACAGCCTCCAATGAAAGGGAAGTATGTATTGGGTGTTGATCCGGCGTACCGTACAGGCTGTAAGTTAGCTGTTGTAGATGCAACCGGGAAAATGCTAGAGGTTACAGCCATTTATCCACATCCGCCAAAGCCAGATGTAGCAAAATCGAAAGCGGTTGTGAAAGAGATTTTAGCAAAATACCCAATAACTATAATTGCTATTGGTAATGGTACTGCCTCACGCGAAACAGAACAGTTTATAGCAGATGTATTGAATGAGCTTGAAACTGATACGGCCTATGTTATTGTCAATGAAGCAGGGGCATCTGTTTATTCAGCGTCTGAAACTGCTCGTGCAGAGTTTCCTGATTTACAGGTAGAACAGCGTAGTGCGGTTTCTATTGCACGTCGTTTACAAGACCCGTTGTCGGAGTTAGTAAAAATTGAGCCCAAAGCAGTTGGAGTAGGTCAGTATCAGCATGATGTCTCTCAAAAGAAATTGACGGAGTCCTTAACATTTATAGTAGAGACAGCTGTTAACCAAGTTGGTGTTGATGTTAATACAGCCTCAGCTTCGCTACTGCAATACGTTTCTGGATTATCTAAAACGGTTGCGGAGAATATTGTGAAGGTACGAGAGGAAAATGGACAATTTACTACACGTACTCAGCTAAAGAAAATTCCGCGACTTGGTGCTAAAACGTATGAACAAGCAATTGGTTTCTTACGTGTTCCAGGAGCAAAAAACGCATTTGATGCTACGGGCATTCACCCCGAAAGTTATAGTGTAGCCGAACAGATTTTAGAGGTAGCGCAAATTGATAAAAAAGAGCTTGGGATGCAGAAGGCAGAGGAGGCCATTGCAAAACTAGATGTAGAAAAATTAAGTGAAGTTTTAGATATTGGAGTTGTCACAATTCAAGATATTGTGGATACATTAATGAAACCAAGTCGCGATCCACGTGATGCATTCCCTCAGCCTCTGCTGAAAACAGATGTTTTAAAAATGGAAGATTTACAAGTTGGGATGGAATTACAAGGTACAGTGAGAAACGTAGTTGATTTCGGAGCGTTTGTAGATATTGGCGTGAAGCAGGACGGACTTGTGCATATTTCAAAATTACAAAAAAGACGGATTAAACATCCATTAGAAGTTGTTGCTCTCGGTGACATTGTGACTGTTTGGGTAGAACAAATAGATGTCAAAAAAGGCCGCATTTCACTAACGATGCTACCTCCTAAAGATCAAACTATTGAAGCGTAATCAATTTCGCATTGGCGCAATTGTATTTGCTTTGCTGCCACTACGCTTTCGGTACAGATAAATTACTATCCGTTAATGCGGGATAAATCAATACCACACTGTCTATACTACGCAGTGTGGTATTCTTATTGTTAGAGGTGATATAGATATGAACAATGAGGAACTACAAAGTCTTGTTAGTCGAATATCATTAGAAAGTTTCCAGAAGCCATTCATGCATCGAGCATATTTTAATTCAAGGCTACGTTCAACAGGTGGACGTTATCTCTTGCAATCGCACAATATTGAAGTTAATCCAAAAGCTTATGAATTGTATGGTATTAGCGAAGTAGAAGGTATAGTTCGACACGAATTATGTCATTATCATTTACACTTGGAAGGCAAAGGGTATCAGCATCGAGACAAAGATTTTCGAGAGCTATTAGTCAAAGTGAACGCTCCTCGTTTTTGCTCAGTATTGCAAATCCCTAAAACATCTCAAAAAAAACAACGCCGACTTTATACATATACATGTGTAAAATGCCAACAATTATATGTAAGGAAAATTAGAATGAATGTGGGGAAATACTGTTGTAGCAAGTGTTTAGGACGTTTAAAACTAGTGGAATAAAAAAAGGGTTGACGTTCGTTATAGATGTCTCTATAATAGTAAAAGTCGACAAGATAACGACGGCAAAATATATGAATTATTCCGAAGTAGCTCAGTTGGTAGTAGCACCTGACTGTTAATCAGGTTGTCGCAGGTTCGAGTCCTGCCTTCGGAGCCATGGCCCCTTGGTCAAGTGGTTAAGACACCGCCCTTTCACGGCGGTAACACGGGTTCGAATCCCGTAGGGGTCATTTCATTAGTTTAATTCATAAAAATATAGTAACATTGGTCCCGTGGTGTAGCGGTTAACATGCCTGCCTGTCACGCAGGAGATCGCCGGTTCGATCCCGGTCGGGACCGCCACTTATTGGGGTATAGCCAAGCGGTAAGGCAACGGATTTTGATTCCGTCATGCCTAGGTTCGAATCCTAGTACCCCAGCCATTCATTTCTTAATATGAGCCATTAGCTCAGTTGGTAGAGCATCTGACTTTTAATCAGAGGGTCGAAGGTTCGAGTCCTTCATGGCTCATCTTTTTTAAGAAAAAAGGTTGACTTTTTGAATTATCATAGTATGATAAGAAAGTTCCTAATTGAATGCGGTCGTGGCGGAACGGCAGACGCGCTAGGTTGAGGGCCTAGTGGGGGCAACCCCGTGGAGGTTCAAGTCCTCTCGGCCGCACCAAGTCAATTTATGGATTTATATAATATGCGCCCGTAGCTCAATTGGATAGAGCGTCTGACTACGGATCAGAAGGTTATGGGTTCGACTCCTGTCGGGCGCGCCATTTTAAATAAATATAATTTACCGCGCGGGTGTAGTTTAATGGTAAAACCTCAGCCTTCCAAGCTGATGTCGTGAGTTCGATTCTCATCACCCGCTCCAAAAAACTTTAAATAACTTGTTGACATACGAACTTTTATGTTGTACGATATAAAAGCTGTCACTACAAGATAATGACATGAACCTTGAAAACTGAACAAGCAAAACGTAATCAATAAAGTTTTTAGTAGCTAGCCTTAAGTTGGTGAACGAAACAAAATTTTGGACATCAAACATGATGCCAGCAAAACAATTTGAGCTAATCAAATTTCTTTTTATGGAGAGTTTGATCCTGGCTCAGGACGA
>NZ_JBGCCF010000016.1:0-123263 GCF_041262385.1 Lysinibacillus sp. RC46 | reverse complement strand
ACTTACGTTACACAAAACATTTGTAACTGCCGCTTCGCTTTCGTTACACAAAACAATTGTAACTGCCGTTTCACTTACGTTACACAAAACATTTGTAACTGCCGCTTCGCTTTCGTTACACAAAACATTTGTAACTGCCGTTTCACTTACGTTACACAAAACATTTGTAACTGCCGCTTCGCTTTCGTTACACAAAACAATTGTAACTGCCGTTTCACTTACGTTACACAAAACATTTGCTGAAAGAAATTAATTTTATGCCTTTCCTAATACATATTCCGCTAACACACTTTGAATTTTATAAATGTTAGTTGATTTATTAAAGTTTTTCTGAATCGGTAATTCACTACCTGAAACCCAAATTTTCAACTCTGCATCTAAATCAAACGTTCCCGCAGTTTCAACTGAAAAATGAAGAATACTCTTATATGGAATTGAATGATATTGCGTTTTCTTCCCAGTTACTCCTTGTTTATCGATTAAGATAAGTCTTTTATCCGTAAAAATAAAAGTGTCTCTTATAATTTTATAGGCATGCTTAATTGTTTCATGAGGTGTTAATAAATCTTTAACTTCTTCCCGTAATTTTTCTAGATTTACTTCACTTGCATTACCTATTATCCCATCAAATAAGCCCATCTTAACTCCTCCTCCAAATGTCCATCCTTCATTTAAAATATGAGATTATTTTTCCATACATTCAATGTAAATCTGCTGCAGTTAACCTTTAAAACTGAGTGCATTAGCATAAAACTCAGGTTAGGTGAATTAAAAAAGTAAGCACTTTCAGATTTTTACAGAAAAATCCAACATATACGTTCAATTTCGATTTTAAGACAATAAAAATACGCCCTCTCAAACAGTCAGCGCAAACTGTCTAAAAAGGCGTTATAATTTTCGCTACGTTATTTAAATTAGATTTACAGGTCAATCTCCGCTAGAACAAAGCTCAGCTTCGATATACCGATTAGCTCGCTTCATGTTGATTCATAATTGCCACGATTCCATGCTACATTTTCGACACTTAATAGAATTGAGAAAACCATAATTAGTTACTATAATTTTAGTAATCCTTAAGTTTTTCAGTGCCCACTGCCTTTTTGCTTAGTTAATCCGCGCTGGCAGATCGAAATCGTCTGAATCGTGGTTTTTTTGAACAACAAACTCAATAAGCAAATCTTCGCCTGTAAGCGCCCCTACTATACCTGTAATCAAATGACTATAATGATTCTCAAGCCAATCTCGGGCAAACGAATTTGGTGCAGCAATCGCCACAGTTGAACTACTTCCATTGTAAGACAGTAATTTTGTAGACTTAAACCACGTTTCGAAGCTTGGTTTAGAAATTTTTTGTTCAACTTGAGCCAGGATAATATTCCATAATTCTTCTAAATTTTCAAAGCTACTAATCTTTACTGCGCTCTTTAAATTAAGAATCTCATCTGGCATTTGTCCTTCTACTTCAGCTTTTTGCTTTGCAGGTTCTTCAAACATTTTTGGGCTGTTAATAACCGTCTTTTGCTTTCCTAGTTCTTCGGCTAAGAAATTAAAATTCTTTTCAACCTTATCAAAACGTTTGTCCACTTTTTCAAAGCGTTGATTCATGTCTTGCTTCATTTCAGCCATTTCGGCTTTCAATTCTTGTAACATTTCGATTATTGTTTTTTCAGTTTCGTTTGTCATTTTGACTACTCCTTAATTTATGTATGATACCATATTATTTCTCATCAATTATGCCTCGGCATAATTGCGTCCGAATCAGCTTTGTCTAGGCTCTTTATTTAACTAAAGCTCCCCTTTAATTGTATAACAGACTTGCATTTAATAATTCATTTTGCTGGTCTAAATCGAAAAAAGCTCTATTTACTATTTCGTACGAAAAATCCTTAACAATAATTTGATTTTCTATAAGAAGAACATTCCCATCCATATTCCGTTCCACATAATCCTTTAGGCCTTGTTTAGTGCAAATCGAACACCATCGCCTTTGACCATCGCTAAAGGTAAAAGTCACTTCAATATGTTCTAAAGATTTTTCACTTGAATCAATTATTTCATCATCAAATTTCCATTTAGCCAAAACAGGAACACTAGTCCCGTGTGGAACAAAATAATATTTTTTATACCATCTTGTTCGGTTGTTATCGTCAACTATCCTTATCTGTTCTTTTTTTTTATTCTCCTCTATGACCACATATTCTTTTCCGCGAGTTAATGCTCCACTATAAGAACCAATACTGTTACAAATTACAACTTCCTTCAAATCAGATCATCCTTAATCATAAGTCTTTTGGATAATTTTATTCTATATTATCACAACTGTTTGCTATAGTTCCCGCCACATGATTAAAAGCAGTTTTTTCTTAACTCAGGCAAAAAACTACTATAAGGTTCGAATATATTTAATAATTTTATAAAAATACAGGATGTGCTCTTTAGTTGATTGAATATCGACTTTCAATAAACTTAAAATTCCTTTAACATACCAAAGTTCTAACGTTTGGTAGAACTCATTCAAATTAACCGAAACTTCATATTCTGTTAAAAATACTTGAGTGTATGTATCAAATGCCTCTAAACTCGGAGGTAAATATGACGCAAAAATTGCTACTAAATCAAAATATCTAGGTCCTTTCCGTGCCTCACTAAAATCGATGAAGCAAACATTTCGTTCAGCAGTCAATAAAATATTCCATGCACCTAAATCTCCGTGAATCCAATTCGTCTGATTATGATCCAACACCTTTAATTTTTCAATTGATGGGCAAAGTTCCTCATAAATTTTTGGGAAGTTTTCATGTAAAAGTTCTTTTGTATCTATCCATAACCTATCTAATGCGAAACGATTATGACGCGCTGGTTCATAATGAAAATCCTTTAAATATTCTTGTAACATCTGATAAGTATTTAAAATCTTTTGCAAAGGAGCTTTTTCATTTACTGAAGGTACGTAAACCTGTATTTGAAATAAACTCTTATCTATTTGAGTAAATGGCTCATCCGACTTTGAAGTTAAAATCTCACTCACAATGTTATTATTTTTTGTTCTAATATGTTGTATAAGTTTATATTCAAAGTAAGCCTGCTCTTTCGTATCAACGGATTTCAAAATATATTTTTTTGAAGTATTTGTATGCAATAAATAGGTTGAAGCTGTTTTTCCATTAGTCAATAGAGTTTTATTTGTAATTGTAGGTATACCGAATTCCTTTACTATTTCTAAAAAATAATCCATAACTTATCACTCCTCTTCGCAAACAAAAGTTTAGAATACAAAAAGCCACGAAAGCTGATTTAACAGTAGTCCGTGGTCATTTAAATGCACATTATCTATACGTTTTTTATAAACCGTACTAACTACTTACTTATGATACAGTTCTCTGTAACGTATATAAAGAGGTTTTCTCTTCTTTACGATCGATCAATTTATTTTCTCTAAGAATACGTGAGCAAGATTTGCTTACTTGTTAATGAGACAACCTATCTAGCGTAATCCCTTCATTACGTCTTGCCTCGTTGCCCACAGAGCAGGAAATAAAACTGCCGCCATACCTATTAATGGAGAAAGAACAATTATACCTCCCAGAAGTAAAGGCATTGATGGAAATGTAGTAGCATTTAAACTTTGAAGCAAACAGTATGTGGAATTCATCGATAACCCTACTGCAAATATTCCAACTGTTCCCGTTAAAAGAGCTCCTTCAAGCAATAGCAACGAAAATAACCGTTTCTTTGTATAACCAAGTACACGTAGCATACTTAATTCTTGGATTCTTTCCTTAATACTACTGGCTGTACTATTCATTAACCCGATGATAGTAAACAAAATGATTAATCCTACAGCTAGAAATAATATGAAAAAGCGTTGTAACAATTGTTCTTCTAAGTCATTCAATTCTTCTGCTCTATTATATAAAATTGTATTAGCATACTGCGGTTGTTGGATCAGTGATTGAACTTCTTCCATTGTTTCTTGTTGGTCTATATCTGATGTAATATTCATCTCTACACTATGAAGAGTATGAATCTGAAACATATCTTCCATATTTTTTTTAGTAGTGAATACTTTGTAGTCGTCACTCATGTGCTCTGAATTGGTTATAATACCTTCGACGATAAATTCTTTCTTATCCACTTCATCCACATTTTCAGACATATCAGCTTCTATTACATCGCCTAAATGATATCCTAATTTCTTTGAAGTAGACTCTGTTATCATAACGCCGTTAGGACTCAAATCTTCCTCTAGATGAATACCGTCCTTTATCTGAACCTCATTTTTATCTAAGCTGTATTGTAAATCAGTCCCACTAAGAGCAAGTATCACTTCACCTTGTTTTGAAGGGAGATTCATCGTATCAAACAGCTTTACATTTGTGTAAAAATGCGCCTCTATATTAGGGCTTTCACTGACAAGGTCATAGAATGAAAATGGAAACCCCTCTTCTATTTCTGATCCCACAGACACTAATTTCAAGTCATTTGGGTAAGTATCCTTGATTGTTTCAGTTGTGTTCACTTTAACACTTGTTAATACCACCATTCCTATAATAGAGATGATAACCCCTAAAGTGAAAATAGTAGAGATTTGCACATTTCTGCCTAATTGTCTTAGTAAATTTTTTGTAGCTAATAAGCCTTCTGCTCTAACCCTTAATTTTCGATCTAACAGACTTATTCCTTTCTCAAATAACACAAACATTAGAGGGATCGTCATAAATATTAATGCTATAAACAAAACTGCGTTAATAACATATATAAACCTCGATTGCCACTGCCATTGATTAAGGGCAAATAATATAGTTATGAATACTGCATACAACAAACTAATCATGAAATACCTTTTAGTAATACCTTGGATGTTTTTCACACCTCTATAAACAACAATTGGTGGAGAAAGACTTGCTATATAGCCAGGAATGAGTGAAGATAAAAAAATGATTACTGTAAAAATCCCCAAACTAAATAATATATCGTGGTATGGTAATACAATACCGGCATTTGGAATATTCATTAGTCTTAAAAACACATCAAGTGTAAGAAAAGGGACTAGAATACCAACAAGGATTCCCACTGCTACAGAAACTAATCCTACCATCATCGTTTCAATTAAAACTAAAAACATAATGTGTTTTTTCCCAAAACCTAATAGGCGTAGCGTTGCAAGTTCCTTTTGTTTTTCCTGAATGGACATTCTCATTGTGCTAATAAGTATCAATGCACTTATAAGGTAAATGGCAATATTAAGCCCCTTTACAAATGGTCCAAGCCCGCCAATATTATTACGTTCATTATCAATCTCTAATCGATTATCAATAAAAAAACCCTGGTTAAGCTCTCTCAATTCTTGAACAACATCCGATTTCTTTTCAATATCATCTAACTTAATAATCAATGCGGTTGTTATTCCATCGTTTAAAGTAACTTCTTGAAGCCAATGAAAGTCGAGAATGACCATATTCGATAAGGCTTCATGCTCTTCAGTAATTCCCGATACCGTAACATCTCTTTTCCCTTGTGGTGGAAAATTCATTTCTATCATCGAGCCAATTTGCAAATTATTCAATTTAGCGTATGTGGGAGAAATTAAAGCTTCTTGTGCTTTAGGGAAATTACCAGATTTTATTGATACAAACGGATATTCATAAGCCAACTCATCATTGTTAAAACCAATGTAAGTTGGTTCGCCCCACATATCATACTCTACTTCTTTGTTTAAGTATGGGTATAGGAAGGGACTTATTTTCTCCACTCCTTCTATCGTCTCTATCGTATCAATCTCTAATTTAGTAAGTGACTTATGACTATCTTGATAACCAACTACTATGTCAAAATCGCCATGCAAATCTTTGATTGTCTGTTCATTTGATTCTTGTAAACTAGCTAATAATATTTGCACAATTACAATTAGAGCAACACCTAGAGAAATACCTAAAACTAAGAATGCGTTTCTGGCCTTATGGTTGAATATTGAATTAATAGCTGCTTTAATAAATAATCTCATAAGCTTAGTTCCTCAATCTTAGATGCAATAATCCTGACTACTTCATGATCCTTCAAGCTTGAGTTTTTTAAATTTAGCGTATCGCAGATTTTACCGTCATGCATGAAAATAACTCTATCAGCATAAGCAGCTACATTTGCATCATGTGTTACTACAATTAACGTATGTCCCAGTTCCTCACAGAAGTTACGTAGAATACTCATCATAGCTTTAGAGGTTTTTGAATCAAGGCTACCAGTAGGTTCATCTGCTAGAATTAATTCCGGGTCATTTATAAGTGCTCTCACTATCGCTACTCTTTGTTGTTGACCGCCAGATAATAGATTAGGTTTAGATTGTATAAAAGAACCTAAACCAACCAAATGCAACAAGTCAATCGCTTTTTCTTCTAATTCTTTCTTATTCTTTACAGTTAGCATTGCTGGGAGGGTAACATTCTCTATAACGGACAATACAGGAATTAAATTAAATAATTGAAAAATAAACCCTATCTTTTCTCTGCGTAAACGAGTCAATTCGTGATCAGAATACCCCTTTATATTTTCACCACTTATCAGAACTTCTCCCTGATCATATGTATCTAGCCCAGATATCATATTTAAAAGGGTTGATTTTCCAGAACCACTTGTCCCCATTATTGCGACAAATTCGCCTTTTTCAATTTCTAATTCAATATGATTTAATGCCTTTACTTGACTTTGACCTTGACCATATATCTTAGAGAGTCCTCTCACGCTAAGAACTGACATTTTTTAATCTCCCCCTTCTTATTCTTGTAAGAATTATAGCCAAGGTAAATCAATTTTCTATATAATTAGTATCAAGATTTTATCAAGAAACATCATCCTTCTATACAACAACTAGGTATACTTTATACTCACTTTCACTGTTTTGAAAAAATAACAATCAAAAAAAAACGAAGGAAGCGATTTCCTTCATTTTTATGTTTTCTGATTATTTTATTCAATGATATTTTTAGGAATCTTTATAACAATCTTTGCCCCTTTTTCCACATCATTTGCGGCTTGGATTGTTCCACTATGCTTCTGAATAATAACTTGTGCAATAGTTAAACCTAATCCCATTCTTTGTCCATCGCTAAACTTTTCTTCATCTCCTTTATATAAAGGTTTAAATATGTGCTCAAGATCCTTTTCTGCAAAGCCCTTTCCATTATCTAAAATAATCGTTTCTATAAAACTATCCTTTTCTCTAATGAATATTTCTATTTTCTCTGTCGGTGGACTATGGCGAATACAATTGATAAGCACATTTTCAAATGCTCTTTTTAGCAATAGATAATCACCAGTAATGGGGAGACTCGTTCGATTAATTACTTCTAGCGTAAGTTTTTTCTCTGAAAGTTTAAAAAACAACATCTGCTTTAAATCGTGTAGTAGATCATTAACTTGAAATACTGTTATTTCTTCGAGTTTAATTTGTCCTTCAATATTTGAATAATTAGCCAAAGACGTGACCAATTCATTCAGATGATTTGCTTGTTTCATGCTCATTTCTAAATATTGCGTTTTCTTTTGTTCGTTTTTAAAAAGTCCCTTTTTTAATCCTTCCAAATAACCTCGCAATGAAAAAATAGGCGTCCTTAAATCATGAACAATGGAAGACACAAAGAGTTTTCTTTCATCTTCTAATCTTTCGTTATTCTCTTTCGACAATTTGAGATTTTTAGCCATTTCAATAAAGGCATGAGTGGTATAGTTCATTTCTTTAATGTTGGAACTTGGTAAATCTATGCTATATGTTCCATTCGATATAAGCTGGGAAGATTTATTAATAGCACGCAATGGCTTCATTAAATTTACTTGCAGAAATAATATATAGAGTATCGAGACTAAAGAAAATGCACCAATGTAAAAGACAAAATCGTAGTTCGTACTTTTAAGTTGTTCTTCTGCAGGTATCGGAGGAGGGCTAATATATACCGTTGCAATGAACGAATTATCAGCTGAATAAACATTATAATGAGCTGTATATAAATAAGATTGAACTAGATATAAATTAGATTTTTCATCGAGATTTTCTGAAAGGGCTTGATCACCTTCAGGGAGTAGAGTATTTTCAGGTTCCTTCATTCTTTCAGTGTAGAGCAACTCATCATCTGCAAAAATAATGAGCAGATCAAGATTATCTTCTTCGGCTTTCTTTCTTAATTGACTTTTCCATTCTTCCTTATCAAACTGTGTCTTATCAGTATTCACTATATTATTCTGCACCCATGAGTCCAAATCGAATCTTTGACTCTCTTTGGATGAAAAAACATTCGTTAGTTGTGAAGCAGTTTTCGCTAAAAGGATTGGCGTGAAAACAATAGCGATAAGGCTCAACGCAATAAACGCCTTAAAACTAATCTTTGGCATTTTTTATCCTCTCATTCCTTTATGCAACTGGTAACCAACGGATCTAATTGTTTTTATCTCGGGAACTGTATCGAAAGGAGCTAGCTTTTCTCTTAATTTTGCAACATGGACTCGCACACTGTGAAACCCAGTTACATCGTCATTCCATATTCTATCTATAATTTGCTCATACGTTAGCACAATCCCCTCATTTTCCATAAAATAATATAATAAATCAAACTCAATTGTCGTTAGCTCTACTGCTTGTTGTCCTACCCTCACTGACCTCGTGTCTAGGTTTAATTCAAGTTGATTGATAGATAAAACCCTCTGCACATCTATAGCTTTCCGAGAATGTATAGCTATTCTTCTTTCAACTGCCTTGACCCTTGCCACGATTTCACTTGGACTTGCCGTTTTGACAATATAATCATCAGCTCCAAGCATGAGACCTCTAATTTTATCTGCATCGGTTTGATGATTGGCACTTAAAAATAAAATAGGAACCTCTGAATCTTTTCGAATTCTCTTGCAAAGGGTAAAGCCATCAGTTCCAGGCAGCATAATGTCTAAAATAATACAATCTATTGTCATTTGACGTAACAGTGTTTCTACCTCTTCAGCATTTTTAGCACCATAAACTTCGTAATTTTCCATTTCTAGAAAATCAGTCATTAATTGAATAATTTCTATATGGTCATCAACAATTAAAATATTTCTAAAAGGCAATTTAACCACCTCTTTAATTAAATTTCTATAGCTTATTTTACCATTTTTAACTATCTTCATACTATTCTACTATATAATTCATTAAAGAGCATGCTTTACAATTCAAACAAACCACTTCTATTTATTTTTTAAGAAAGAAATTATGTCATAGAAAGTACAAGCTGTTCCAAAAAGATCTATTACTTTTATAGTACTAGATTGTTCTATTTCAAGAAAAGTTTATTTATAAAATGTTAAAAGTCTTGATTTTTTAAATGATACTTCTGCCCCCGAAACGTCTTATCGTCTGCTACACGCTCTCGTAACATGTTCACAAATTATGTAGAACACGGCAACAACGAAAATGTATTGTATATTCTGCGTAGCCATAGCCACTCAGACCTTCCATTCCTGCCCTTTATGTTCGGCAGCACCATTCAGTTACCAAAGCCAACAAGGAGGCTTCTAGCGATATCCTAGACGTTTGTATGTGGTAGAAACGTCATAACCTGTCAAGTTTAGTTGCAATTGGTATTACTAGGTATCCACCAATAGCTAGCTCATGCTGACTAAAAAAGACAAATAAGAAACTAGACCTTTGCATTCGTCTAGTCCCTTTGCCACACAATCCAACATAAAACGGACTATTTCATTATCGAAATTAGTCATAAAAAAAAACACCTCCATGAATGGGAATTCCCATAAATGAATGTGTTTCATAGTTTAATTCAATTATTATGATCTCAGTAATTAGTGGGTATAAATTCAATGAATTCTCTCTAAATAAGTCCTGTAATCTTTTGTGGCTCTAACCTTAACTCGCCATCATATCGATGCGAATCTTGTCTGCGATCATGGCGATGAATTCGCTATTTGTCGGTTTCGATTTTAAATGATGCACCGTATAACCAAACATCGACGAAATTGATTCATAATTGCCACGGTTCCACGCGACTTCAATGGCATGACGAATCGCACGTTCAACTCGTGATGGCGTTGTATTGAATTTTTTAGCAATTTCTGGATATAAAATTTTCGTCACAGAGCCCAATAACTCGATATCTTCGAACACCATCTGGATAGCTTCTCGCAAATAAGAGTAACCTTTAATATGAGCTGGAACGCCGATTTCTTTAATAATGGCTGTAATCGTGCTATCTAATTGATGTTGATTTAATTTTTGAGGTGCAGCTGGTTGTAAAACACTTGTCTTTTTAGGGAGTGTAGCCTTCTGCCCAGCACAATGTAAGATCTTTTGAACCAATTGATCAAATTCAAATGGCTTTAGCATGAAATAGGATGCACCTAAGTCTACAGCTTGTTTCATCACATCTTCTTGGCCAAAAGCAGTTAACATTATAACTTGAATTGATGACATTCGTTCATTTTGATACATCGACTCTAAAACAGCTAACCCATCAAGATGCGGCATGATTATATCTAGAAGCAAAATATCTGGTGCGAATTCTTCTAGCATTTGTAAACAAACTTTCCCGTTTGAAGCAGTTGCAATTATTTCAATTTCAGGATGCCCTTGAAAATACTGCTCCATCGTTTTTAATAACTCACGATTATCATCTGCAATCGCTACTTTAACCTTTGTCATTTAAATTCCTCCTTTTGAACTGTGCTTTGAAATACCCCAAAGCGTCACCTATCCCCTAATGCAATTTTTGCACACTTTGGAATTTTCGACATTTTCGTTTTAAAAACCTTTTCAATTTCCAAAAATGAGTATGTAGTCCGATACTTTCTTTTTATATCGACAAGTTATGATAAATACCTGCAAAGCTTCGAATGCTTATATCATTTATTTTAGAGAAAAAACGGAGATAAAACTACAGTTTTTTTTTAGTATCGCAAATCGCTTCATAAATAAACGAAATACTTGATGAACAAGATATTTTCATGAAGAATGGAGCTACCTTTTTGGCAGCTCCTTCTTTTAAGATGATTTTTTTAACATTTCTGCTACTGTAAGCGCTGCTCCCTTTTTTGGCTCCTCCACAAACATATGTGTAACCGCACCTACAAAACGACCGTCTTGAATGATAGGACTGCCACTCATCCCCTGCAAAATACCACCGGTTTTTTCAATGAGCTTTTTGTCAGTTACTATGAATTCAAGGCGTTCATTTTCAACCTTGGTAATTTCTATTGAAAAAGTTTCCACCTTACTGCCCTCAATCGCAGTATAGATTTCAGCCTTCCCTGTTTTTATATCCTTTTCATGCATAATTTCAATTGCTTTAGGCAAACTTTGTTGATAACCGTCTTCCCAACGGCCAAAAATTCCATAAACTGTATTTTTATCTATACTCCCTAATCGATTATGATGTTTTTCAATGGAGGATATTTTATAGCCAGGTTGACCGGGTATGCTTTTACGAATTTGTTGAATCGAAGCTAAAAAAATGGAGCCAGCATGAAAAATAGGGGCTTCTTGTAACGTTGAATCAACGATTTGGTGGCCTAATGCACCGTAATTTTTTGTCTCTGGATCAATGTATGTCAATGTTCCTACTCCATCTGTTTCATCTTTTAGAAAGGAAATAACATGTTCTGCTTCTTGCTCCTGTAAATCAAGTGTCATTTCTTTTCCTTCACTTTTTATCGTCCATTTCTGTTGTCCTTGCCGAGCAACAGCTTTTTTGGCATCTACAAGCGTTTTTACTGTAATATCATTTATTTTTTCAATTACAGCGCCTCCTTTCATCCACTGATTGGAAGCTAACAGTACATCATGTGCTACAAATACATGTGATAGCTGAAGTTGAATACCAATTGCTTCGCCCATCGGAATAAGCTTTTTTGCGGCAAAAGCCTTTACGGGCATGAATAATAAAACGATGAGCATAGGCAAAATGACAAATTGACGCCAACGACGATACATACGACACCTCCTTTTTATTTTTGTCTTTTTACTATGTGTTTTTGTGGCGTTCTTATAAGCGGTAAATATTTGCGCAAAAAGAAAAAACCCAGAAACAACGAGCTGTTTCTGGATTCTTTTGCTATCTCATTTGTTTTTTTCGTGCATTAGCCATGTTTAAGAGCTCTGTTGCATGCTGCAAAGTTAAATCTGTAATTTCCGCTCCAGACATCATGCGACTGATTTCTTCAATACGAGCATTCGTATCTATTTCCAGTAATGACGTAAATGTTCGATCATGCTCGACTTCTTTTTTAATAAAATAGTGATGATCGGCCATCGCAGCCACTTGCGGTAAATGCGAAATACATAAAACTTGAGAATTAACGGATATTGCAGCAATTTTTTCTGCAATTGCTTGTGCTACACGACCACTTACACCTGTATCTACCTCATCAAAAATAATAGATGTTATGCCATTAGAGGAGGAGAAAATCGTCTTTAACGCAAGCATCATACGCGATAATTCTCCACCAGAAGCAATTTTCGGTAAAGATTTTGGCGGTTCACCGACATTCGTAGAAATATAAAAAATTACTTGGTCTTTACCATTTGCATCAAAGTAAGGCAATTCATCAAAATTAACAATGAATTTTGCTTTTTCCATATGTAATTCACGTAGTTCGGCCATAATAGCTTCACTTAAATTATGTGCAGCGTCCTTTCGAACAGTAGAAAGTTCTGCAGCAAGTTCAGTTAATACTGCTTCCATTTCCAATACTTTTCGTTCTTTTACTTGTAAAATTTCGTCTCGATTTAAAAGCTCATTTAACTCTGTTTTAATTTTATCGTAATACGCTAAAATTTCTTCAACTGTTGAACCATATTTGCGCTTCAAATTTTGTATTAAGGCTAAACGTTGCTCAACTTCATTTAATCGAGCCGGATCAAATTCTAATTCATCCAATACATTTTTGACCTGGTAAGCAGCATCCTGTAATGCATAAAATGCAGTCGTGACAGATTCTGATGCTTCTTTAAATTGCTCGTCAACTGTCGCAGCATCTTCTAATGCACCCATTGCATTGCCAATCCAGTCAAGGCCTTTTGAATCACCTTGAATAGCTTCATATGCGGCACTCGAGCGTTCGAAAATCTTATTGAAATTCATTAAACGGCGACGTTCATCCAGCAACTCATCTTCCTCGCCAAGTTTTAAGTTGGCATCCTCTAGCTCTTTCATTTGGAATTGGTACAAATCAATACGTTGCGCCATTAACTGTTCGTCAATCGAAATCGAAGCTAATTCTTTTTTAAGTGAACGATATTCATCGTATTGAGAACTGTACAAATCTTGAATAGGTGTTAGTTGTTCCTCAGCAAAATGATCAAGTAAATAGATATGCTGTTTCTCATCCATAAGCTCTTGATTTTCATGCTGACCATGAATATCGATAAGACTAGCCCCAATATCACGTAGTACAGATAATGGCACAAGTTTACCGTTTACTCGACAAACACTTTTTCCAGAATCATTTAAATCACGGCGTAGAATAATGGTATCTTCTTCTATTTCTATGCCCGCCTCTTCAAGTTTCTTATAAACAGGATGCCCAGAACTTGAAATTTGAAATAAACCACCTAATTCAGCCTTTTTAGCTCCATGACGAATAAATTCGGAATTCCCTCGGCCGCCAGCAAGTAAATGCACGGCATCGATAATAATTGATTTTCCTGCACCCGTTTCACCTGTTAAAACTGTTAAACCATCTAAAAAACTAACTGTTAAATCCTCAATGATGGCAAAGTTTCGAATACTAAGCTCTCTTAACACAAATTGTCACCTCTGTATCAAATTACCCTGCTATTTTATAGCATTTCTAATAAGCGATTTTTTGTATTTTCACGCTCATCTTCGTTACGACAAATAATTAAAATAGTATCGTCTCCAGAAATAGTACCTAAAATTTCAGGCCAATCTAAATGGTCAAGTAGTGATGCAATAGCATTGGCATTACCAGGAAGAGCCTTCATTACTAAAAAGTGTGATGCACCATCAATGCTGACAAAAGCATCAGCTAATGCACGATGTAATTTTTGTATAGGATTGAAACGTTGGTCTGCGGGCAAGCTATATTTATAGCGTCCATCCTGTAAAGGTACTTTCACAAGATGAAGCTCTTTAATATCACGTGATACTGTTGCTTGTGTCACATTATAGCCTGCATCCTTTAAAAAATCGACTAAATCATCTTGTGTTTCAATTTCATGATTGGCAATAATATCCCGAATTCGTATATGCCTCTGTCCTTTATTCATGTCGGTCACCTCTTATAAATAGTTGAATATTTGTATATTTACACTACCATTTTAAACATAAAAGCACAAGAAAAAACACGGCTCTATAAGAGAGCACGTGTTATTTTAGTGCACTATGCGCTTCTTCAACGAGTGCATTAAAAGCTGTATATGCAGGAATTTCTTCATTACCTACAGGATTCACTAAATGGAATAAAAATTCAATATTTCCTTCGCCTCCTGTAATTGGCGAAAACGAAGCATCCTTAACGACAAAGCCAACCTCTGTCGCCATTGCAGCAGTTTTTTCTAAAACTTCTAAATGTACTTTTTTATCACGAACAATGCCTTTTTTACCGACATTCTCTTTCCCAGCTTCAAACTGAGGCTTCACTAGTGCCATTACATCGCCACCTGGCATTAACACTGTTTTTAAGACAGGTAAAATAAGCGATAATGAAATAAAGCTAACGTCAATTGTTGCAAATTCTGGTAAGCCCTCTGTTAAATCTGCCGCTGTCGTATAACGGAAATTTGTTTTTTCCATTACAGTTACACGTTCATCAGAACGGATCTTCCATGCTAGTTGGTTAGAACCAACATCTAATGCATAGCAATGTCTTGCACCATTCTGTAATGCGCAATCTGTAAAACCTCCTGTAGAGGAGCCAATATCAAGCATTAGCTTCCCCTCTACAGACATATCAAAAATTTGTAGCGCTTTTTCAAGTTTCAAGCCGCCACGACTAACATATTTTAAATCAGAGCCTTTTACTTGTAGTGGTGCATCTATAGCAATTTTTTCCCCCGCCTTATCGATGCGAGTTTCATTAGAAAAAACAAGCCCTGCCATAATAGAGCGCTTTGCTTTTTCTCGCGTTTCGCATAGTCCACGCTCTACAAGTAAAATGTCTACACGTTCTTTTGGTTGTTTTGTCATTATTTATTCAAACCTACTTGCTGTTTTTGTTGAAGTAACACATGCAGACGTGCCACTGTATCCTCAGCCGTCATATGAATTTCAGCGAGAAGCTGATCTACATTACCATGCTCAATAAAATGATCAGGGATTCCCATACGATCGATTATTGCACTTAAATAGCCATGGTCATGGGCAAATTCTAATACACCACTACCAAAACCACCTTTTAGGACTGCCTCTTCAATCGTCAATATTGGCTTACGGCTTGTTAATATACGGTGAAGCATATCCTCATCCATCGGTTTAATGAAACGGGCATTGACTACCTCTATCTCTACACCTTGCTGCGCTAAAATATTGGCTGCTTCCATTGCCATTGGAATGGTCGTACCAAAGGTTAAAATCGTTGCATCCTTACCTTCACGTAATACTTCCCAGCTACCAATTGGTAACCTCATAAGCTCATCATCCAACGGAACACCTATACCATTACCTCGAGGATAACGTAATGCAATTGGACCGCCATCATAGTCTATGGCTGTTTTCACCATATGCTGACCTTCATTTTCATCTTTTGGCATCATAATTGTCATATTTGGTATATGACGAAGGAATGCAATATCAAATACGCCTTGATGTGTTTCACCGTCTGCGCCAACTAAGCCTGCACGGTCAATCCCTAGAAAGACATTTAGATTTGGACGTGCAATATCATGTAGCACTTGGTCATAGGCACGTTGAAGGAATGTTGAGTAAATGGCTAAAAACGGCTTCATGTTTTGTGTCGCTAAACCTGCCGCCATCGTTGCTGCATGTTGTTCAGCAATCCCTACATCAAAGAAAC
This sequence comes from Lysinibacillus sp. RC46, assembly GCF_041262385.1. NCBI lineage: Bacteria > Bacillati > Bacillota > Bacilli > Caryophanales > Bacillaceae > Lysinibacillus > Lysinibacillus sp. RC46. The sequence goes on along the minus strand of NZ_JBGCCF010000016.1, from coordinate 107,258 downwards.
GTTCTGGGAAATCTTTTTGGATCCCTTGTAATTTTGAACCCACTGGCATTGCAGGAGTAATAGTGACAACGCGTTTATCCTCATGAGAAATTTTGCGGACTGTCTCAGCAATCAAGCTACTCCAAGCTGGACCTTTCGTCTCAGACTTTACAAAGGCACCGTTTTCAATTTTATAAGGTCCTGTCCCATGCCAATTACCAATTGTATCATCTTCAGCAGGTTTATAACCTTTGCCTTTTTTCGTAATGACATGAACGAGCACTGGGCCTTTTACTTTTTTAGCTTGTGATAAAGTTGTCTCAAGAGCATCAAAATCATGTCCATCAATCGGACCAAGATATTTAAAGCCAAGCTCCTCAAAGAACACACCTGATACTACTAAATATTTTAAGCTATCCTTTACGCGCTCAGCCGTTGTAGCAAGCTTACCACCTAGCACTGGAATTTTATTAATGAGCGATTCCAATTCTTCTTTGGCTTTTGAATATTCTTTGGCTGTACGAAGACGTCCTAGTACATTGTGTAACGCTCCGACGTTTGGAGCGATTGACATTTCATTATCGTTTAAAATGACAATCATATTTGTTTTAGCATGGCCGATATGGTTTAATGCCTCAAGAGCCATACCACCAGTTAAAGCTCCATCTCCAATAATTGGTATCACGAAATTCTTATCTTTTTTGATATCTCGTGCTGCTGCCATACCCATAGCTCCTGACAAAGATGTCGAGCTATGACCTGTCTCCCACTCATCATGTTCACTCTCCACACGCTTCGGAAAACCACAAAGCCCATTGAACTGACGTAATGTATCAAATTGATTTGCACGACCTGTCAAAATTTTATGCACGTAAGCTTGGTGGCCAACATCCCATAAAAACTTATCTTTTGGACTGTCAAACATTTTATGGAGCATAATCGTTAGCTCCACAACACCTAGGTTCGGTCCAATATGACCACCCGTGACAGAACATTTTTCGATTAAGAAGGTACGAATTTCTTCTGCAAGTCGCTCAAGACCCTTCTTATCTAAGCTTTTTAAAAAGGCTGGACTAGTTATCTTATTTAAATCCACCTTTCTCACACACCTTTTCAATAAATTATTCACCGTAATCGTGTTTCCACTATTATAACAGTGTTATTAATATGCTAAAAGTACGAACACTTTATTGTTTGCACATTGGCAAACGCCCTCACCTATTTTAGCATATTATATGCCTTTAACGCCTCGTTTTTCCCCTAGTTTTTACGATGTACAATATAGGCTGCAAACTCACGTAATAAGTTGGCGTCTACTTCCAATTTATCTAGTGCGTTAATGGCATGCTGATAATGCTCAGCAAGCTTTTCTTTTGCCCCATCTAAAGATAATAGAGCCGGGTATGTGCTTTTATCACTTGCTACATCTTTACCTGCAGTTTTACCTAGTTCTTCTGTAGTACCCTCAATATCTAAAATATCATCTTGAATTTGGAAGGCAAGACCGATATGATGCGCATATTCCTTTAAAGTTTCGCGTTCTTCTTGCGTTACATCAGCTAATACTGCTCCCGCTTCAATACTAAATCGTAATAGAGCGCCCGTTTTATTAATATGGACATGCTCAAGCTCAGCTATGTTGAGCTGACGCTTCTCACCTTCCATATCGAGTACTTGACCCCCAACCATACCTTCTGCACCAGCTGCTTTACTTAACAGATTGACTAGTTCAATGCGTTTTTCAGCTGATACATCCATGCGTGCCAATATGCCAAACGCAAGTGTATTCAATGCATCGCCTGCAAGTGTCGCTAATGCCTCACCATAAACTTTATGATTTGTTGGCTTACCTCTACGGAAATCATCATTATCCATACTTGGTAAATCATCATGGATTAACGAATACGTATGGATGATTTCAATGACTGATCCTACAGTTAATCCATTCTTTAAATTTGTATTGTATAGTTCAAGAACAGCCAATACGAAAAGAGGGCGAATACGTTTACCTCCAGCTTTTAATGAATAAAGCATTGATTCCTTTAAATTGGCTGGTGCATCAATTTTCTCGACTAGTGCAAACATTTCAGCTTCAACTTGTGGTATGTTGCTTTCAATAAAATGTTTTAATTGCTCGTTCATTTCTTAGTTCTCTCCCTTTAGTGGATCAAATGCCGTAGTCTCACCTGTCTCTTGGACAATAGAAATTAACTGCTCCTCAGCATGTTGCAGCTTGCCATGGCAAAATTGTGATAGCTCCATACCTTGTTTATATAAATCAATCGCGTTTTCTAGAGGCACATCACCTTGCTCTAACTGACGGACAATTTCCTCAAGTGCCGTCATTGCATCTGCGAAAGTTTGTTGTTTCTCTGCCACAATTATTCCCCCTCATTTTTCGGCAAGATCTTTACCACATCAGCAATAACCTTTCCATCATGGAAGGAAAGTGTTAATTGATCCTGTGGCTTTACATCAACTGATGATTTTAACATTTGATTATCTTTATAAGCTACCGTGAAGCCCCTTGTTAAAATGGCAAGTGGATTCAATGCTTCTAAAGTTCTGACAGTTGCCTCAAATTGTTGTTTTTGTTTCGTTACATAATGAGTTGCAGCACGAGTTAATTGTTGGACGTGAGTTTCTAGCTCTCGTTGATGGAAAGCTAATGCCTTTTTTGGCGAGTGCTGCTCTACCGCACTATGTAATTGTTGAAACTTTGCTTTTTTCTTCATTAAATCGACCTGCATTGCTTTTTGTAATCCCGATTCAAGTTGTGCTAGCCTTTCCGTAAATGGTCGATATAGGCGTTCTGGCATTGACAACGGATAAGATTGTTGGAGCTTATTTAGACGCTGACGTTCTGCCATAAGTTGCGCTCTCACGATTTGATGCAGTTGTGATTTTTGTGTAAGCACCCGTTGATATAAATCTTGTTGATCAGGTACAGCCATTTCAGCCGCTGCCGTTGGTGTCGGAGCGCGCAAATCAGCTACATAATCCGCGATAGTCGTATCGGTTTCATGACCTACTGCACTAATAATCGGGATACGACTTCCAAAAATCGCTCGTGCAACAGCTTCCTCATTAAATGCCCATAAATCCTCAATCGATCCACCGCCACGCCCAACAATCAGTACATCGCAACTCGCATCGATATTTGCTCGCTCAATATTTTGAACAATATTTGGCGCTGCTTGTGCTCCCTGTACAAGGGTTGGATAAATAAAAACTTCAGCAAGTGGATAGCGTCTTTTTAATGTTGTACAGATATCTCGAATGGCAGCACCTGTTGTTGACGTTAAAACACCAATTTTTTCTGGAAACCTCGGAATTGGTTGTTTCCACTCAGCTTTAAAAAGTCCTTCTTGTTGTAACTGCTCTTTCAGCTGGTTAAAGGCAACAAACAGGCTACCTATTCCATCTGGTTGCATTTCCTGTACATATAATTGATATGTACCGTAGCCTTCATAAACGTTTACATCTCCACGGATAAATACTTGCATACCTTCCTTTGGTTCAAACGCTAATTTTGTGGCTGCAGTTTTAAACATGGTAGCCGCAATTCGTGCTCCATCATCCTTTAATGTAAAGTAAATATGTCCTGATTGATGAATCTTGACATTGGATAGCTCTCCCTTTACATAGACTTCACGTAAATGCGGATCAGCATCAAATTTCCGTTTAATATATTTTGTTAATGCTTTTACAGTTAAATAAGAAGCAGATGACATTTTCCCGGCTCCTTTACTAAAATCAAGTTTTTCACAAAACTACACCTATCATAACATTTTTTATTGCGCTTGACGTGCCAAAATGCAGTTTCGTTAGAAAAAACGACTGTCTTTCATAGTATTGAAAACCTTACTATAACATTTCTATAGTATTGTTACCTGAATAAAGCTTCTTTAAAATGATATTGCTTATGCAAACGAATCGCATTTAAAAATTTCGATAATTCACTGAAATAAAATAAAGAATCACAAAGCTATGAGATTTTCATGTTATTTTTAACTAAGGGATATATTAAATAAAGTATGGCTTTCAATGCAAAGCGAGGGGTTGATTTCCGTTCCGACTGGGCGCTTTCCTGGGGGCGTCCAGCCTCCACTCCAATCAACCATTTCTCTTATATGTGTCTTTAGGTCGTTACTCTAATTTAGAACTCCTACCATTTCGTTTTTCAACATCAAGAAAACCTCACAACTAAATATAGTTATGAGGCTTTTTAAATTAATACCTATGTTTAAGAACTTTGTTGATATTTGATAAGAACGAACTCAGATGGAAGAAACGAGTCAAGGGGTTTATCATATTCGAATGTAAAAAGTTTTCATAGTCGTTTGAAAGCTGGATAAGTCGATTTAATGGCGTGGCGACGAAATACCTTGACCATTATTTAAGTTGCTTTCAATTTTTCACAAAATAACCGTAATGATGATACAACAGGTAGCAAGATCATTATTGAAAATTGCTTGTTCTCAACGATTGTTACCTATGATAAACTCAAGCTATCAAAATTTTCCATTTAGAAAAATAATCAGGGGGAAAGAGGATGAATACAACTGAATTACCAAAAGTCAATTTAAGAGAATTAACTCTTAATGATGTTGAAGACCGTTATCAATGGTGTCTTGATAAAGAAGTGATAAAACATTTAAATATGCCAGCGAAATATCCACCTTTTAGTAGGGAAGAAACTGAAGGTTGGATTAAAATGTGCATTACCAAAACAAATGGATATGAACAAAAAGCGATCATTACAGAAGAAGGAAAGCATATAGGTTGGATAGATTTGAAGAACATCGACACACTCAACAAACATGCAGAACTAGGGGTGGCAATAGGAGATAAAACCTATTGGGGTAAGGGCTATGGATTATCTGCAATGAAAGAAATGCTTTTGTGGGGCTTTAATGAATTAGACCTTAACAAGATTTGGCTTAGAGTAGAAGTTGACAATGCAAAAGCAATTAAGTCTTATAAGAGAATTGGGTATGTTGAAGAAGGTATACTAAGACAGGACCGACTAAGAAATGGTGAATTTATTGACCGTTTAAGAATGAGTATTCTGAAACACGAGTTCGTCAGTTAGCAAGAGCATAAATAGAGAAAGGGAACTCCAAAGATGTAGTTCCCTTCTAACAATATTCTTTAACATAGCTAAATTAATAAAATATTAATAAGAGAATACCTACAAGAAAGCAATAATATGTAAAGTAGCTAAGCTTGCCACTTTTCATGATTCCCATAAACCAACGCATTGCAAAATAAGTCATAAATAATGTCACAATAAATGTCGAAGCGTATGGAATTGCTAATACACCTTTATTTGGCTCATTTAAAAAATCTGAAATTCCAAGGACAACCCCACCAAGACTTACAGGAATATAAAGCATGAAGGAAAATCGCAAAGCAGTTTCCTGCTTCATACCAACTGCAACGGCTGAAATAATGGTCGCTCCTGAACGGCTAATGCCAGGTGTTAAAGCTACAGCTTGACCAAGACCTACGATAATGGCGTCTTTTGCAGTCAAATCCGCATCCTTTTTCGTACCACGCATATTACGGATTAGCCATAGGGCAATACCTGTCACAAATAGCATAAGTGCTATCGTAGTCATACTAACATTATCCGCAATAACATCCCTTAATAAAACACCTAAAACGCCTGCTGGAATAGAACCAATCACAATGAAAACGGCAAAACGGAAATCAGCTTTATAACGATTCTTTCCTGTTTTGAGATACAGGAAAAAGTTTGTAATGAGTCGGACAATATCCTCTCGATAAATATAGACAATAGCTAGTAAAGAAGCTGTGTTCGTTAAAATAGCAAAAGTAAAACCTTGCTCACCAAGACCAAGAATTTCGCTAGCAATCATAACATGTCCGCTCGATGATACAGGAATTGGCTCAGTAAATCCTTGTACAAGACCGATAATGATATGTTTGATTATAAGTATTAAATCTATGTTTTCCATAAAAACCTCCCTATTAAAATGTATGACCCAAACATTACATTAGACGTTGAAGGCAATGAAAAGTTCATAAAGAATACCTGAAAAGTAAAATAATGCAAAAAAAGCCACCTCAATAAAAAAATTGAGGTAGCTTTTTTGCAAACTAAAGAGTCATTCAATCATTCAAAATTATAACTTAACTGTATGTGCAAGCTTATTTTCTGCTGCTTGAACTGTGTTGAATAGAAGCATAGTAATTGTCATTGGTCCTACACCGCCTGGTACAGGTGTAATGTGAGAAGCAATACCATCGACCTCACTAAAGTTTACGTCACCGCAAAGCTTGTTATTTTCATCACGATTAATACCAACATCTATAACAACTGCTCCTTCTTTAACGTGTTCCTTCGTAATAAAGTTTGCACGTCCAACTGCCGCAATTAATATATCTGCTTGTTTAGTGAATGAAGGTAGATTCGGTGTTTTGGAATGCGTATATGTAACGGTTGCATCTTTTTGTAGTAGTAGTTGTCCCATTGGTTTACCCACGATATGACTACGCCCCACGATGACCGCGTGCTTTCCTGCTACTTCAATTCCTGAATATTCAAGAAGTTTCATTACGCCAAACGGTGTACAAGGCAAAAATGTTTCTTGGCCAAGCATCATTTTCCCAACGCTTACTGGTGAGAAGCCATCAACGTCTTTTTCCACAGCAATTGTGGCAATAACAATATCCTCATCAATATGTTTTGGGAGTGGTAATTGTACTAAAATACCATGAATATCTTCACGATTATTTAATAATTCGATTTGTGCTAATAATGAATCCTGTGTAGTTTCTTCTGGCAGTTTGATTAACTCAGAAAACATACCAATCGCTTCACAAGATTTTTGCTTATTTCTCACATATGTAGCCGAGGCTTGGTTGTCTCCTACTAAAACAACCGCTAAGCCTGGTGTTAATCCTTGCTCTTTTAAACGCGTTACTCGCTCTGCTACTGAATTACGAATTTCTTGACCAATTTCTTTACCATTAATAATTGCACTTGACATAGACCTTAGTTACTCCTTCCAATTCAACACATTTTATTGTTCTGTAAATTTAGAAAGTACGCCATTAACAAATTTCGACGAGCCATCGTCGCCAAATGTTTTGCATAACTCGATTGCTTCATTAAGTACTACTCTTTTTGGTGTTTCTGGCATGTATAAAATCTCGTATACAGCTAGACGTAAAACCGTTCTTTCAATTTTAGGTAAACGGGCAAGTGACCACTTTTCAAGATGCTGCTCTATAGTAGCATCGATTTCCTCTAAATGTTCAACTGTTCCAGTAACAATCTTTTCGTAGAAGACATTTGTTGGTTGTCCTTTAATATGACCCATTGCTTCTTCTACTGTTAGTTCAGTATTGTCTAGCTGAAACAAAACTTGCAACGCTTTTTCGCGTGCCTCATGTCGTTTCATGTAAAGCTCTCCTTCTTAAGTGGCATTAAGGTTTATAATAGCATAAATTCGTGAGAGAAACACGAATTCAAGCAAGTTTTAAATAATCTGATACCTTTTTCAAGCAACTTTTTGCTTATTTTAACACCCTGCAATTAACTTTTCTAAGAAATATATTGAAATTAAAAATCAACCTTTATTGTTTAAATACCAAGAATGTTATAATTAAGGAAATTAAACATCATTTTTCAGGTGTTCATTACGCATTATGAAGTTATATGTACAAGCCGTAAAAGAACGAACGCAAATCCCGCCTATTTTACTGCGATATTTGTAAATATAAAATTCATTTTGATGCGATATAAAACTTCTTTAGCTCTTACCAGTAAGGGCATTTTATGAATGAACGTAGAGAAATAAATATGCCTGCTCCATTGACATCGTATGAAAGAAATATATAACACTTTGTATAACCGCGAACGAATACTTCCACACTTATAAAAAGTTAAAACAAATCTTTTGACTCTATAGTTACTATAGGGTTTATTGTATTACTTGGAAATATTCTAGTAGACTTTGATTCATGTATCGTGAAAGATTGAAGGAGAACAATATGAATAAGCAACAACTTTTAACTTTAAGTATTTTATTATCGAATTTATTCATTGCCTTTTTAGGTATTGGTTTAGTTATACCTGTGCTACCAACACTTATGAATGAGCTGAAAATTTCAGGCTCTGTCGTTGGTTATATGGTGGCCGCATTTGCTATCACTCAACTTATCGTCTCGCCGATTTCTGGTAAAATGGTGGATAACATTGGCCGTAAAATTATGATCGTTGCGGGTCTTTTTATATTCGGTTTTTCAGAGCTATTATTCGGGCTTGGACGCACAGTTGAAATACTCTTTATCTCACGTATGTTAGGTGGTATCAGTGCTGCTTTCATCATGCCTGCGGTAACTGCATATATCGCTGACATTACAACCCTGTCACAACGTCCAAAGGCATTAGGTTACATGAGCGCAGCGATTAGTACTGGCTTTATTATCGGACCAGGTATCGGTGGATTTTTGGCCGAATTCGGAACGCGCTTACCGTTTTATGCTGCTGGTATACTCGGATTTTTAGCAGCGCTCTTGTCATTCTTTTTACTAAAAGAACCGACACGTGCTGCCGATGATGAACAGTCTGCACCATCAATTTTAGGCAGTATGAAGCGTATTTTTAGCCCACTATACCTTATTCCATTCGTGCTTATTTTCGTATTATCATTTGGTTTAGCTGCATTTGAATCGTTATTTAGCCTATTTGTGGATCATAAATTCGCATTTACACCTTCAGATATCGCGATTATTATTACGGGAAGTGGAGTAGTCGGGGCTCTTGCTCAGCTAGTTTTATTCGATTGGCTAACAAAGAAAATGGGCGAGATTAATCTTATCCGTTATTCACTCGTCCTATCTGCTGTTTTAACATTTGCTATGACATTTGTAAGCCACTATTTCGCAATATTATTTGTCACATTCTTTATTTTCGTCGGCTTCGATTTAATTCGTCCTGCCGTTACCTCTTATTTATCAAAAATAGCTGGTAATGAACAAGGGTTCGTTGGTGGCATGAACTCCATGTTTACAAGTCTTGGTAATATCTTCGGCCCTATTTTAGGTGGAGTATTGTTCGATATCAATTTGAACTACCCATATTACTTTGCGACAATTGTTTTAACACTCGGTGTTATCCTTGCTTTGTTCTGGAGAAAACCAAAGCATATTGAAATATAATAAAATAGCAATACTAATCACTGCTGATCAATTTCCATTAATAACGTAAAAAGAAGGATTGCCCTATAGGCAACCCTTCTTTTTATTCTTGTACGGCTACTTCTTCTTTTTCAAAGTGAATACCTGTAATGTGTACATTCACTTCTGCTGTTTCAAGTGCTGTCATATTATAAATCGCTTGGCGAATTTGAGTTTGTACTTCCTTCGCCACTTTCGGAATTGTATAGCCGTATTTTACAGAGCAAAATACATCAATGGCAATCTCACCAGTTTCAGTAACACCCGATTTAATGCCCTTATTGTGAACTTTTTTACCGAAGCGTTCTACTACGCCAGTAGCAATATTACCACGAGTGGCCGCGACCCCTTCTACCTCGTTCACTGCGATTCCAGCAACAACCTCGATTACTTCCGCTGCTACTTCAATTTTCCCAAGTTCTTCTTTTCCAGAAGGCGTTGGTTGTACGAAAGATTGTCCTACTTTCTCTGCCATACAAATATCATCCTTTCCCTTACACATCACAAACAAATGCTGTACTTACGCTTATTATACTATAAAAAGGGAGGTTTGGCTTCGTAAAGCAGATTTAATTTATATGAGACAGATTTATGTCTATATATTTAAAAAGTTGGGCGATAAAAATGAAAAGCGAAAACAACCGCTACCTCTCAATAAATTTTCCACTTCCCTCTTTGTAAAATAATCAAATTTAACTTACAGAAGATTGAATCCTCCTACTAGCCATTTTTCACTCGGAAACCTGACGTTGATTTTATCACCTACGACTTCTTATTCCGATAATCAACATCCCAAAATATTTCATTTTTTCCATTTTGATTTCAATAAACAATCATAATACACTATAATTCTCTTATATACGGATTTTCTGAATAATTAAGAAATATGTAGGAGAAGGAATTGAACAACATGGATATTTTTACGTTTATATTAGTATTAATTTTAGTTTTCACAGGTTTAGCAATAGAAAGAATTATGAAGGATATACGGGAACAAAATAAAGAAATTATTGAAATATTGAAGAAGAACAACCGAGATACAGAAGAAAATACAAGCAATTAAATTGAACATTTATTCTAAGTTTCTGCGTATGAAATTAACTCTAGAAAATTTAAATAAATTGCAGAGTCAATGTATTTTCACAAACAAAACCGCTTTTAAGCGAGATCGATAAATATAAAAAGTTGGGCGATAAATCCAAAATTTTAATCGTTAAATTCAAATAACCTCTCGATAAAAATTGAAAAGCGAAGAAATCTTCGTAGGTTTCTTCAGTATGGGGGAATTAGATTTGTTTATTGTCAATGTTGAAGGGGCTATAAGAAAAGATGATAAGTGGATAATTGTTGAAAGAAGTAAAAAAGAAGAACATGCGGGTGGATTACTTTCACTTGTTGGAGGAAAAGTAGATATTGAAGGAATTTCATCAAATATATTAGAAAAAACTTTAAAAAGAGAAGTTTTTGAAGAAATTGGTATTAAAATTAAAGAGAATTTAAAATATATACATAGCACTTCATTTGTAACAAATAAAGGTGAAAACGTTGTTGATATTATTTTCCTCTGTGAATATGAATCAGGTGATATTTTTGTTAAACAACCTGAAGAAGTAGAAAAAGTATTTTTATTAGCTACGGAAGAAATACTTAACAACCCTCAAGCTCCTAAATTTTTAAAAGAGTATATCAAATATGCTGAATTAGCACTGTTCTAAAGTAGGTGAAATAATGGGGAAATAAAAGTAGCAGTATAAAAAACATAATGTTTTCGAATTACTCTAAAGGGAGCAATTTTTTCCTTACGTTGTGCAATAATAGCTCCCTTTAATGAACTACCTAATCTACTTCTAAAGCGAAGGCGTAGAAAGCGTCGCCACGAGATAAATTCGCTTCCTTTTCATCCTTCCACCATACACCATATGAATAATAATAAACTCCACGTTGTGTTGGTGCGGTAAAACGATTGTCTTTCACCATTACTTCAGTTTCCTTTTTATCACTTATTAGGACAAGATTAAATTCATTTGGTTTTGGTTCGTATTCCATCACAAGAGTTATATTTTTACCAGATTTAACTTTTATAGGTTTTTTACCTTCTAATAGTTCAACTGGTCCAGCGGTATCAACGCATTTATTTGGCCAACAATAGGTACCGAGTGTAGTTTCAAATTTTTTATTATCAATTTCTATATAGACTTTTGGAGGCTTTCCTCCTGGCAATCCATTAGTATTTGAACACCCCATTAAGGTGAGTCCAAAAAGAGCTGCTAAATATAAAAAATATTTCTTCTTCATGCACATCCCCCTCAATATTTGGCGAACTCATTTATACTACGTTACAAAACAATTTTTATATTTTCTGATCCGTTTCATATTTTTTTGTTTTATCACATGGATATGTATCATTTCTTCGATATATGCATTTTTATTAATTTGATTCATATATTGTTAATTTGTAAACAATCAGCTTTTTCCCCTTTCTTTTTCTATATATTCTCTAATTGCAATAATCGTTCGTCTAAAATAATCTCGTCCTATAAATCTACGCCTGAATAAAACCTCCTGACTAGTAAAAGTCAGAAAGTATAAGAAATAGACGTTAGCGCTTTATTCCGTTGTTAACGAATCAATTCCTTGCTTGTCCCCAAAACATCATTCTCTTCTAGGAAATTCGTATTGAATTGAGCTGATTTAAAGACGTCATTGTTCATTAATTCTGCTTTCTGATACTTATCAAAGACTGATTAAACTTGACTGACTCTTCCCACTGGGGAAAATGACTTGAGTTTTCGAACCAAATGAGTTTTTTTGTCGTTTTTATCGTGTGATAGTAATCCTCTACTAATGAAGAAGAAACATGCTGATCATGACGCCCCTCAAAAAACGTAATAGGGACATCGAAACTCTTGTATTCACTAAAATCAATTTCCATGAGCTCTTGCCACAAATATTGTATAGATTGTAGACTACCTTTTTCGCGATTGATTAAATCTTTAAATGTGTACTTTGATGAAAAAATGAAATCCCTTACCAGTTGGTTGTAATTGCTTTTCCCATATAAAGAATGTCTGTATCGAACCACTAATTTAGTAACAAATAATAAATCGTTTAACCAATCTTTTTGAGTCAATGAAAGGTCAATATTTTCCAATCGCTGAACAATCTTTTTTTTATTTTGTTCTCGACTTTCTTTCAAAACAAAATCATATTGACACTGCAATCCTTTTTTCATGTTAACTACTTGACCACATCCAAAATAACTATGTACTAATTGTGGATATTTTTTAATGAAAATTAAGCCTAGGACACTTCCCCATGAGTGACCTAAAAGGTAAACTTTCTCTTGTTTAAACGTTTCTAACAAATAATGAATTAAACTGTATAAGTCTTCTATATAAGTTTCAATAGTTATTTGTTCCTCTTCCGAAAAAGTATAGTAAGATTTCCCCGCCCCTCTTTGTTCCCAGACTACAACATTAAACGTTTTTCCAAGTTCTGAGTTATATTTATAAATCAGTGGTAAAGCGGCATCACCTGGACCACCGTGCAAATACACTAAAAGAGGCAGATCGTTATCTTCACCAAAAATAGAAATAAATTGTTCTGAAGAGCCTATTTTTATATAGTTTGACACTTGAGTTTTCATTTTCTTCTCCTTCCTTACTATCGATTTGTTCCAACTTGTAATTACCGCGTTGTTTAAAATAAGGAACAATTTAGTTTTTGAATTATGGCTCTTCATCAAAATGTATGCTTGACTGTATATTCCGTTACAGGTGAATGCTTTCCGTCGGCACAGCTTTGCTTTCGGAACTAAAACTCGCCACCATTGCAAGTACATATTTTGATGTTGGCCTGAATTATATTTATTGTATCATTTTTCCAAAAAAGATATTTTATTTAAGCGTTAAAAAGTACATTAGTATATAAAAAATAAGCCGATCAATAATCGACTTATTAAACACCCTAATTGAATAAGTGAGAGTCTACATTACCACGCTTCTCACTTTATTAACTTATATAAATTATTGTGAATATGTAGTGTTACTGTCTCTTTTCAACAAATAATAAAATTAGTGTTGCTAATGGGCCTAACAAAAGAGAAAGTAAAAACCAATTGAACCCTGTTCTATTCTTCCCTTGTGCAAGTGCAGCATTTATCAACGCCAATGTACCCCAACCTACGACATATTGATTATCCATCATCTGTCCCCCTATTTCATTTAACCATACTGCACCGTTAGTGTAGATTTCTTCATAAATTTGATTATAACACATCCAAATAACATGCTTCATAAAAGGTGGCAATACTGTTAAATCAAATAAGCCTGACCTCGAATTCTGCTTACGAGTAATATAAACCATTACAACCTCCATAACTACCTAGCCTCTCACAATTCCGATATCTCCAAGACAAAAGCATTCTTATTAGTATGTAAGCCTAGCTTTATGCGTACTTGGTCTACTGATAAATTTCGTGTATGCACCGTCAATCACTCTCCTTAATTCGGAGTATAATGCCCTTGACACAACATGATAATCGGCTGTCATGACTTTTATTTTGGGCTATTAAAACGAGTTATGAGCTTGTGGGGATTCCTGCGCTTATTTTTTTAACGCAAAACTGACGTAAGTTAATCGGGATAACTAAATTCTATATATTGCTCATGACTACCAACTATCCACTTAAACGATCTCGATACGTCTGACAGCGTTGAATAAGTGAGGTAACTAAAGAATGATAATTTCACCAGAGTATTCTCTTAAATGTTCAATGGCTAATGTCACTGCACCTTCTTCTGTCTCAATTAAACTCAATCCTATCTTTATTGGACTCCAAAATTCATATCCGCAGTCTTCTTGCCACATATATACTTCTGTTGTATAAAGACCATCCCTCCTTTTTATAATTTGAACTTTATATTGATTACTTGGAGACATCATTTCCTTTATCATCTGTTCCATCGTTTCACCATCTTTACAAATATTAATGTGTATATTATAACTATTATTCTTCAAAATGTTTAAAAGCTGTGCGCAAGTTCCGAACACCAGAATGCACCTGTCAGAATAAAGGGCTTTGGGGTCACGCACTTTCAACGCAAAAAAGAACGACCAACAAACGAGATTTAATTCTTTCGTTGATCGTTTTGTTATCGTTTTATTCCTTCACGTCCAAGCAATCGATAAATTGTTCCTTTTCCGGCTTTGTAAGTCTTGCGAATGTCAACAATTGAAACGCCGTATTGATAATCCTTAATGATTGCGTTGCGTCTGACTTCTTCTTCTTCGCCTTCAACTAACTTCGTTTACGCTCTTTAAACTTTCCTTTAGCTTTAGACCCCTTTATTCAAATTAATCATGAATAATAATCCTGTTTACCTTGATAAGAATAATACGATAAAATATGTTAGGCCAACTTCAAATTTGCACAAGGAAATATTCAACAGTTATACATAGGAAGTGAAGAATTGTATTATATAGTACTCTCAATAGGATTAATACTCGCTCTCTCGCAAGCTATATCATTAATTTTTATGTATCAAGACAAAGAATTGCTATCTTTCGATGGATTTAAGTCTCTTTTTGGTTTTTTAGTAGGTGTTACGTTATTAGTGATTACCCTACCGAGTCTAAAATCTATTATCCAAAAAGATTATGACGTTATTAGTGGAGAGTGTACGATCGAAGTTGGTTCATTCGGACGCCGTACATCAGCAACTTTTGAAATGATCGAAACTGGTGAACAATATACCTCATTCGATATTCCTGAACTGGATGCTTATGGTATGTCAATTCCTTACTATTGTAAGGTGTCAGTTGCAAAAGAAAATATGTTTACAAAAGACAATATGTTTACTATGGGTTACGAAATTTACGATGTAAAATCCCGAAAATTAATATTAAAAAATGACTAGAGACGAATGCAAACGTCTCTAGTTTTTTTTAATCACTATTGGCACAAAGACCGTGTATGGGATTGTTGGCAAATGAAATGCTTGGAGATAATTTTAAAAAAGAGCAATGCATTAGCGATTTTGATGCCCTTCTCCTGACTACTCCCACAGCTAAAGCAGTGGGGTTCTTATGTACTTAAGAGAAGCGTTACAAAGCTCTCCACAGATGGTGTTGCCATGTCCTGTGTACAACATCTTTGATTTATCCTCTGTTCCATAAGACTTTCTTATTTACACAACCGATGTTGTGTTGGCAATAAGTTTTAACGAAGGCAGGTAGCTCTACCTACGAAGGAATACCCCTCAATTACAAACAAATCTTGTTTGCGAATACGCACAGGAAGGGTTAATCCATTCCAATAGACAATATTCTCTTTAAATCGAATGCCTGCTTTATTAGATTTCCCTTCTACAGAATGAAGCATTCCGTAACGTTTAAAGTGTTCTTTACTCCCTTTAAATAGAACATCTTGAACCGCTTTCCAGACAGTAGAGGCGATCTTCTGAGAAGTATTGCTATCTATATGTTTTTTATAGTTATGTTGATGCTTTTTAATATACGCATGCAGTTGATATTCACTTAACCCAAAAGATTGACGAATGTTATCTAATTCTTTTGCAGTCTGCTTCAACTCTTTTGAATCATTCGATTTTTTCGCTTTTTGGTAGCAACGTAATTGTTTTCGATAGTGTTTTGATTCTTGCATTAAAGTATATTGTTTTACTGCATAAGACAAAGTTGTATTATAGAGTGTACGGGCAATTTCAAAACGTTTTAATAGAATATCCTTTTGCCATGTATCTATAAGTAACTTGAGTTCTATAACAAAACAATCTTTCTTCCCTTTCGTCATTACCCGTCACTCCTTTCTTTTTTTGATTATTTACAATATACAATATAAACATATGTTCTATAAAGAAAAAAGCACTTCATTCCTTCCATCTCTGAAGAAGTGGGCTTCCAGAAGCTCAATTCTGTGACGTCCACTAAAAATTTTGGAGGTGCAATTAGCTCTTTGTCATCCTGTTGAAATGCTCCATTAAAGTTTGGTATCTGTATGCCTCCTGTAAAGTCATTCAAATCAAATATCCCTGTTCTCTGTATATTTTGGGACATAAAAAAACCTCCTAACTAATAAAAGTTAGGAGGTAATAAAATTAAGAACTTTGATGGGTGTTCTATTCCCTAAATCCACAAATCACAATTACTTGCTTTTCCCCAAAACATCATTCTCTTCTAGGAACTTCGTATTGAATTGCGCTGATTTGAACACGTCATTGTTCATCAATGCTTGGTGGAACGGAATTGTTGTATTGATCCCAGGACCAGATACTTCAAATTCGCTAAGCGCACGATTCATTTTCGCGATCGCTTCTTCACGTGTATTGGCATGAACAATTAGTTTCGCAACCATTGAATCATAGTATGGTGGGATTGTATAGCCAGCATATACAGCAGAGTCAATACGTACACCGTAGCCACCTGGAGTTACGTAAGTATCTACAGTACCAGCTGATGGCATGAAGTTTTTATAAGCATTTTCTGCGTTAATACGGCATTCAATTGCCCAACCATTTAATTGTATATCATCTTGAGTGAAAGGAAGTTTTTCACCAGATGCAATTTTTAATTGTTGTTGTACAAGATCCACACCAGAAATCATTTCAGTTACTGGGTGTTCTACTTGGATACGAGTATTCATTTCCATGAAGTAGAATTTATCTTCTTGATAGTCATAAATAAACTCAATTGTTCCGGCACCTTCATAGTTACAAGCTTCAGCAGCTTTAACGGCAGCGGCACCCATTTCAGCACGACGCTCAGAAGATAGCGCTGGAGATGGAGCTTCCTCTACTAATTTCTGCATACGGCGTTGAACGGTACAGTCACGTTCACCTAAATGTACAACGTTACCATAGCCATCCGCTAATACTTGGATTTCACAGTGACGGAAGTACTCGATGAATTTTTCTAAATATACGCCTGGGTTACCGAATGCTGCAGCAGCCTCTTTTTGCGTAATTTCAATGCCTTTTACAAGGTCTTCTTCTGTACGAGCTACACGGATACCTTTACCGCCACCACCAGCAGTTGCTTTGATGATCACAGGGTAACCAATTTTAGCAGCCCATTCTTTACCTGTTTCGATATCTGGAACAATACCAGTACCCGGAACAAGTGGAACACCTGCTGCTTCCATTGTTGTACGTGCAACGTCTTTAATACCCATAATTTTAATAGAATCAGATGAAGGTCCAATGAACTTAATGCCTGCGTTTTCACAAGCCTCAGCGAAGTCAGCGTTTTCAGATACAAAACCGTAACCTGGGTGGATACCGTCTGCACCAGTTTTTTCTGCTACGCTAAGTAAAGCTGGGAAGCTAAGATATGAATCTTTTGAAAGCTTTGGCCCGATACAATATGCTTCGTCTGCTAATTTCACATGTAATGCGTCAGCGTCTGCTTCTGAGTATACGGCAACAGATTGAATGCCTAACTCTTTACAAGCACGAATAATACGCACAGCGATTTCGCCGCGGTTTGCAATTAAAACTTTTTTCATGGTTGTGCACTCCTTACTCAGCTTTTACAAGGAATAATGGTTGACCGTATTCTACTAATTCACCGTCTTTAACAAGTACTTCAACGATTTCCCCTTGAACTTCTGCTTCAATTTCGTTGAATAGTTTCATAGCTTCTACGATACATACGATTGTTTCATCACCAACTTTGTCCCCCACTTTAACGTAAGCTGGTGAATCTGGATTTGGAGATTGATAAAAAGTTCCAACCATCGGTGACACAATTTTATGTAACGATGGGTCGTTATTTGCTGGTGCTGCAGCTGGTGCTTCTTCAGCTTTTGCTGGAGTAGCTGGTGCTACAGGAGCTGCTACAGGCGCAGACTGTTGTACAACAGGTGCAACTACTTCTTTTTTAGGTGCTACAGTATCAGTAACAACAACACCATTCTTTTTTAATTTAACTTTTGCGCCATCTACTTCGTAAACGAACTCGTCAATCGAAGAAGAATCTACTAATTTAATAATTTCGCGAATTTCTTGAATTTTGAACATTTCTAACTCTCCTTATGAAATAAAATCTACTACAAATACTATTTTATATTTTTTTCGAACAATTTGAAATACTTTAATGCAAATTAAGTAAATATGAACAAAATAAAAGGCTTTCCTTTACTAAACGAAAGCCTTTTCATTATACTGATATATAACAACAGTTTCAAATAAACAGAAAATTCCTCTTTTTCTCTCTATTTTTAATAGTTATTCGCGCTGAATTTTACTTGGACGTCATTTGCGCCTTCCATCTCTGTTTTTACCAAGTAAATAATTTCATTTGCTTGAGCTTTTGATAGCTCCTCAGCCATAACAGTTACCTGTACTTTATCACCATCTGCTCGAACAAACGCATCGGAGTAACCTGAAGATTTAATAAGCATTTCTAACATTGCTTCAGAGGATTCTTGTTTTATAAGGTTATCCATTTCATTATAAGCTTCACTTTTTTGTTCTGCTGTGTAATCTTTTGAACCGATCTTCTGCTCTAATTGCAAACGAAGCTGGCTTCTTTCATCACTAACTTGCATGCGCATTTCTTCAAATAAATGACTTGGAGAAGATACTTCCTTCGTCTCTCCCTCTTTCGTTGCTTCTTGATCAGTCACACCCGTTACCGCAGTTTGCTGTAATGCGTCATCTGTGAAAATAGTTAGTCCATTAAATTGTTTTGCTGGATCAACCAAATAATACACTGAGATAACCGCTACTAGACTTAATAATGTCATAAACCAAACTGTTCTTCTACGTACGCGCATTTACTTTTCCTCCTTATTCTCCATTGGAACGATAATAATTCGATGAATCGGCAATTGCATTACTTGACTAACAACAGCACGAATTTCATTTTTCACAAAGATATCTGATGCTCCTTCTGAAACAATTAGCATCCCTGTTACTTCTTTCGTGCCTTGTTCAGTTCCTCGAAAATATTGACTGAATAGTTTATTGTCATCCTTCTCAGCTGTCATATCTCCGTAATAAAAATAGACTTTAACCTCCCCAACACCTTTCATAGCCTTTAGTGTTTGCTCAAGTTTTTCTTCACTGGTCATCGAAGTTACTTGCCCATTCGTTGTACCCGTTTGATACATTGGTAAAATGATGAAAATTCCCACGGAGGCAGCAATAAGCATTAAGACTATAAATGACGTTGATTTTTTTCGTTTCTTTTCCACATCACTTGTACATTGCCTCCTTTCATCTTCTCTTTTTCAAGTGTATGTACGCTTGTTTCCTCCTATGAATTGATAAATGGAATCTTTAATAGCAATTGCAAAAATACTAACGTAATAACAAGCTTTGTAAGTGAAATTATTTCTTTATCTTCTGTTAAAAACACAAATATCTGACAGATAAAGAGCATCGCTAATAAAAGAATCAATCTATCTCCCCCCAGCCATAACTTGCACAAAAACGATGAGGAATAAACAAGAAAACATAAATGAAAAAGCAATTAGAAATGATACAGCACATAAGGTAAATAGAGATTTACTAACATGATCAAGTAGTTTACAAATATCATCAAAAGCAATCGGTTCTAAAATAGCAGCTAACATTTTCAACGAATACGCACTGACAACAAGCTGAACTGTTGGAATAAACGACACGGTAATAACCGCTATAAAAGCAGAAATACTAGTAATAGAAGAGGAAAATTGCGTCATATGCTGGAACATCGAAAAACTATCTACTATAAAGGAACCAACAACCGGAATATTTTCCTCTATTAATTTCTTCACAGGCTCTGCAACAGCTGCATTGACACTAAATGCGGCCACGCCACTCGCCGACATTAAAATGATGTAACAAATTACAGATGCCGAGACGATGCTCATAATGGTAAAACGAATCAATTCGGCAATTCTCGTAAACGAGATTTCTTTAACAATGACACTGCAGACATCAAACACAATGGCAAAAAGCACTCCTGGAATAAGCCATTTACTACTAATAATCGTTAAGACTTGTACAAAGAAAAGTAAAAAAGGCTGCCAAGAAGCTATCGCTGTAATACTGCTAGATAAAAGAAAACTTGAAGTAAGAATGGGATAAAATGCAGTAAATATATGTGCAAGTCCCTGTGCTATTTCGTCTATCAAATTAAATGAACTCACAACAACTGGTCCTATAGTCGCCAGTACAATAAGAAAAAAAAGTATCCTTGTCCCTTTTTCAAATTCTGGTAAAATCATATTAACAATCAAAATAATAATGACATAGCTACACAAAATAAGCGTCATCTTCAGCAATAGAAAGAATGGATCCGTTAAAAACGAAAATATTTGCTCCAGCAATGTCTTCGCCCCTTAGTTTAGCCGTTGTAAAATGGCCGACACCTCCTGTAAAACAGCCAAAAATTCCTTAAACCAGTACAACAAAATAACAATCTTGACCCCATCGTAGACAATATGCCCGAGTACTTTATAGCTTTGTTCTACAAGTAAAAAAGACACCCATTGCCCCACATAAAAAAGGCTAGCACTTACTACAATTGCTTTTGCATAAGGCAAAAAAGCTAATGTCTCAAGCAATTGCTTGATGAATGGCAATAGGAGTGTAGAAAACAGCATACTAAACAGCAAAAACGAAAACATTACACTAATCAGCGCATGGAGTGGCTTTATG
The DNA here is from genome assembly GCF_041262385.1 of Lysinibacillus sp. RC46. Lineage (NCBI taxonomy): Bacteria > Bacillati > Bacillota > Bacilli > Caryophanales > Bacillaceae > Lysinibacillus > Lysinibacillus sp. RC46. The sequence goes on along the minus strand of NZ_JBGCCF010000016.1, from coordinate 86,403 downwards.
ACTTCTTTTATAAGCAATAATAAAAGCAGCATGACAACAGCTACAATGACAATTTCCATTTACACTACCCAGAAGAGGTCAGCCATTGAAAGAATGTAAGGATTTCATTGAAAAATAGACGTAAAAATCGCAGTAATTCCGCTGTCATATATAAGTAGGCAATGAAAAATAGGAAAAATGAAAATTCTTTTTTTCCTGTTTGATCAAAGAAGACATGAAGAAGCGCAACTACTAGTCCCACTCCAGCGACTCTTAATACGTCTTGTAATTCCATTTCATACGCCCCCTCGTGTACAGCAATATATGTTGCTACCCCCAAAAAAAGACCTCTATACATACGTATAGAGATCTTAGTATTTTTATGAAATTAATGATGCCTTGGTATAACTTCGCCCAGAATCGGAAAGAAGTTACAGTAGCTTTTCAATGATGCTTTTCACAGTACCTCGTTGTTTCACTAAATAGCTCTTTTCACCCATCCACATCGATAAATATTCGGCTTTGCCCTGTTTTGCACTTTCTTTACGAATAGTGGTAGTTAGATCATTTTGCAATGGATAAGGTGCTACAACAGCATCCTTCATACGTTCCGTAAAAGCATTTGCTAAACCTCTTGCTGGTTTACCAGAAAAAGCACGAGTAATCGTCGTCTGCTGCGCTTTCGATTCAAGCAAGGCATTTTTATAAAGAGGTGAAATTTCACACTCATCCGCTACTAATAACGCTGTACCAATTTGAACCGCTTGAGCACCTATTGCTAGTGCTTTACTTACATCTTCCTTTGTGACAATGCCCCCAGCAGCAATAATCGGAATGGAAATTTGTCCTACTACTTGCTGCAGTAAATCATGCAAATCTATTAATTGCATTGGTTCAGTGAAAGAACCACGATGACCACCGGCTTCACCACCCTGAAGGACAACAGCTTGCATCCCTGCTTGTTCTACACGCTTCGCTTCCTCTAATGTAGTAGCTGTACCAATAACATAAACATTGTTGTCCTTTAAACGATGAATCACATCTGCTGAAGGAATGCCAAACGTAAAGGAACAAATGGCTACATTTTCATCAAGAACAGCTTGTACTTGTTCTTCAAATACTTCCTTGGACGTGACACTTTGTACAGGCGAAAGCCCAAGCTCATCATAAAACGGTTGTAAAGCCATTCGAGCTTTTTGAAGTACATCGATATCAATACGTGGCTCTTCCTGTACAAATAAATTAACAGCAAATGGCTTTTTCGTTAGCTTTTTAACTTCCTGAATAAAACTTTTTGTTTGCTTGCCATCTAAATAGCCTGCTCCAATCGAGCCTAAAATACCTTCCTCTGCACAGGCAGCCACAAATTTTGGCGTAGTTACACCAGCCATTGGCGCCTGTATTATTGGAGACGTGGTCTCAAAAATTGTTTGTAACATAGCATTCACTCCTTACTATTATTGTAAACAACTTTTCCAAATATGACCACATACCAAATGATAGAAACTACTTTTTATAAAAATAGTAAAGGTCGCTATTTCTCTATCTATTGTCACAAAAAATTTAACTTTATATGTATCAAATACGAGCAGATGTTTTATGTGCGAAAGCGTAGCGACAGGTACAGATGTTTGGACACCCCTGAAAGAATTTAAATAAAAACCTACCCTTTTGTTAAAAAAGAGTAGGTTGATTGTTTTTATTTATTACGCACGAGAAACGTAAGAAGCTTCTTCTGTATTGATGATTAACTTGTCACCTTGGTTTACGAAGAATGGCACTTGTACAATAAGACCTGTTTCAAGAGTTGCAGGTTTTGTACCACCAGAAGCTGTATCACCTTTAATACCAGGCTCTGTTTCTGTTACTTCTAGCTCAACAGTATTTGGTAATTCAACACCTAGCATTTCACTTTGGTATGATTGAATATGAACTTCCATGTTTTCTTTTAGGAATTTTAATTCATATTCAATTGCAGCTGAAGCAAGTTCAGTTTGCTCATATGATTCTAAGTCCATGAAAACATGCTCGTCACCTTGTGCATAAAGGTATTGCATTTTACGGTTATCGATTTGTGCTTTTTCAACTTTCTCACCAGCACGGAAAGTTTTTTCATTTACTGAACCGTTACGTAAGTTACGTAATTTAGAGCGTACGAACGCAGCACCTTTACCTGGTTTAACGTGTTGGAAATCTAACACGCGATATAATTGGCCATCTACAACAATTGTTAGACCTGTACGGAAATCGTTTACTGAAATCATTTGTGTTCCTCCATAGTTTATAAAATAATAAGTTCTTTTGACGAATGAGTTAGCAGTTCATTACCTGTCTCTGTGATTAAAATATCGTCCTCGATACGTACACCACCGATTCCCGGTAAATACACTCCTGGTTCAATCGTTACGGCCATACCTGGCTCTAGCACCGCTTCTGAACGCATTGATAAGCCAGGGCCTTCATGTACTTCAAGACCAATCCCGTGTCCTAATGAATGACCAAATGCCGCGCCATATCCTTTTTCTGTTAAGTAGTTACGTGCAATCGCATCTGCTTGAATCCCTGTAAAGCCAGGCCCAACCTTTTCAAGTGCTAAAAGCTGGGAAGCAAGGACTGCGTTGTACATATCCACTAATTTTTCAGATGGCTCGCCAACTGCCACAGTACGTGTAATATCCGAGATATAGCCATTGTACAGTGCTCCATAGTCTAATGTGACAAAGTCGCCTTTTTCAATCACTTTATTCGTTGCAACGCCATGTGGTAAAGCTGAGCGAAGACCAGACGCAACAATTATATCAAACGAGGATTGAGTTGCTCCTTGTTTACGCATGAAAAATTCTAATTCATTCGAAACCTCAAGCTCTGTTTTACCAGGCTTAATGAAGTTTAAGATATGTGTATATGCGTGATCAGCAATTTCACACGCAACCTTAATAATATTAATCTCTTGTTGCGTCTTAATCAAGCGAATTTTTTCAATTAGCCCAGAAATCGGCACTAAATCAGCTTGAATTTTATTTTTATACAGCTCATACGTGCCATAGCTAACAGTATCTTTCTCAAAGCCCAATAATTTGATGCCCATATTTTTTACTTGTGTTGCAATTTCTTCAATGATCGTCGCCTCATGCTTTACAATTCGGAAGTCCTGTACTTGCGCAGTTGCTTGCTCTGTATAACGAAAATCCGTGATAAACACAGCATCATTTTGAGACACAATCGCTACGCCCGCTGTTCCTGTAAAACCAGTCATATAACGACGATTGTACTCGTTTGTAATTAAAATACCGTCAATATTTTGTTCCTGAAGTGCCTTACGTAGCTTTTGTAATTTCATCATAATCAATTCTCCCTCTCAATAAATGTGCGTAGTGCCAGTTCATAGCCTTTCGTACCTAGTCCACTGATTTGACCAAGGCATGCCGGAGCGAGATAAGAATGATGACGGAAAGCCTCACGTTTATGGATATTTGAAATATGTACTTCTATAACCGGCACAGAAATCCCTGCAATTGCATCATGTAACGCAATGCTTGTATGGGTATATGCACCGGGATTAAAGATTATACCATCATATTTTTCGTCCTCTGCTTCATGTACCCAATCAACAAGTACCCCTTCATGATTAGATTGACGAAACTCGACAGTTGCACCTAAAGACGCCGCAAGATTCTGAACATTGTTTTTCACATCTTCTAATGTTTCATACCCATAAATATGTGGCTCTCGTTTGCCTAGTCGATTTAAGTTAGGTCCATTCAAACATAATAACTTCACGCATATTCGCCTCTTTCTATGTACTTGCCATTATTTTATCATACAAGGCGCAGACAGCAACTAATTTCCTTTTTGTGCTGTGTGTTCCTTTTGATGAAAATTCGCAGTTTCAAGCAAGAAACGTAATAGACAAATAACAATGACCATGAAAGGGATTGATAGTTTTTTAAAGGAAGAAGATTGTAAAGGCAAATCCAGAACAATCCATTCTAATGTGATGGACAAAAATAGGCCAAGTAGAAAAGAAGATAGCACAGCTGGGATAATATAGACATATCTCAATGTAATAAATAATAAAAATCCAATAAAAAATAAGACTAGGATGAGAAAGCTCCATTGAAATAGTTTTGAGCTACCTTCAAATATATCCCACTTCTTATAAAAACCTATTGGATTCCATTTAATGAGTTGAAAGTATTCAAGTCCCTTTAAACACAATGCTAAAACAAGTGCACTGACGAGCGATGTTATACTAGCTACTTTCAAGTAAAATCCTCCTAACTTGTACCACGAGTTTATTTTCAAACGTTAATCATTTCCTAAACTGTACGATTAGTGTAACCATATAGAAATTTTACTATGCGTAACTCTAGAGGTTTTTCACTAAATTTAGTACAATGGTACAGTTGAAATATATAAAGAGAGTGGTGTTAGCCTTGAGCAATTCACCTGTATACGGGGGACAAGCACAATTAGAAGGTGTAATGTTCGGAGGAAAGGAACATACGGTTACCGCTATTCGCCGTAACGATGATTCCATTGATTATTATCATTTTAAAAAAGTTCAAAACCCTATTTTACAAAAGCTTAAAAAAATTCCATTGATACGGGGCGTTGTAGCACTGATTGAATCAGCTGGTTTAGGCTCTCGCCACATGCAATTTTCAGGGGACCGTTTCGACGTTACACCTGGCGAAGAAGAAGAGCATAAAGAGGAAGGCTCGAGACTTCAAATGATTTTAGGCGTTGCAGTTGTAGGTATTCTTACCTTTTTATTCAGTAAATTTGCCTTTACATTAATTCCAGTATTTATTGCGGATTTTTTCTCTAAATGGATAGAAGGCAAAACTGGTCAAATTTTACTTGAAAGTGGCATTAAGTTAGTTTTACTACTTTCCTATTTATATTTTATATCTTTAACGCCACTAATTAAACGAGTATTCCAATATCATGGTGCAGAACATAAGGTTATCAATTGCTATGAAGCTGGTATGGACGTAACAGTGGAAAATGTGCAAGCACAATCACGCTTACACTATCGTTGCGGTAGTAGTTTTATGCTGTTCACTGTGTTTGTAGGCATGTTTTTATATTTCTTCGTGCCAACTGATCCACTTTGGTTACGCATTTTGGACCGTATTCTATTAATTCCAGTTGTTCTTGGTATATCATTTGAAGTACTTCAAGCGACAAATGCGTGCCGTAATATTCCCGTGTTACGCTTCCTGGGCTATCCAGGCTTATGGCTACAATTACTAACAACACGTGAGCCAAAGGATGAGCAAGTAGAAGTAGCCATCGCATCCTTCAATATGCTGCTTCAAGTTGAACAGCAACCAGAAATCGCAGCTACTTTAAATCATGATTAAAAATTAAGGGCAAGTCCAACTGATGAGTTTGGTTGGACTTGCCCTTTTTTATAGTTTTTACAATGGCTGTACAGAAATTATTTGTTGCTTTGCTTTCTCGTACTCCGCTTCCAATGTTATGAGTATTTCACGAACCGATTCTCGCTTGATAACATTTGTGATACCATGACCCGCCGACCAAATATCTCGCCATGCTTTTACATTGACAAGATGTGTCAAATCAACATCCTCTCTTGGCTTCAATGTCGCTGGATCAATGCCTTCCTTCAATAAAGATGGAATTAACACATTAACATGGACACCGCTAAAGGCATCGGTATATAAAATATCAGAGGTATCACTGTCAATTACCATATTTTTGTACTCCTCAGGTGCATTTCCTTCATCACAAGCTAAAAAACGAGTACCCATATAAGCATAGTCTGCCCCCATTATTTGAGCAGCTAATACGTCTGCACCGCTAGAGATGGAACCTGATAAAATAATTGTCCCCGTAAAGAATTTCTTTACGGCAGATACAAAGCCAAATGGGTTCAGTTGCCCACCATGCCCACCAGCACCTGCACAAACAAGAATTAGTCCGTCTACACCCGTTGCAGCAGACTTTTCTGCATGCTTGACGTTCGCAACATCTGCATAGACCCTCCCACCATAGCCATGTACAATGTCCAAAACTCTCTTTGGATTACCGAGTGACGTAATGACAATTGGTGGCTGAAACTGTTCAATTAACTGTATATCTTCCTCAAAACGTGTATTCGCTACAGGATGACATATTAAGTTGACTGCCCATTGCTCAGTCGGTAGTGCCTTTTTTATTTCTTCTAGCCACTCAGCACATGTTGAAGCGGGTCTTGCGTTTAATAATGGAAATGAACCGATAGCCCCTGCTCTACTAGCTTCAATAACCATCTTAGGGTTAGAAACTAAAAACATCGGAGCTACTATAATTGGTAAACTAAACATACACTCTCCCCCTCTATACTTAAATATTTCGAGAGATTTCCTGAAAATCCTACTAAAAAAATTTAAATTTTAGTTCTGACCCCACATCTTACGTTGAAATGACAAGGACCCATCTCCCCTCTCAAAGGTGGGAGACTTCCGTAGCTAGGGTTTGTCTAAATGAAGATAAAAAAAGTACCTATCCGTCTTGTTAACGATATAGATGGTTACTTTGAAATAAAGTTCGATCAAAAATACCCCACAACCAGTATTTTACGATAAATAAAAAGAATCCATTTTGAACATAGATAGATCAAAATGGATTCTTATCCAGAAGAATTAATTATCAGTTTTATAAAAAAGTTTGATCATTTTCTACCTGCGTCCTTCACAATCGCGCCCTTTAATGGATATCATATTATTTTTATTATGTGGTTTTGTTGAAGAACATTGCTTAAGCGTAATTCAACATAAGCACCCGTTGGTGGCAAGATAATCCGTATAGGCAATTTTTAATGACGGTTATGGGTATAGTAAATCCGTTAGACGTGATCTAATTCGAATACGTCAACGTGAAGGAATTAATTTAGCGAAATAGGAAAGAAAAAACCGCAGAAGAGTTAAAAAGTATCTTAGGCATGCCGGGATTAACTATGTATTGAGTCGGATTAAATCAGGTTTTTGATGTGATTAGCGGAAGAGGGAAATCAAGAAGAGACTTGGATATTTTCACCAAGTTCTTTAATATTGCACAAAAACAGACACGAAGATATAATTATATTACAATTGTCGTCTACAAAATGTGCATAGTAATCCTATTTTATAATTTAATTATATCGCACTGGTAAGCTCTTGTCAAATATTTTTTCTCAATAAAATGGTTAGGAGAGATGCAGAATGAATTCTTTAGTTCTTGGTTTTCAGGAAATGGATAAAACACAGCTTTTGCTCGTTGGTGGAAAAGGGTCAAATTTAGGGGAATTATCAAAAATCGAAGGAATACAAGTACCAGAGGGATTTTGTGTTACAACGGTGGGTTATCAAAAAGCCATCGAACAAAACGAAACGTTTCAAATATTGTTGGACCAACTATTAACGCTAAAAGTAGAGGATCGAGATCAAGTTGGCGAAATCAGCAGGAAGATTCGACAAATCATTATGGAAGTAGAAATCCCTTCGGACGTTGTAAATTCAGTTGCACACACACTCTCTCAGCTAGGTGATGACCATGCTTACGCAGTGCGTTCTAGTGCGACTGCTGAAGATTTACCACATGCCTCTTTTGCTGGTCAACAAGACTCCTATTTAAATATCATCGGCAAAGATTCCATCTTGCAGCATATTCGCAAATGTTGGGCTTCCCTATTTACGGATCGCGCGGTAATCTACCGTATGCAAAATGGATTTGACCACAGTCAAGTGTATTTATCCGTTATCATACAACGGATGGTTTTCCCACAAGCATCAGGGATTTTATTTACCGCTGATCCGATAACTTCTAACCGAAAACTGCTATCAATCAATGCCAGTTTTGGACTCGGAGAAGCACTGGTCTCTGGCTTGGTCTCTCCCGATTGTTATAAAGTACAGGAAGATAAAATCGTCGATAAAATGATAGCAACCAAGAAATTAGCTATCTATAGCCTAAAAGGAGGAGGAACAGAGACACAACAGATCGATCCGAATCAGCAAAAGACACAAACACTTACCGATCAACAGATTTTACAACTAGCACGCATCGGCAGACAGATCGAAGCTTATTTTGATTGCCCACAAGATATCGAATGGTGTTTGGTTGATGATACATTTTATATTGTCCAAAGTCGCCCAATCACGACCCTTTTCCCCATCCCTAAAGCGAATGATCAAGAAAACCACGTCTATATATCTGTCGGTCACCAACAAATGATGACCGATCCTATGAAACCATTGGGATTGTCTTTTTTTCTGTTAACGACTTCTGCGCCCATGCGTAAAGCAGGCGGAAGGTTGTTTGTTGATGTTACGCATCAACTAGCTTTACCGGTCAGTAGAAACAATTTATTAAATGCTATGGGACAACACGATCCGCTCATGAAAGACGCACTTATGAACATCATTGAGCGTGGAGATTTTATAAAATCGTTACCGAATGATATTAAAGCACCGAGTCCCAACAGAGGCAATACAGATACGCTAGCACAAATTGAAAACAATCCATCAATCGTTTCTGAATTGATTAAGCGAAATCAAACATCCATAGAAGAGTTAAAACAAAACATCCAAACGAAATCAGGAATAGATTTATTTGATTTTATTCTAGAAGATATTCAGGAATTAAAGAAGTTTTTATTTGACCCACAAAGTTCAGCTGTATTTATGGCTGCTATAAATGCTTCAATATGGGTTAATGAAAAAATGAACGAGTGGTTAGGTGAAAAAAACGTAGCAGACACGCTTTCTCAATCTGTACCAAATAATATTACTTCGGAAATGGGTCTAGCACTATTAGATGTCGCAGATGTGATCCGTCCTTATCCAGAAGTAATTGCATATTTACAACACACAAAAGATGATACCTTTTTGGTTGAACTAGTTAAATTCAATGGTGGACAGGAAGCTAGAGACGCTTTCTATGTTTTTCTCAACAAATACGGAATGCGATGTGCTGGAGAAATCGATATTACGAAACCTCGTTGGAGTGAAAAACCGATTACACTTGTCCCCATGATTCTTAACAATATCAAAAACTTGCAGCCTAATGCCAGCACTCGGAAATTTGAGCAAGGGCGACAGGAAGCTTTGAAAAAAGAACAAGAGTTATTAGAGCGATTGAAGCAATTACCGGATGGTGAACAAAAAGCCAAAGAAACAAAACGAATGATCAGCCTAATCCGAAATTTCATCGGTTATCGCGAGTATCCAAAATACGGCATGATTAATCGCTACTTCGTTTATAAGCAGGCTTTACTGAAAGAAGCCGGACAACTCGTACAAGCCAACGTTATTCATGAAAAAGAAGATATATACTATCTCACTTTTGAAGAACTTCGTGAAATCGTACACACAAATAAACTAGATTACCAGATCATCAGCGAGCGAAAAGACGAGTACAAATTATATGAAAGAATTACTCCCCCACGCGTTATCACGTCTGATGGTGAAATCATTGTAGGTGAATACAAACGAGAAAATCTCCCAGCCAAAGCTATTGTAGGGCTGCCTGTTTCTTCTGGAGTTATCGAGGGACGCGCTCGTGTCATCTTAAACATGGAAGATGCCGATATAGAAGAAGGAGATATATTAGTTACCTCCTTTACTGACCCTAGCTGGACACCATTGTTTGTATCCATAAAAGGTCTAGTTACCGAAGTTGGTGGACTGATGACCCATGGAGCAGTTATCGCGCGTGAATATGGCTTACCAGCAGTTGTTGGGGTGGAAAATGCCATTAAACTGATTAAAGACGGGCAACGAATTCGCGTACATGGAACAGAAGGGTATATTGAAATATTGTAATAACTAAAAACGTCAAGTAAGAGCCTCTGTCTTAATGGACGGCAATCGGCTTTGTGCTTAGGCCTCCCCCTCAAAGGTGGGGGTACTTCCGTAGTTAGCTTTTGTCTAAATGAAGATAAAAAAAGTGTCTATCCGTCATTTTGACGAGATAGACACTTTTTCATTATTTTATAGGCCACATTTCAACTGTGCAGCACAGTTTGTACATGTATTACAGCCACCAATTTCTTCAACAGTTCCTTTACGGCATACAGGACAAGTATTCCCTACATCCGAACCAATAACTGTTGTCGATTCTAATGCTTGAATCGTATCTACTAATACAACAGGACGCTTCGTTGGTACTTCTACTAATTCTTCTTCAAATGATAGTTGATCCATATCATTTTCTTCAGCTTTTAGTGTCAGTACTTGTGAATCACGGCTACCATCTACATAGACCGTACCACCTTTAGCGCCACCTTTATATAAGCGCTCGTATACTTTTTCAACTTGTTGTACTGTATAACCTTTTGGTGCGTTTACAGTTTTTGAAATAGATGAATCGATCCATTTTTGGATGATACATTGTACATCAGCATGTGCTTCTGGTTTTAACTCCATAGCCGTAACGAACCATTCAGGAAGTTCATTCTCATTAGCTTCTGGATGACGTCCTAAATATTCTTGTACGATTTCTGCTTTTACCTCGATGAATTTACCTAAACGACCAGAACGGTAATATGTGAATGAGAAGTATGGCTCAAGACCTGTTGCCACACCAACCATCGTACCAGTAGAACCAGTTGGAGCTACTGTCAGTAAATGTGAGTTGCGAATACCAGTTGCTAAAATTTGTTCTTTAATGTGTGCAGGCATTTTTTGCATAAAGCCTGTTTCAGTAAATGCTTTACGTAAACGTGCTGTCTCTTCCTCAGTTGCTCCTACAAGGAATGGGAAGCTACCGCGTTCTTTTGCAAGCTCCGTTGACGTCTCATACGCAGTTTCAGCAATCGTTTTAAAGATTTCATCAACTAGCTCATTACCCGCTTCTGAGCCATATTCTTTCTCACAATAAATTAGTAAGTCCGCTAAGCCCATTACACCCAAGCCAACACGACGCTCTCCAAGAGCTTGTACACGGTTTTCTTCTAAGAAGTATGGTGTAGCATCAATAACATTATCTTGCATACGAACACCAACACGAACTGTTTCACGTAGTGCTTCATAATCAATTGTTTGATCTTCCTTATTCGCAAACTGTGCTAAGTTCACAGCCGCTAAGTTACACACAGAATATGGTGCAAGTGGTTGTTCCCCACACGGATTTGTCGCTACAACGCTTTGACCATAAGCTTTTGCGTTTGTCATGTCATTAGCGTTGTCGATGAAGAAAATACCTGGCTCTGCAGAGTATGTTGCACAAACGTTGATTAAATTCCATAATTCCTTCGCTTTAATCGTGCGGTAAGTGCGTACTTTATAGCCCATTTTCTCCCATTCGCGTACATCTCCAACTTTATGCCATTCACTGTTGTAAATAGCCATCTCTTCTTTTGTATATTCTTCAACAGCTGGGAAACGAAGCTCAAAGTCAGCGTCATTTTCTACAGCTTGCATAAATTCTTTTGTTAATGTTACAGAAATATTTGCACCAGTTAAAAACTCTTGATTGTGAACAGTATAAGTACCACCATCACGAAGTTTGTTTTCTGCTTCACGAATAATAGCCGTATCAAAACCGCCTAAGCCTTCGATACCTTTATAGTTAACAATACCTTGGTACATAGCTTCCTCTTGAGATGAAAGAGGCTTAAAGTTTAATTTTTCTTTTGCTAGACGAATAATTGAATTATCCGTTGTATTTTCGATTAGGTATCGAAGAATACGTGGATTTTGCATTTTCGAAATAATAAATTCCACGATATCAGGATGCCAATCTGCCAGCATAATCATTTGTGCCGATTTCTTACGCGGGTTCGCTATACCCACTCTCTATGTCACCATAGAAGTTGAGACCATATCTTACATCTTATTAGATGTCCTCGCACTTCGGAGTGGCTTCACTCCTACTCTACTCACTTCCGCTAACATAGCGTGCTTTCGATGGTCGTTGAACCTTCCTCTCTGAAAGAGGCTTGGCTGCTGATTGTCTTTATCCCACTGCTATTTTCAAGCATTCACGCTTACCGTTTCCAGTTACGTTGTAGCTAGCAGTGCATTTATAATGCGTTTTTTAACATTTTCAAAATCACTTTTTATCTCATCTTCCCAGAAACGAAGTAAAGTGTACCCGTGAGCCGCTGCAATTCGATTTTTTTCAATATCCCTGGCTTTTATCCTCTTTTGAACTTCATAAAAAGTGGAATAAAATTTTGGATTCCTATGCCAAAAATCGCCATCACACTCAATTAGAATATTTGTCCCTAATAGTAGAAAATCAAATTGTGCTCCTTCAAAGATGAAGGAATATTTGTAGGGAATTGATTGTTCAACTAAGAAATGCTCTAAAGCTCTTTCAATACTAGTTTTTCTAAATGTTTCCCTCTCTAGTTGCTTTAATGCAGCTTGTCGAATCTTTTCGATGGTTTCTTCACTATAAACCCCTGTCTTACCGCTATTCCATGAAGGAGTTCCATTTATTTTTCTAGTTTTAGCTGTTTTTGAAATGATATTTTCAAAATGAACCTTCTTTTGTTCATCCGGCATTTCATTATGCCATTTTCCTGTATTTTGTGATCGAAGCCTACTCGCACACTCTTTACTACAAGTTTTAGTCTGCCGATGTTTTTCATCGAATAGTTTTCCACAAATTACACAAGTTAAAGGCTCACCTTTTCCTCGACAGCTTCTACTACAAAATTGATTGGGAATACCACGCCTCAATTTAACCTCTTTATTACATAAAATATATTGGCAGGTAACCATTTCTATTGGATAAAAATAAGATATTAAATAATTATCTAACGTTAAGTTATGCTCATTTTTCAAATGAGACGTATACCAACCTTGTTTATTATGATTTATTGTAAAACCACATATTAAACAAGTCTGTGGCTGTTTCGCATCATAAACATCCATAATTCCCACCTCGATTAAAGTGACAATATTTCCGTTAAAGAGTTTCCAGCAATTCACGAGGTTTGTTTACGCAGAAGCACCTAGATTATGCTTACCTCTGCGGCTACCACCTTGTTCAACAAGATGAGTCAGCTTCGCAATATCATCTAACCATGATACAGAGCCAGATGATTTACCATTTACACCACGTGCTAAAGTGTTACGTGGACGCAATGTCGAACCATTTGTCCCTACACCACCACCGCGGCTCATAATTTCCATTACTTGCTTACGGTGATCACTAATTCCTTCACGTGAATCTGCTACAAATGGCATTACGTAACAGTTGAAGAACGTTACATCTGTTTCAGATCCTGCTCCGTAAATAACTCGTCCAGCTGGAATGAATTTTAATGATACTAACTGCTCATAAAATTTCTCAAACCATTCTTGGCGTTTCTCTGGTGTTTTTTCAACAGAAGCAAGTCCTGTTGCATTTCGTTTTGCGATTTGTTCATAAAATATTTCAAGAGGCTTTTCTAGCACGTCAATTGAACGCGTAATCACACCCGTTTCTTGCTCTTTCGGATCATCTAAAGCACTACGGTAATCTTCCTCAATCAAAATTTCTGCTGTTTTTGTAGACATATCAAGCTTTTGGATTGTCCCTAAACCACGTGCAGGGAATTTTGGATCTGACTTCACTGTTAATACGACGAAATCACCGGCTTTTAACGTTTTCTTCTCCGTATCCTTAAACGAGTAGCGATCGATCATCACAAGTCTAGATACACCTTTATGCGTTATGTGCATATTAGGTGTTACAGGATGAACCTGTGGAAATTGTTCAATATCTTTGTTTAACTGTTCAAATTTGTTTACTTCGGGTTGATGATTTGTAAGTACCATCGTTTTGCCTCCCTTGTTTTCTGCATTACAATAATAAATACACAATATCATGTGTCGTTAAACACTACATATTGTGTATGTTTCTTTAAAAAAGATACTATATATAGTTTTTTAATTCAACTCTTGCAATTTCGAATAGAATCCGAACTGCTTGTTATTACAAGGGTTGAACGATAAAAAAATATTTTTCTTATACCATTTTTTATTTTTTGAAGTTCCAATCATCACATGCATATTTTTTTTCTTCTAGTGCATGTACATATTCTAATTGCTCCTCAGAAAGTGTAAATGGTTTTAAATCAATTTGCAACGATTTTGCAAAACCATCACGAAAAGCTGTCACACATTGTTCAATAGTCACTGGTTCTTTGACAAGATTATTGATAGCAACCGCTTTCTCTGGCATCTTTCTACGCATACGGTCCTTCGCTTCTTCACTTGAAAAATTGAAAACAGACAATAATTTCTCCTGATCTAAATCAAGTAAAATAGCTCCGTGCTGTAAAATAACACCTTTTTGACGAGTTTGTGCACTACCCGCTACTTTTTTACCTTCTACAACAAGCTCATACCAGCTTGGCGCATCAAAGCAAACTGCGCTTTTTGGTTTCTTTAAGTCTGCTCTTTGTTCTTCTGTATCAGGTACACTAAAATAAGCATCCATACCTAGATTATGAAAACCTTTCAATATACCTTCACTTAACACTCTATACGCCTCTGTCACTGATTCAGGCATATTTGGATAGCTTTCTGAAACAATGACACTATAAGTCAATTCATGTTCATGTAAAACAGCTCTACCACCTGTTGGACGACGAACAAAGCCTAGTCCTTGTTCTCGTACCGCATCTAGATTGATATCTCTTTTCGCTTGTTGAAAATAGCCAATCGAAAGTGTTGCTGGCTCCCACTCATAAAAACGAATAACTGGTGGAATTAAACCTTCACTATGCCAATCAAGTAATGCTTCATCTAATGCCATATTAAAAGAAGGGCTACATTTCCCTGAATTTAGAAAATACCAAGTTGTCATATTTTCATCTCCTACAAATATTTAATTAAACTTTAGCGAAAGTGTACAAAATAAGTCACCTTATATATGGCATTCATTTTAACAAATGTTATCCAATTCTTTGTTATGAGCCAAAAATAATGCTTCTCAAAATTTTGACACCGTGCGTTAAGTTCTATTCTTTATGAAAGTATCCACCACCCTAATCCAAGAAAATAGTGGAAAGATACTGTGACAGTTCACTAATAAAATCCATATAAATAGAGATAAATTAATTCTAGCCACAATCTAATTTATTTTATCAAACTCATTGGACTATCGCTAGCGCATCTTTTATAATAATAAAGAAGATAGAAAGGGGTAAGAAATTTTGTTGAACATACTTATCACAATCGGTGTTATTTTAGTAGTTGTAATTGCTTATATCGGCATTAACGCCCTACGACTAAAAAAAGCCGTAACAAACCTAACACAAGAACAATTTATTGAAGGCTATCGTAAAGCACAGCTTATCGACGTACGTGAACAAAAAGAATTTGATGCTGGTCACATCCTTGGTGCACGCAATGTTCCTTCAACTACTCTACGTCAACGTCACAAAGAAATCCGCCCAGATTTACCAGTATATTTATACTGTCAAAATACAGGCCGTAGCTCACGTGCTGCTTTATTTCTTAAAAAACGTGGCTACAACCAAATTTACCAACTTCAAGGCGGCTTCCGTACTTGGACAGGTAAAATAAAGTCCAAAAAACAAAATTAAAAAATCAATAAGACATTAGTGACTAATATAAATAAATCTACTCACGGAAACAAAGTAAATTTATTTATATTTACCTATATCACATTGTTTAAACTAAAAGAAACCATCTCAAATGACTATGAGATGGTTTACTTTTTGCAAAAAATTCTGAGTTTCTACTATATTATATATTTTGTTTAATGTCTGACAAGTTAGTTGGAGTAAGTTAAAGCAACGAAAGATACATACTCTCTTTCACATTCCTTTACCAAAATGCGAGCCGCTTCCTAAGCTAGTTCCAATTTTCATCTCTTCCAACTCCATATACCGCGAATTAAAACATTATCCTTAAATTTACATATGTCTAAAAATACTATTTTTCGTAAAGTATTTACCTAGATGAACTCCATTCTTCTTTTTTTCTGAAAATGTCTGAAATTTATCCTTGAATAATTAAGTAGGCACTGATAGGATTTATAATATCTTAAAATAATGTCATACAGACATACAATATAAGCTATGAATGCTATGGATAACACTATAGCAGGAGCAGTTCTGGAGAGAGCGCATTTTGCGTCGCCGAAGGGTTCACTATCTCAGGCAAAAGGACAGAGGAGTAATATCAACTTTCAACATGAAAGCTATACCACACGAATGTTTTCTTTTTTTACATACAACATCCGCAATTGGTATTTGTTATTCTGTCATTTACGAGACTAGTGTCACTACTAGTCTCTTTTTTTATTTTCCAGTCATAGTTTTTACGTATCTTTGAGGGGGATTAACGTGGAACAACAACAATTAAAACGTGAATTAAAAAATCGCCATGTGCAGCTCATAGCGATTGGTGGAACAATCGGTACTGGTTTATTTTTAGGATCAGGCAAAGCCATTGCTTTAGCGGGACCTTCCATTATCTTTGCTTATCTCATTGTCGGAACCGCCTTATTTTTTGTTATGCGGGCATTAGGTGAACTATTATTATCGAATGCTGGCTATACATCGTTTACTGATTTTGCATCCGAATACATAGGACCTTGGGCAGGTTACATCACTGGCTGGACATACTGGTTCTGCTGGATCATGACCGCTATGGCAGATATTATTGCTGTCGGCGTTTATGTACAATATTGGTTTGATATACCACAATGGGTGCCTGCAATTGGCTGTTTAGTACTGTTATTAATGTTGAATTTATTAACTGTAAAACTATTTGGCGAACTAGAATTTTGGTTTGCACTTATAAAAGTCATTACAATTGTGGCACTGATTGTGATTGGAGTATTCATGTTATTTACAGGTTTTCAAACAAGCTCTGGCACAGTTTCTGTTGAAAATCTTTGGGCACATGGCGGGTTATTCCCGAACGGCTTACACGGTTTCCTAATGGCATTCCAAATGGTTGTTTTCGCTTTTGTTGGTGTCGAGTTAGTAGGGGTTTCTGCTGCTGAAACAGCCAATCCTAAAAAAAATATTCCTTCTGCCATTAACAAAATTCCATTACGCATTTTATTATTCTACGTAGGGGCATTATTTGTTATTTTATGCATTAATCCTTGGAATGAAATGTCTGCCTCTAGTAGTCCATTTGTACAAGTATTTACACTAGCTGGTATTCCAATTGCTGCAGGTATTATTAATTTTGTCGTACTTACATCTGCCGCTTCTGCCGGTAATAGTGGTTTATTTTCTACTAGCCGTATGCTTTTTAATCTTGGGAACAACAAGCAAGCTTCGCCAAAGTTTGCAAAGCTCAATAAAAACAGTGTGCCAAGTAACGCACTCGTTGTTTCTGCAATTGTAGTTTCCGCTGGTGCATTACTAAGTAAATTAATGCCTGAAAACGCCTTTAGTGTTGTTACAACGATTAGTGCTATTTGCTTTATATGGGTATGGAGTATTATATTAATCTCTCATATCATTTATAAACGTAAAAATCGCGCACTTCATGAAGCATCGATTTTCAAGGCACCTTTTACTCCGTTCGTGAACTATTTAGTACTTGCCTTCTTTGCTTTTCTATTAGTAGTCATGTTCATTTCAGAGGCAACACGTACCGCATTACTGTTAACACCAATTTGGTTTATCATACTAATGATTATTTATAAAATGAAAAGAAAGAACTAATACGGTAAAATGAATTGTCCCGAATAGTGACACTTTTAAAGAAAGTGTACCTATTCAGGGCTTTATTTATTGTGCGAAAGCGAAGTAAAATCACAAAAAAGATGACTACGTCCATTTACGAAGTCATCTTTCATATTGATTAAAAAATATTCATATTCCACTCGGTAGCAATATGCTTGAGTAAATTCACTCCGGCTACACTGTTCCCAATGTCATCAATTGCTGGTCCATAAATGCCTATACCACAGCCGGTAGGAAAAGGTGAATCTAAGCCTGCGTGACTTGGTACAGCCGCCAAAATTGCCCCAGAGACACCACTTTTAGCGGGTAATCCTATAAATGCCGCAAATTTCCCAGAAGCATTATACATACCGCAAGTAACCATCAATGCCTTCGCTAATTTTGCTACTTGTTTAGGGAAGAGCTGTTTATTTAAATGAGGATGATAGCCATCATTGGCAATGACTAAACCAATCATTGCCAAATCCGAAACATTTACTTCAATAGCACATTGTTTCAAATATACCTCTAATGCTTCTTCTACAGGACAATTTAAAAAGCCCGAATCCATTAAATAATAGGCTAATGAACGGTTTCGATTTGCAGTTTGCCACTCAGATTGATAAACCTCTTCATTAACCTTTAATTCCTTGCCAACGATTTGTTCTAAAAATTGAAGGATTTTTGAAACCTTCTCTTGCGGAGAATTTCCATCAAGCATAGAGGATACTGTAATTGCACCTGCATTAATCATTGGATTAAAAGGTTTTCCAGGTTGATGGCTCTCTAGACGAATAATTGAATTGAAGGTGTCACCTGTAGGTTCAACATCTACTCGTTCTAAAACATAAGGTAGCCCTCGTTCCATACACGCTAAAATAAATGTAACGACTTTTGAAACACTTTGCAGGGTAAATAGTTCAGTTGTCTCTCCGGCTTTCATTTCCTCATTATTAGTACCGATAATCGAAATCGCTAATTGATTTGGATCTTTTTCCGCTAAAGCGGGAATATAGCTTGCGCATTTCCCCTCTTTTGCGTAAGGACGAAACTGTTTCACCCATTCTGCCGCAAGCTGATTATTATGATTGATATGTTCTGTCGGCATTTTGTGATCTCCTTTCAAAAAACGGCATTTTTACGCCATAACTACTCAATAAATACACTTTACTAAGAAAAAAACTTAATAATAGGCAAAAACAGAGTCTCCATAGTTTACCCTACGAAGACTCTATTTGGTATAACTTTTTAAAGACTTTTTAAAGTTTTCGAGGCTTAGCCTTCTGGAATTAGCGAAACATAAGTCTCCCCATCCAGACGTTCCTACCACTCTTTTTTAGCTTCTTCAATAAGTACTGGATTGTCAATTAAATCAACAGCAGTCTATTTCATAAGTTGGTATTCCTAAATCACTAAGTATGTCACCCCTGCAAATGGTTGAACGACATTTGGAGACGATCCTCCTATGTTTGTAACCGCATAATGCGTGCTTCTGGAATGATATGCTCATGTAAATAGTTTACCCCAACATTCATGAGTTCAACTGCATCTAATGCACTTCTTCCTAAATGTGATGTGGCTGCTTCTCGCTAAGCTTAAAAGTAGCTGCATAGTTTGCTAGAGAGGTGTAAGTCAAAACAGATGTAAAAGTACCAGGATGATAAGATATTGCATCATTGACATCATCAAAAATACCAGCTTTCTCCATATAAGCTTTACCTGAACCATTTTCCTCTCTCCAATCAACTTATCCACATGACATCCTTTTAACATAATGTCATTCAACTTTTGAATTTCATCGGAACATTTTTTTGTTTTATCAACCAACTTTTGAATTTTATCGACTAACTTTCACGTTTTATCACCCAACTTTTAATTTTTATCGACATCCACCTTCCAGGCACACACACTAAAACCCCGAATAAATTCGTTATTCGGGGTTTTAGTTTAAACTATTTTTTATAAATCGTTTGCATACATTTTATTATATAAAATTTCTAATTTTTTCGAGAGCTTACCGTAAGCAGTTTGCCAAGTTTTACGAGCTGCTGCATTCTCTTCTGTCGAAGGTACATAAAGAGCATGTACATCGGCTACCTTTTTCAAATCACTCTCGGCCTGTGTTAGCTTAGAATAATTTTTTACGATGCTCTTTTCTGAAGCACTAAGGCCATCATATGCTGTACGAATTTCTTTTACTTTAGTCTCCAAATCATCAATATATTCACCATTTACAAGGAGTGAATTAATTGATTCTACTAACTTCAAAGCACTTTCATTAGACTGTTGTTGACCTTGATCCTTATCGATAATGGATTGTCGTATTTCTGGACTGACTAAACTCATTTGTTTTGATGTTAGCTTATAAAAAGCTTTAATGACAGTTGTTGGGTTATTAGTAAATGATTTTTCATACGTCTTCATAAATGATTCTACTTTTTTCACATCGGAAACCGCTGTTGTTAAGATAGACGCATTCGTAATACGTTTTTTATCACTAGAGCTCAGCTTATTATATTGCGTTGAAAGCTCATTAATTTTTTCTATTGAAACTGTATACGTATCGTTTGAGACAATTTTTGCAATTTCATTATTTAACTTTGTGATATCTGGTGCATTAACATCTTCTAAACGATGGTTAAGCAAGTCTTCATATTGCTGTTTTGCTAGAAACTGTTGATTTGCAGGTAGCTTTGCATAAGCAGTTTGTACTGTTTGAATTTTTTTCGCTTGTTTCGTAGCATCTGTTTCTTCTCTTGCAGTTTGCACTTTTTTATGGAATGACTTAACACCAGAAAGATCTTTACTAGCCGCTGTTAATAAATAATAGTTTGTTACGTACTTTCGTCCAGCGGAAGATAAGTTTTTATATTTTGTTGTTGCTGCATTAACAGCACTTTCGAATTGGGTAAACGTATATTTCGTTACATCAGTAAGCTTATCAACATCAGCCTTTAAAGCCAATGCAGCAGCTTTATCAGCAGGTTCCTTACCATTTAAATCAACCGTAATAGTCGGGGTATTTAATAAAAAATCGTTTGCATTATAAACAAGTGATTGTTGTAGACTAGTTAACTTATTATAAGCTTTCAATACATTAGTGTAATTAGTTTTCAACTTACTTTCAGCTACCCCTGGCGTTACTGATAGCTTTTGATAGGCGTCCATGTCCTTAATAATTTTTTCAGCTGCTTTAAAATCCTTTTGCAGGGTTACCATGCTATCATATCCGACAATTTTAGCCGCTGAATTTTTCGTTAAGCCCTTATATTCATTAATAATACGGTTTACATTATTAACATGACTTTGCCAAGTAGTTACTGACGGATCAATTGGATAACTGTCATCCACATCGCCTACATAATTGTCAATCTCGATATTTAATCTGTCAATTTGACTGTTTTCTGCGTTTTCTGCTTGAAGTAATGTACTAATATATTTTGCTGGTACAAGTTGAAGTTGTTTATAAGTTAACTTTTCATAAGACGTACGAATTGATTTTGCTGTTGTCACCTGTTTGCTAGGCGAATCATTTTGTGACAGCTTATCGAAAAGTTTAATAAATTGTTCAATCTTTTTAATATCCGACTTAGCATCACTTAAAATTGTTTGATTTTGAACAGTTGCTCGGTAAGTTTGAGATAATTTTGCTATATCCTTTTCAATTGTTTCAACTGCTGTTTGTAAAGATTCTATGCTAGTAGGTACATACGTAACAAAAGAATTTTTATATGCTAACAATTCTACAATTGCCTGATTTAGTCTTCTAACTTCTTTAAATTCTTCAATATGTGACGGATCTATCAAAATGTTTTTAATACTATTGTATAAAGCATCATTTATATCTAAACTACGTTGTAATAAATCAAACTTATCATAGGACTCATCGATTTCTTTTAAATATTTCGGTAGGTCTTTTTCATTAACCTCTTTTACCTTATCTACTTTCTCATTTAACTTGCTAATTAAATCTACATCTGCAGCTGCTCTCTTTAATACGTCATAATTTGTCACATTCGCCTTTGCTGCAGTTGATAGTGCCTGATATTTACTTTCTAATGCCGTTACTTCTGCTTTAAAAGATTCTAAACTTTTTACATTATATTTGTTGTCATTTATTAGTAAAGTTTTTATTTCCTTAATCATTGACTCAGATGGTTCGTTAGATACTGTTACCACACTAGAAAACTCAGATTCTACGAAAGCAGTTCCTACCTTTGCCTTTACATTAACCATTATATCTGTGATGCCAATACTTAAAGCATTATTAGGAATTCGGTATGTGTCGTTAGTAGCTCCATCAATTATTGTGAAGGATTCACCTACTTTATAAAACCATTGATAGCTATATGTAATCTGACTGCTTTTCAACTTTGCTCCGGCATCATCGGTTACAATCGCACCTGCGACTTGTACCAATTCACCAGGTACTGCATAATTTGAACTACTATCAATTCTTGGCGCAGTTATTGAAAGTTTTAGTTCATTAATCGAACGGGGTTCACTCTTATACTTATCGCCATTTGTTGTAGTCGCTTCCACGAAAACTGCTTTGCCTGCCGCTTCTACTGGTATTGTAAATGACGCTGTTGTGGCACCAGAGATTGGTTTATTCGTTGAATCGTTAGAACCATCTACATAATACCACTGATAACCTTTAACAATCGAATTTGCTGGTAAGTTTTCAATAGAAGCTTTTAAAGTTTCATTTACTGTATTTTGTCCTGTGATGGAAACTGTATTGGCTGCTGCTCCTGCAACTGTTGGTACAATAAGAGCTACTGGGATAGCTGCTGCTGTCAAAAATAATTTTTTATTCAAATTTTCATACCTCCTCTATCATCTATTGAATTATATCGGTTACATTTTTAATAATTCTCTTCATTTTATTGAATATTTCTAAAAAGTGTATTTCCTCCCTATTCCAATAACGAAAATAATAATATTTTGATTATCCATTGATTTTAATACTACTTATTTCCCCTTCCACATTTTCACAGCAAATGTCATTCACTTGGGATAATGAGATCCAAAACGACGAAACAAAAGAGATCATTAAATGAATTTGATTCAAAAAATTAACCTGAACAATATTGTAAGTAATGAGAATTAAGGAGCATAATAACCGTTTTACAATCCTGCAAAGAAGGTGTTTCCAGTTTCAAGAAATATATGTATAATACAACTATTATTAGGATATTAATAGGGAACAAGGAGCTTGATGGTATTATGGAAAATCTTTATGAACCTAGTTTAACAAACAATGAAGTAGACAGGACAAGAAGCTACGAGATTGGTAATCTATTTTTTGTTGCTATGTTTGGTGGTATTTTTGCCATTACCATACTAGGTATACAAAACGCTAAATGGCTAAAAATCGAGAAAAAATACATACAGTTGTTAACGATTATTAGTATTGTACTTATTATTGCGAAGCTTGCAATCGTTTACGCAATTGGTCAACAACTAATCCTCATAGATGAAAAGTATATTAAATTAGTTGGCCGACTATTTGGGGTTGCCTGTTTTTTCATTTTCTTCGTTTTTTTAGACGAGCCATATAAAGAACATTTAGCAGTAGATGGTGTTGCTGAATCATTATGGAAGCCAGGGTTTATCGCAATCATCTTCTCTGGCTTAATCGATGCTTTGATTACGTTATTCTTACTAGCACTATAGGAGGTATATTATGAGTGAATTCGAAGAATATGATGAATATGAAGAACCATCCTTTGAAGTTATTAATCATTATTTTAATATAGGGAAATATCCCCAAGTTATCGAGCTTATTAACGAGGAATTACAAGACAATATTGAAAATAGCGGGCTTTGGTATATGTTAGCTTACAGTAACTATGCAATAAATGAATTTGACGAAGCTGAAGAACAATTTCATGAAGCCATGAGATTAGGATTCGATGAGGAACTCATATTTTATTTTCTCGGCCATCTATACATGGAAACGGAGCGATGGCAAGAAGCAGAAAAAGCCTTTCTTGAATCACTTCGCTTAAATCCAAATAATGCAGAAACACATGCAAGCTATGCTGTTTTAATGAAACAAACAGGATATCGTAATAAATCAAAGTTATTAATCAATAAAGCATTAGAATTAGATCCAGAAAATTCATATGTGTTACGTAGAAACTTTATTTTACAAGGTGTACATGGAAGTAAAGAACAACAAATCCTTGCATTAGAACAATATATGAATTCAGCAGATAGTGAAGTTGCAAAATTGTTGCACCTTGGAATAAATGCCTCCTTCCGAAATAATGAAAAAGAAGCGAAAGAATATTACAGACAAGCCTTTCTTTTAAATCCTGAGGATCAAACATTACTATCTATATTAGAAGAGATGGAAATTACAACTCACCCTCTGCTAGCGCCTAATCGTTTTATGGAACGTTTAGGGGGTCCCTCTATCATGTGGCTTGTAGGGATTGGGCTAACCTTTTTATTAATAGCATTAGGGTTTGATAGTCTAGCCATGCTGTTTTTAAAATGCTATGTAGTACTTGCACTCTATACATGGATATCAGTTCCTTTGACAAAAGGGCTAAGAAAAATAAGGGGTTATCGATATGGATAAAATTAAATGGTTACAGCAAATGGTGGAACAAAGCCCAACTGACCCTCAAGCACATTACTGGCTTGGAAAAGAGCTTGCTGAAAACGATCGCTGGCTAGAAGCTGTACAATCGTATTCAACAGGAATTTCTCTCTGTACAGATGATGCACTACGTATGGAAATCATTAATGAATTAACAAAAACGAGTATACAAATTCAGCAAACGAAGTCAATGGATATCCAATCACCAGTTATTGAGCAGGAAAGTCCTGATTTAGATGAAGTGATTGAGACTACTGAAGACATTGCCGCTTCAGCAGAAGAATTACTTGAAAGAGAAGTCAAAAGTGAAGAAACCGAGTCGGATCAATTAATAGACTTTACACCTAGGTTAAAAGTTATTGATGGTAAAGCCCCTAAAGCAGTAAAAAAAGGTAAGGAACAAATCACTTTTACAGATGTTGCTGGGCTTGATGACTTAAAAAAGACCATTACTTTACGTATCATTAGCCCATTTTATAACAAAGGTCTATTTGCTAAGTTTCGAAAAAAAGTTGGCGGCGGCGTTCTTCTCTATGGTCCCCCGGGTTGTGGAAAAACATTTATCGCCAAGGCAACCGCTGGTGAATGTAAGGCTAATTTCTATCCTGTTCATATTACAGACATATTAAATCGCTATATTGGAGAAAGTGAACAAAATTTAAAAGCTGCTTTTGATAAAGCGCGTTTTCAAAAGCCAAGTATTATGTTTTTTGATGAAGTAGACACGATTGGTATGAGTCGGTCTAAAGCTTCTGAATATACTCGAGGAATCATCGACACATTCCTTACAGAGTTAGAGGGAATTGATACAAGCACAGATGAAGTGCTTATTATGGCTGCTACAAATACCCCTTGGGATATCGATAATGCCTTAAAGCGCCCTGGTCGATTCGACCGTCTCATCTTTGTCGCTCCACCAGATAAAAAAGCGAGAGAGCAAATTTTTAAATTGAAGCTAGCGGGAAGATATGCTGAAGAAATAGATGTAGCAACACTAGCCGCTCAAACAGAATTTTTCTCAGGTGCAGACATTGAAAATATGATTGAATTAGCTACTGAAAATGTACTTGCTGAAATTTTAGCAACCGGTGATGAACGTCCAATCACAACTAATGATTTATTACACGTTTTAGAAGAGATACAACCATCTACATTAGATTGGTTACGTACTGCAAAAAACTACGTGAAATACGCAAATCAATCAGGACTTTACAATGATGTCGAAAAGTATCTTCGTATTCACGCTAAGCGCATATAATGAATAAAATCAAAGAGGCATCTCAACTAATGATTTGGGATGCCTCTTTCTAAGTTTCAAAATATGATATTGATTCTCCATCTATTGCTTATGAAGCGTATAAGATTTTTCATAACAATCAACGTATTGCACACACTCTATTTCGCCTGATAATGAATAATAAAATATCAATCGTTCATAAATCATCTCTGTTAAAAAAGTGCTTTTCGTAGCGTCATGACTAATTGGTATAAGCTTAAATTTATATAATGCTCCATACATCTTAGGGACCGTTAGATAAAGCTCTTCATTTTTAATAGAAATAGTAAGTACTTTATTTTCCATTAAATATTGTCCCACGATAGATTCTTTCTTTGTGAACGTTATCGGAACTGCAGGTGCCGGTGAAGATACATTTTTATCAAAAACAATCTTTGCAATCTCTCTACTTAAGTGCATGACAGGTGTAACATTCATATTACTTAAAAAGATAATCGTAACTTGGTCATCAACAAATCTAAGGAAATCACTTGAATAACCGCTAATATCTCCAAAATGATGCACACATTTTTTCCCCATTACTTCAGAGACCATCCAGCCACACGCATAGGATCCAAGATTTGGAGTCAACATTTTCTCTGTTAATTCTTTGCGAAGTATTTTGGATGATGTTAATGCCTGATCCCAAATAAATAGGTCCTCTGTTGTTGAATATAAACCGTAGGAACCTAATGGGAATGACATATCCGCATACGCTGAATGAATGGGTTCTTCCCAAAATGAATAACCAGAAGCTAAACCTGGAACAAGCTTCACCCCATCATCACAGCCTGTATGATACATACCTAATGGATGACATATATGCTGCTGTATATAATCTGCATAAGACATGTCTGAAACTTCTTCAATAATAGCCGTTAACAACGCATACGCTGAATTCGAATAGCCAAATTTACTACCAGGTTCAAACTCTAATTCCCTTTCTTTAAAGGAATCAATTAACTGATCTAATGTTGATGGCAATCTCATTGTGCGAAACCAAAAATCAGGGGCATTTGTATAATTAGGTATTCCAGAACTATTAGTTAAACAATGAAATATTGTTATCTGTTGACCATTCGGATAATCTTGTAGATATTTTCCTACACAATCATTTATATTCAACTTTTGCTTTTCATGCAATTGAAATATTGCCATCGCTGTAAATGCTTTCGTGAGCGACCCTATACGAAATTTAGTTGTGGGTACATTGGGAATGCTATGCTCCCAATTCGCCATACCAAACCCTCTGTTTAAAAGAATATTCTCATTAGATGCAATTAATAAAGTACCATTCAAATAACCGTTTCGATTATAAGAATCTACCCAATTATTTAACCGTTCTTCTAATAGCATGTGAGTTTCTCCTTACTAAAATGAATAATCATTCTTTAATTTTTTTACCTGATGAGTTGCCAAATCCGCATATCTTGAAGTTCTATATACTTCAATGCAAAACCTCCCAATCCAACTCGCACTGTAATTTCTACACAATACGAGAAGATTAGGAGGTGTTTAAATGGTTCATATCTTTCTTTCTATTCATATATTATCCTCTACTAAGAGTTGGCTTTCTATTATAAGTATCGTAGTCATAGGGATGAGTATGATTTCCTTCATTTATCTTAATTCGAATGGACATTCCTTCTCCTACATTGGTATTGATAGAAAACTGGCCATTAAAAGCATGTACCCTCTCTTGCATTCCCCTGATTCCCATTGAATCAGAAACAATAATTCCATCCATTTGGCATCCTACACCATCGTCTAAATAAATAATTTCAAAGCCATCGTCTGTTTCTAACAAATGAATTTCGACAGTGTTGGCATACGAGTGTCTTAATGCATTGTTTAACAACTCTTGAAAAAGCCGATAAATCATCAAGTTTAAACGCTCATCTTCTAAATATAGACGATCAATTGTGTAAACTAAAACAAAATTCGCACGCTTATGAACTTTTTGAATAAGCTTCTCAAGTGCAGCATTTAAGCCTAGTGTATCTAATAATGGCGGCTTCAAATTTTCACAGTAGCCTCTTAAATCATTCAACGATGCAATCATATGATCATGAATCTTAGAAAGGTTCACCTGAATATCCGTTGTCCTCTTCGCATGAATACATACATCCATTTCTCGAGCAATATGTAGCTGCTCTTGTAAAACCGTATCATGAAGCTCTTGAGCTAATTGATATTTTTCTTGTTCAAATCGTAGCCAAAGAAGCTTATTGAGCCATGGTAGCTGACTTTTATCAGCCTCTTTCATATGCTTTAACTGTTCTAATAGACCTTCCACCATTTTCGTATTTTCAATAAAATTATTTACATATAAAAGTAATAATTCAAGCCATAATAACTCCTCATCCTTTAAATAAATCGATTTATTATGGTCTACGACTAGTATTCTTTTATAATTTACATCTTGGTGGATAAAAGCTATATAAAAATGCTCCGTTTTCTTTATATCCCCCATGTGGAGATTCTCAAGTAATATTTCGTCCATTTGATTTTGAGTATAGTCTTTTGATGTACTTGTGGAAGTAACTTGATGTGTTTGCAAATCATAGGTTAATACGTAAACATGTTTAATCTCAAGGTGTAAAGCAATTTCTTGAACAAATTTATCTAGCAAGTCTTCAATCTTCACGACCCTACCTATACTATCAACTGTCGTATACAATCGATGGATATAATCCCCTTTTGTTGAAAAAAGAATTTTTCGCTTATGATAATCTATTTTCTCTTTAATATAGAAAAGTGCTATTAATGATAAGAAGGCAAAAAAGAATAATTCCGCCATTCTTGAAATAGACAAATCAGTAATTACATACAGACCTATTAATAACCAAATCGTAAAAACAAATGAAAAATTAAAGTAATAGCGTAAACGGGTAATAAAGTATTCCATATCAAATATACGTTCAGTGAGCTGTGTACATATAAAGCTGAAAGGTATTATTACTAGAAAGAGGGAACAAATATCTGCAGAGAGTATTTGTTTATGAAAGATAACTTCTGGTAACGCGTATAAAAAAAGAAAAGGTATAAACGGAATGATTATACTGCTCAATAATATTTTTAATTGTGGTACTTTATATTTAAAATACCCCGAAATCATAATCCCTAGAATTATAATAAGTAATAAGAAAAATGCTCCTAAGATTACATTTGAAAGCACAACATGTATGGAGTTATTTCTAATACCATAAATGCTTAAAAATACTACCGAAAGTGGGAGTATATATAGTATCTTTATATTTTTTATAAACAACCATTTTATATTTAAAAAATCAAAATAAAGCCTTAAAAAATGTATTAAAAGTACAGGACATAGCAGCATACTACTACGATTTACAATGATCCCTACATTATTTAATATCCCAGACGCACCTATACTTACATATGCTAATGAAACTGTTAAAATAAATAGAATTAATAGATTTAATAGCGGTGTATTCTTCTGTTTAATATACAAATATACAGAAAGTATTAATGATAGGAAATAATATACAGTAGGTACAACGAATACATAATAAAATTGTTGAGGAATATCAAATGTTTTTATTTGTACATGTACTTCATCACCATTAGGTTTCAAAATTGTTAAATCATTTGCTGAACGAATAATAAAATCATATTGTATGATCTGAATATCATTAATAGAGCTTCCATCTATTTTTAGCACAATATCTCCAGGCGATATTTTTTGCTTCCTTGCCCAATCTTTATAATAGGAATCTGTAACAATCCACTGTCCGTCTTCTTGTTTTATTTTTATACCTAAAAAAGAAGTGCCATAAGTAATAAATAATAAATAGACACCTATTATTAAATAGATACTTATAGCACTACAAAACCAATTATTTTTCAAAAAACTCAGTTCCACAGACCCCACTCTGGGCGTAGCTCTTCATCAAACGAGTCTAAAATTGCCTTCTGCTCAAGCTCAGTAACACCAACTAGAGAAGCTTTTTTTTCTTTTAACAAAGATACCATCGACGGATTTTGCTCTAAAAATTGAATCATTTTAATCATAAAATCTCCTCATTTCATCAGTTTTTTTATACCTTTTACACACAGTTACATCATTTAAAGTATTGAGTATATTCAAACTTCTCTCACTAATTCTTTTCCAAGGAATTAATAACCAATAATGTAACCTCAACTTTATTGTACCATTATTTTACATACATTCAACAATATTTTCTATAAATTGCTAAAAAATAATAGATTACGCAGTATTTTCACATAATGTACTAATTTTCACAATACTTCGTTATATTTTTATTATAAATTTCTACCATTACAAAAATAAAAAGCTTATTCCTCCTCCTCTTTTAAAGTTGGAATAAGCCAATGTTTTATAAATTATTTTTAGTAAAGGAAACTACTTTTAAGGATATCCCTAAACAGTTCATTCGGAAGAATCATAAACTCCTAACATTAAATTTCCAAATCCCTCTCCCCATCTAACTCTTTGATTCATATATTACGATGCCTTAAATTTCCTTATAAAATCCTGATAATTATCATTTAAAGTCTCATTAACAAAGGTTTTTCAACGGTAACCATTTGTTGAAAGAACAAAATAACAATGAAAAGGATGATTATATGAAGCAAAAGCTTTCACCCATATCTGCCAAAGAGCGGATTGAAACACTCGATGTATTAAGGGGGTTCGCATTATTAGGAATCATATTAGCCAATATTGTTTGGTTCCTTTACCCCGCCTACATGCAGGAAGATTTAAGTTTTAAAAATGAATGGACTTCTTTTTGGAATGGCGCCGATTATACAGTTAAAACTATACTTACTATGTTTGTCGATGGAAAATTTGTCATGCTCTTTTCCATGCTGTTCGGTTTTGGCATGGTCATCATGCAGGAAAGGGCTGCCGCAAAGCAATTAAACTTTTGGGGAATTTATTCTAGACGACTTATTGCGTTATTTATTTTCGGTTGTATCCACGCCTATTTCATTTGGTTTGGAGATATTTTAACAGACTATGCAATTTTAGGATTATTACTCCTTCTCATGCATAAGTTAAAACCAAAAGCTATGTTAATTATTAGTTTAACTTTATATAGCTTACTTTTGGGGTCATTTACGTTTGGGGCAATATCTTCTGATTCTACTACGCCAATGTCAATGTCCATGTCAGAGGAAAGTCGTCAGCTCATGCAAGTTACGATCGAGGCCCACCAAAATGGAGATATTCAAGAATTATTAGATGCTAATCTTATGGAAAGAACTTTTTATACAATGCGTAATGGGCTATATGTTCTTTTTTTAGGCAATCCTATATTTTTTTTATTTTCAAATCTTCCATTCTTACTAATGTTCTTATTTGGAGCAGCTGTTGCGAAGAAAAAATGGCTTCATCGTTTTGAAGAATATCGAAAAGGATTTTTCATTACGTGGTTACTAACAT
This sequence comes from Lysinibacillus sp. RC46, assembly GCF_041262385.1. Classification (NCBI taxonomy): domain Bacteria; kingdom Bacillati; phylum Bacillota; class Bacilli; order Caryophanales; family Bacillaceae; genus Lysinibacillus; species Lysinibacillus sp. RC46. The sequence continues at coordinate 55,463 of NZ_JBGCCF010000016.1, read as the reverse complement.
TGATTTTTGGTGGAACATTGGGCTGGATATTACCTTCCCTTTCAGAAAACTTTTCTACTGTTCAATATATTAGCTCGCCACTCCTAACAATCTTTTATGCCATTAGCTTAATCTTTATTTATCACACGGTGAAAGGGAAGAAAATTTTACAGTGGTTAGCGTTCCCAGGAAGAATGGCATTCACAAACTATATCGGGCAATCTATTATATGTACATTTTTATTTGGACCATTTGCATTCGGCGTATACGGAAAACTCCACTTAACTACAGCTATCATCATTGCCATTGTCATTTTTGTTTTCCAAGTGATTTTTAGTAAGCTTTGGTTATCCAAATTCCGCTTCGGGCCATTAGAATATGTTTGGAGGTCATTCACTTATTTAGGTATTAAAAAGGAATCTAAAAATGCATAGCTTAGGTGAGGATTGACTGCAATTCGGTGAATTCCTCGATAAAACGAACTAAGAGGCTGCCTCTTAACTATCTAAAAAACAGCCAGAAATCGGCTTGACCGTTGACTGGCTGTTTTTATGATTCCAAAGAAAAAGTATTTGAATTTAAAAATTTCCGACCGAGCTATAGCATTCTCGTTGGTAATTGCGTAAAGTACCTTAAATTATTATAACTTCTTTAATATCGGCTCATTTGTTGTAAGCAATTCTACTCCAGTATCAACTCTATTAAATAACAGGTAATGTTTTATGTTGTCTGTTGGAATTGTTCCAGAAATTTGAAGTGTAAAGTTATTAAAATAACTTGAGTCTGTTAGCACAAACATTCTATTATTTTTAAGGATATCTACTGGCATATTAGAGACTCTATCAATGAAACCATTTTCAATAGAATATCTTATATCCAATACATCGTTAAATTGTAATTTAAATTTGTTATTTACACGATTAGAGAAATAAATCAATAAGGGAATTTCCTCACAATACCTATCCTCTACAAATTATTTTACACCATTTACTATATTTATTTGAGTGTTCTTCTTGTATTGAAACCTCTGAAAAATTTGTTCTTGCATATCACATGAAAGCTTTTGCAAATTTATCAACATTGTATTCATACGCTTACTCTATTTTCTTTGTCATTCAATCTAAATATTTTTAATAAACAATTCTAGAAAATACTCTTCTTCAAATATCACAATCCATTTTTTAAAATCCCTATTCAGTATCATAATATCTAGAGATTGGCTTTCTTTTAAATAATGTTGCAAAAACATTTCAATACTTTCAAAGAAAACTGCTAAACCTCCATTACCACCAATAATGAACTCAGTATTATAATTCAAATAAGGTAGTATCTTTTCTTTTATCCAATCGATCATATTACATCTATTAGAATCAATCGGAATTCTATCATCACATTTACTATCAATCTTTCTTATAGCATCGATTACATCCGTTTCATTTTTCGTTAGTTCCCCTTTTGAAACCATTCTAAATGATTTAATTCCAGGGAAATTTTCGTATTTCTTTTTGAATTTGAAGAGCTCTATTTTGTCCTTAAAATCCACTTACTCACCCCTTGCTTACATTTGATTTAACGTATAATACGTTGCAAATCAGGTACTTTTTCATTTTGAATTACGAATTGCAATATCTTATCCTCATCAAATTTGTATCCAGGTTTATCCTTTGGAATTTCAGCAAGAGGTGTTTGAAGCAACGGATGCTCTATATTAGGCGTGTCTAGTCCCTCTTTTTCTCTTATTAATTGAATACAATAATAATCGTAAGGAATACAGTCAAACGATAAAATTTCACTTAATTTATGAGGCGTGTCGCTTAGACTATAAATGTGGAAATCACATAGTTCATAAAGATGCTCTCCAAAATTATTTGTATCGTTCCAACTGTGCATTAATCTTTGGTAGACATGATCATCTGTAAAATATTAAACAATTCAGGCATTTCCCCAGTTTGCCAATAATGATATAAGCATGTCATGAAAACATGGTGAGTCTTATTCTCATAATAAAAATCTCGATCTTTTGTAAACATATTCGTTGCATATTTGTATGTTAGCTCTGCAATATCTTCATAGCCCCATAATAAAGAAAGTCCGATGAGCCCTCCTATTTCCCTGTCCGATACATTTCTTTCACTTGGATTGCTTTTGATCATTTGATTCAACCAAAGAAGTTGTAGCTCTATTAAAATCCATGCTGACGGTTCTCCATTTAGTATTCTATTTTTTGCGTTCATTTCTAGGTGAACACCAATTAATAAGCCTAAGCTATCAGCTAAGTGATTTCGTTCATTTTTTTGAATTAAGTCCTTTACTTCCTTCATTCGTTCATTCGTTCATCTAGTATTTCTTTTACCTCTTCATCTGAAATTACTCTTTTTTTGTACTCCTTCATTGCTCGATCAAAATACTTCCAATATTTATTAGTACGCATTCTTCCACTCCTTTTGATGTCATTTTGCAATGAGAAAATTACTTTATAATCTACAATAGCATATCAAAATCTATTTTTTTGCCTTCTTAAAGTACCTTTATGAATTTCATCCAAGATATCTATAAAATAATTAATTTTTCACAAAAAAACATATGTAAAGAAAGGATTTTGGTATCTTCTTTACATATGTTTTGAAATTTTATATTGATTTACCTAATTAACTACTTAGTTTTATAGTCATTTCCTCTGGTTTGTTAATATTTATCACATAGATTAAATCAGCGGTTGAATGTGCTTTCAATAAGTTATCTTCTAATTCCAATTTATAAAATGGATTGGAAGCCGTTGAAAAGAATGCCCATATCAAATTATTGTTCATGTCAACATTAGCAATAAACCCTTCATTGCCCATACCACCTTCACCACAAATAAATATTCTATCATTATGTTGAATTTGTGGATGTTTCTCAATCTCACACCAGATGTCCTCATTAAAAGACATGATACTTTCTAAAGAGGTTTCGCATAGGGGATTTATAAAGTAATTTGTAGTATTACCGTCCATTACTTCATAAGAATCCATAATAATAACTTTACCTGATATATAAATTATGCCATCTATTCCCGGAAGCTGATTGTTTTTCCAATTAGTTTGTATAATTTCGTTTATTTTCATTTTAATCTCCTTAGTTACTATTACGATCCTTTTATACATACAATATCAGATTATTTTGCTGTCCCTTTCGGTGGCATTATGATTTTTGGAAGACCTGATCTGTTAAAAGGTCTTGAAAGTAGTTTCTTATGTAGATTACTGCAGTAAGTTCCACCGTTATGTTTGGGTTATAGGTACTTCTGTTATTCCTGCTCTTTGAGACTCAAATGATTTCTATTATCCTATGTTGAACATCATCAAGAAGTACAGCGCTCTCGATAAACACTCTTATACCAAGAGCTCAGTAAAATTGTTACTGAATAACAACCCTCTCTATAATAGAATTCCTTTATAAATCAGTATCAAAAACACCTATATAAGTAAGTTTATTATACAGTTTAGTTTCATCTGATATTACTAACTCTGGATCCATATAATAGAACATTGAATTTATACTTTCAAAACCTTTTTCTTTACTGGTATCCTGTATTTCAATACCTATTTCTGATGAAACTGATAACTCCCCCAAAAACTCTTTTATATTTCTCAACTCTTCTGTTCTAAAAACACCTATTAAATCCTCGTCATACCACCTTTCACCAATATCTTTACAAAATTGACATACATTATATTCAGAGTCATCGATATCTATATCCGGATCGCTATAATCCAGTTCAAAGTATTTTTCAAAAACATTTGATTCATCATGGTTAATACCAACCCATATATGAACTTTAGACATGTACATTTTATTACAACCCACTTTCAATAATTAAATATCTCGTATAAAAAAAAGGAAATCATATTCCTCTTTCTGTATATTTAAAAACTTTTTCAAACTTCTATTAATTATAGAGAGTCCTATATGTAATATAGAATTTAAATAAAAATCAAGCATTTCTTCAGTATCTAAAATTGTTACTTGAACACCAAATCCGTTATCTATTAAAATTACATCATGACCTTTTTCCAAGTATGGCGTTACTCTTTCTTTAATCCATGCTATCTGATGTTCTTTATCACATCTATTATCTATTCGCTCATTTGGTATACTATATGTTTTATATACGTACTCTGTTTCCCTGTCTTCATTTTCAGTATATTCATTAGATAATAATATTTTTTCGAATTTAATGCCGGGGAATTTTTCATATTTATTTTTTGTTAAATGTCTTTGTAGCTTTTCCCTTAAATCCATAGTTTTTCACTACCTTTTACATATGATCTCTAAATGATGATCTCCACCTTCTGGATCATTTATCGGTCTTTTGCTTTTAAAGTTCTTTCTACGTCGCTTAAATAAATCATCCCTGTTATTATTTATACTTAAAGTTTTAAATAACGGAAATCAAAATCAATACCTTCGCCATCCAGCAGATTTGCTTTATACTCTATTTCTTCCTTAGAACTATCAAAAGTAACTTCTGTGTACAATTTCTGGATTTCAATTATCTCATTTAATAAATAGTCATTGAAATCTTTATATACTTTAGCCCCATTAATGGGATCATGAGAAAACAAATAAACCTCTCCAGTGTCTCTTTTAAAACAAATAGGATCATTGCTAGGGCTTTCAGAAAAAACAATATATTTATCTGTTTCTTCCTGTTGAAAGTGTAATGATACAAATTCCCAAATAGAATTTGTCAATACTTCCCACTCATCAATTTTCTTAAGGTTGTACATGAAATCAGAACTTTCAATACCACCAAAATTTATGAAATAGTCTTTCGTTTGTGAGGGAATTATCCAGTCTAGATATTGCTCTGTCTTTTGAAAAATTTTTTCACATTCTAATGAAATCACTTCTACATCATAATCCTCAAGAAAGGATGTTAGGTTTTCAATCCAATCGTCTTCCCCTATCTGTCTAATTGGTACCATCATAAGCATCCCCATACGATTCGAAATTTTCAGCCAACCAAAACCAATTTTCACCTTTACTAGAGTATAAATGCTCTAACAGTTCCGTAAAGCTTTTAGCAATAATCTGACTATCCCCTGGTGTTGCATGGGTTTCCAAAAAACTATCATAGCAATAACCGAAATGAGACTTGCTCATGTCAATACTAATGTATTGGTTTATTTGTTCAGATTCAGCAATAAGATACCAGTCATTACTAATATCATCTTCTAGTTCCTCCCAAATAACATCATCCTCTGGGTAAAGCCTTTTACTAGTTGGAATAAACTCATTTGAAGAAACTATTTTTATTCCATAAGGCTTATCTAAAAACATTTGTAGGGAGTCATAATTACTAAAAAAATAATGCAAATCTTTTGGAAGAGCTAAATCACTTGTGAAATCTGTGATCCTTTTCACAAGTCTACAATTACTATCCTGTTCAATTTTTTTAATAATCTCTATTATCTTCATACTTGCTCCTTTAATCTCAAATTTACTTGTATTTATCATATATGTATTTATTGAATTCTTTGTAAAACTTATCTCGTGCTTCCCCTAGGTACTTAGCTGCATCAAACGTTACATCTAACAACTCTTGTGCTTGCTTTGCTATTATTTTATCCCAATCCCCCTACTTTTCCAATTGTTTCCTCGAATCACTTCTGAATACGTCATAACAATAGTTAAACTTTATCCAAAAGGTAAATAAATTTAGTTTAAAAAAAGAGTAGCAATAAATCCAGATACTGCGGATTTATGCTACTCCTTAAATGTTTTTTGCAAGTGAGAAATTCTTAATTATCATAGAGATATACAGATAAATGTTATCACATATCATCCAGCGAGTACTACGATGTCTGTTTTATTATCACTAAGTTTCTACTTCCATTCAGAATTATTTTATTTTAAATCAACAAATTCCGGACTACGTACATTTCCTTCTTTAACTAACAGAACGCCTTGAATTTTCTCTTTTCTGCAAGCATCCACGAAAACTTCATCTACAACTATCTCTTCTTTTGATTCTTTCATTCTTACGACATGATATCCATTAAGGGATTCTTGAATAAAAGCAATAATATTTAAACTAATTGGCCCATCAGGTATGGATTTAATTAGTGGTTCATAGTCTGATCTATTATGATCTAAACAAGGAATCAGATTTAAAACATTCATTACAAAGTAAGAATTGTTTATTTCTCCCGTTTCTGTAGATTTTATTATTGCAGGAATGAACTCGCAATCTGAACCTAATCCTTCTATTAGTGTTTTTAGCTTTAAACTTACTAGTTTACCACCGACTGTTGGTAAAATATCATACTGTTCCATATAAGAATCGAACCTATCTACCACGTATAAAAGTTTTTCACTCTGAGAATAAGGTGTTCCTTTATCTAAATCAAATCTATTATATTTATTCTCATTAGAATAAAAGAAATATACATCTCTTTTGTAAGAAGCTAACAATCTGAAATAACTCATCTCATACTCATCCTTCACAATGTAGTCTGGTTTTGCCAGTTCTAAGATTTTTCTTTCCCTATTTATTATATCTTTCATAGCATAGTGGTATTGCTTAGAAATCCATTTGCTCAACTCGCAGACATTCGTTGTATGTTTTATAGCGATTCAAATATGAGCAACAAACACCATGATATTAAATATTTATTGTTAACGATTCAGCAAAATTTTGTAATTTTTTTATAAGATAATTGATTTCATCAACTCCCATAATCATACACTCGTCGGCTTCCATAATCATTATGTCTTTAATAATGCCTTCAATTTCATTTGGTAAGTGTCGATTATATTCTAAATAAACAATATAAGCAGATTTGGCAATCTCAATAGGATCGTTTGTACTTTCCCAAACAGATACTAGTTCAATTAATGATTTTTTTATCGACATATTTTTTGTAACCCTATTTTCCTTTCTTAATTTTTGTGCAACCTTACCTTCTTTGATATCTTTCAATATTTCCTGTCTTCTATTCTTTCTTTCTACCTGTTATACCCCAGGTTGAGAACTATTCGAGTCATATGTCGTAGATAAATTCCATTATCTCACTGTTGAAATCAATATCGTATTGTTTCAAAATTTCTATTGGCCTTGGAGCAGCAGGATGATCCATAGCAATGTGAAAACAGCTCAATTTATAGCAAAAAAGAGCAGAAAAACCACCTATCACCTAAGGTTCTATTACTCTTTTGATATGCTTACTGCACTAAAATATAAACGTTTAAATAAATATGTACAAAAATGCTTTTTTAACCAAGTACATTTTTGATTTCCTTTGTATTATAACTTTACAGGAAGTGGCGAGCATCATAGCCTTGACCGGTTAGCCAGCTCTTGATATAGCTGGGTTCTAGGCTATTGAGTAGAGGTCCGTGTCAAGTTGTAATTATTCACGCATTTGTATAGAAAAGTAGTTAATCAGCGAAAGTGTACATACTTATACTAGCAAAAATGTACATTGTTATTTTTACGTTTGCACTAAAAATCGGTTTCGAATAATCCGATATAATGCAGGCCGTTATAAAGCTTTTTAACATCTGTAATTTCGATTTCCGAATCGAAATAATAAAACATTGTGTTTACTTTGTCTAATCCTTTTTGAATACAGATGTTTTTTATTTCAACCATCGACTCATCCTCTACTGATAGTTCTTCAATAAATTCATCCACGTCTGTTAATTTATCTTGCCAGTAGACACCAATCCAATCCTCGTCATACACTTTTTCATTAATATCCTTACAAAATTCACATATCTTATATTTTGGATCATCGATATCCATGTTTGGATCACTATAATCGATTTCAAAGTATTCATTAAAGGTATCGTTATCTACGTTGCTAATTCCTATCCAAACATGAACCTTACTCATTATCCCCATTATTATTTACAACTCACTTTTATATGATTTTTATGATATTCTGCAATTATTTTTCTAACTTCCCTTTTGGAGTTCTTGAAAGCCTGAGACAATTGTCTATGAAAATTACTACTTGCTTTACTAGATTTTCCAGGTAGCCTTATTAAATTTACATGTGCTCGTTTAGGTTTCTACATCTTTTGTAATTAGCTACTCTTTTTATTCTATGTTAAATTTTCCCTCAACCGTTTTTATAAAATCTATTACATCTTTTTCCGTAAAAGAAAATGGACTAAAAATATTTTTTGTTAACAACTCTTTTTCTTCATAACTCAACTTCTCCCATGCCCCATTTTGAGCATTTTCTACTGCTCTTTCTTTAAAAAAATTATGATTTTCAATCTTCCGCCATTCACTCCATGTATCTTTACCTTTTTCTTCGATTTCGTATTCTGTTAACATATCTACAATATTGTTGCAGATTTTTGCAATAATGGGACTACCCGCAACATCGAAATTATCTGGACTCTTATGAAATTTTGCCTCAAGTAAAGCTTTATGTAAGTTTAAAATTTCATAATATCCCTGAACCTCTAGTTTTATTTCATTCATAGAAATGATTTCCTTCCTTTATAAAATTCAGTTTTTAAGCTCCTTACATGTGATTTAGTTTCCAATACCATATATAGATTAACCAGCATTATTTTCTCTTTCAGTAATATCTTTATGCAGTTTGTTAGGGATTCTTTCCATGTTCACTTGGATTATATTCTACTGGATTTTGGATTTTTTGATCTTCCACCTTAACTTTTCGACATCCATTTGATTTAGTTTCAATTGTTTTGTGTATATGAATATATCTTCGTTAACATACTCAAATCGAAATGTGGTAGTTGGTATAATATTTTTATTTTCATGATAGAAACCATTTCTAATAATTGTATCAATTGTCTCATTGCTATTATAAGAATATTTATCCACCAAAAATGTTTCTTCGTTCAATTCTTCGTCTCCATCCAAGTCAACGTCCTTTAAATAGAATATTACTTTTTCAATCGCAGTCTCTTTAAAAACTACACAATATACTTGTTCTAAAACTATTTCATCATTATCGTTATTTAGATACCTAAGATACAATTTCATTCCATCTTCTTTTATTACAAAAACGCTGCTCCATCCCTTATTTTCACTATCATATGAATAGTACAGTTCACCATCTTTTAACTTATTTACTATAACCCCCTCGTTAGATTTGGGCTCAGCTTTATAGATTTTCGGTTCCTTTAATTGATTCAGTACATTTTGGTATGGGAAAAATTCCAAAAACGAATCACTCCAAATAACTGTTTCATTTACTATGTCTTTTATTTGGTAAAGCATATCTTCGTATGAGTCGAAATATTTTTCAAAAATTTTACGCAGCAAATCGTATTCTTTTTTTATCACCTTGTACACTTCCCTAATTTTTTGTCGTTTTTGTTTCCCAACTTTAATTCCATCTGGATTTTCCGTAGACCGTCATGCTGATAAGTCTTTCGTCAAATACAAAAAACATATGTAAAGAAAGTGCTTATACGTCTTCTTTACATATGTTTTTGAATCTTAATAAAATACATTATTATCAAGAAAATAATATAGAATTAGTTGTAGATCGCACTATTCGAGTAAATCCTTTGGTGCTATCCCACGATTGTTTGCCTTTTTAGGATCTGCTCCATTCTCTAATAGATATCTTATTGTTGATGTTTCATTACTATTTTCCATGATCGCTCTCCATAAGGGTGTATTGCCTAAATTATCTACTGCATCAATTTCAGCACCACGAATTATAAGAACCTTAACAATATTATATCTGTCATAAATAGCTGCAAAATGCAGTGCGGTTAAGCCCGATGCATCTTTAATATTAACATTACATCCAATATTCACAAGATAATTAACAATATCATCCTTTCCTTCAACGATTGCGGTCATCAGAAACGTACGACCGTCCCTATCCACACTATCTAAACCATATTTTTGTAAAAACGCATTAATTTTCTCGTAATTTGATTCATTTAGTAACACATACAACTGTGTATCATCGAATTTATTCATGAATCATTCTTTTACTAAATCTTTCGCTTTCCTTTATATTTTTTAAAATTCTCCCCTTTTTAAATTTATTTATCTCATGAAAGTAAGGAAGATGAGCATAATATTCATCAGAAGCATATTTCCAATAAGAAATCTCTGATAACTTTGTAGTAATCATACTGTCTATATTCTGTTCTACTTCACTCCTCTTATCTAATAATTCTTTTCGAATTTCAAGTACTGTTGAGTTCATTCTACTCCTCCATTTAAAAACACATATCATTGAACCTTTTATAAGAGGTAACATATAAATCACTTAACTACGGCATAAGACTACTTACCCACTCTTTAAGATTTACAGTCCACTCTTTACTCTTAACTTTTTTAAAGTAAAGTATCTTGCCATTCCGACTTTCTTCACAATAGAAAATATCATTCAGATTAGTACTTCTTCTCCCAAAATCACCATGAATAGGGAATATTAAAGTAATAACTTCTTTATTTATACCTCTCGTTATTTTCCAATAAACTGTAAAATCATTTGTTACATAATACAATTGATCAGAATATGCATTTGAAACCGACCAGCCACTTTGAATTAGCTGATTCTCTAACATTTCTAAATGTTTAATTGACATAGTTCTCCTTCTTAAAATTGATCCCGGAAATTTTTCTCAAAGTATTTCCATCCTTAGTTAAATGTCTTCAAATTTTTCTGCATTAAAGGAGAACCTCATCCGCAAATCCCCTTGGCGGGTGTTCTAGCAATTGGTTTTTCCATTTACAATAAGTCTTCATCAACTTGATTTCCTCGTACATTATTCAAATATAGTTTCGTTTTCTATCCTCTATTTTATAAAAATAACTTATTTCACTAGAATATTTATCAACCTATGAATATTGCCAATATCCTACTATTGGATTCTTTATTGAATCCTCCGTCACAATTGCATACAAATACACAGCACCAAACCCAAATGGAAGGCTTGTGCCTGAATGGAATAATCCATTGGGATAACCGTCCTCATCAATTTGACACAAGAAACTATACCCATCTTTTTCTAATTCTGAGTAATAATATTCTTCTTCTTGGATGTGAAAGGGATTCCCACCAAACTTAATAAAAAAAGGTGTTTCAAAGGCTTGTTCCTCATTTACAAAAATACCTTCTGAAATATAGTGTTTAACAATTCCAAATTCGGTATAAGTGGAATCCAAACTTTCTTTTGAAACCGGATGTTCAAACACGTACAATGAGCAGTTTGGATAAATATTTTTTGAAACACGATTTTCGTATTCTTTTGGTATAAAGACCGAAACCATGTTATTTTTATCTAGTGGACTTACAAAACAAAGATAGAAGTGATAATCAAATCCAATTTCACTAAAAAATTCACTTTTATCGTCAAAATATGCTGGGGCATTTCCACCAATCCATCCATTACCAACATTCTGATTTTTGTCTAACTGAAATATAATACTTTCTTTTCGTTCAACTACTATGTTATTTTTATTCTCCATATTATTATCCAAATAACTTATCGGATTTTCCCCCCCTTTGCTCTTTCTACAGATTAATCCATGTCTTCAGGCGACTTCATTCCATTACCAAAGTATTCGTACTTCCACACATCGCCATTCGGTTCTGTTTTCTGAATCAAGTGGCCCTATCATAGCTGAAAATCCTAGTCTAAGAAGAGGATGAAGAGTAAATATTACATCTCTTCCAGCTCATATTGCAAACTTAGGTTTACAATGACTTTACAAACTTCCTCTATTAACTCACTTTCTTGAACTCTTCTGTTACCATTAGTGCAGATGTATATTTCATCCTTGCAATTTTCTATAGTACACCATCGATCCCAATTAAAATCGTCATATGGAAATACAATTACTTTTTGATCCATAATTACATCTTTATACATTTCATTAGACTTTAGGACAGAGAATATCTCCTCGATTACCAAATCTATTTTTTCTTTATCTTCAAGAACTATACTGTACTCAATACCCATATTATCAACCCCCTTCTTCATGATTTCTTCATCTACGTCAGCCAAGTTGACTGCTTATTCGATGGTCTACCGGTATAATATATTCTTTACATATGTTTTTGGAAGTCTTGTATTTAGATTCCATCAAAATATTAAGTTCATCCAACAATCCAGCTAATTATTATCCCTTTTGCCTTTTTCAAATTATCATTATTTAATGTACAAACTATTACTAATTCATTCAGAGTACCTTTGGCATCAACAGTACTATTTCTCCAAGAGGTAAATACGTCCCCTTCAATTGGATTTTCTTGAATAACCCTTATTATTCTCCCATCTTTTTTAGATCTCGCTGAGAATATTGGGTTTCCATCCATCACTTTTTTCCCATTACTGAAAGTGGTTTTATAAAATGGGCTTAACCAATCGCTCTTATTAATATTTTCTGTATCTAGCCACTTAAAAAAGTTATCCATCCAATATTTTTCTAAAGCTTCATATACCTTTTCATCATTTAAATAATTATCAAAACCGTGGATATTTTCTTCTTTATCCAGGACAAACACCTCCAATGCCTTTCACCTATACAACTAACCTTTCATGCACCATTCCCTTTACTAGAAAAACTTTTTTAGACTTCAGATACAGTTAGCGGATGATTTTGAGGCCATGCAATAGACTCCTCAAATTTTACAACTTGCTCTTGAATCCTATTCCGCAAAAAACATGTAAGGAAGGAGCTCTTAATTTTATTAGCGTTGGCTCTCTGAACATCACTCAAATTCTTTAGGAAGGCTATTTGCTTAATTTTTTACTGGACTAATTAGAATCACATTCTTTGAATTGTGAACCTCTAAACAATTGTATTTTTGATTTAAAATTTCAATTGTTTTTCCATACTTCATAAGTGTGATATCTTGGATCACTAAAAAAGGTAAACCATTCAGTTTTTCTCTAATATCTTTTATAGAAAGTTTCAAATTAAAGCATTTTCTTATGTCCATAATAAATTTATTTGCATCATTTGGTACTCTGACAACATACACTTTTACCTCATCTATCAAATCAAGTTCGACTGAAGGAACATCTTCTTCATCTATAACAGGATTATTTTCAAGCCAAGTAAAAAAATCAATATCTAAAGAATATAAAGGCGACGACAATGCACCCAAATCTTGATAGAATACGTTTAGTTGGTCGCTATTCTTTTTTAAAAACACTCCTTGACCTCCACCATCATCCCCTATCAAAATATAATCTGGTGCGTAAACACTTACTTCATACAACCCGTTCCTTTCCACTGCAATGTTAAAACCATAAATATTTATTCCGTTTTCAAATGTAACTTCCTCAAAAAAATTCCAAAACTCAATTAGTCTCGTAGGTATGTTCGTTTGTAAACTGGTATTGATCTCATTTGCATCAAAGTTTCTTTCTGTTCTAGTGATTAAAGGTGTCGACTTAAAATTTAAAATCATTGATTTCCTCCAATTAAATATGACCTAGTTTATTTGCTATACCTTTAAGGAATCTTTTCCCCATTTCGCTGTTTGTTTCTGAGTTCTTCATTAGCAGAAGGAAAAAACAGACAGGATAAAGCGATAACCTCTGTTTAAATTGTCTGTTTTCTTTACCTAAGGCCCTTTTTTATCTCTTCTGGAATTAATCATCTTCACATTTTTCAAGATTATTTATGAAGGTAACAAAGCTATTTGATAAAAAATTGATGCTTCTTTCTGTAACTTCCCCCAAGTCCATCCATATAAGAACAACACTTCCGTTATCTAGATCAATACAAAATAAATTTCCACCCCAATCATTTGCAAACGGGAGATATTTTTTTGGGAGTGCATCTCTATTTATGAAATCTAGGTACCTTTCTTCTAGTAGCCTTGAGCTATTTGTATATTTTATTGGAGAAAACTCGGCAATTTCCGTTTCAATGTCAATATCATGGGCATAATAACAAGGTTTAACTGGAATCCCGCCATTAAATTGTAAATAATGGTCTTTAAGCTGTTGTGGTAAATTAAATCCTAATGTAATTTCAACATCGTTTAAGTCGTTTATTGTTAGTTGAGTAGAACAATCTATAAACATTCTCTTCGCTCCTTAGTTACTACTTACATGTCATTTTTCTAGATTCATTGTTTCTCCATCCAGATTCATATGAAGCTTCATACGTACCAAAAAATCCAAAATGATGTTCGAACTGTTTAACCGACCCTTGATGTTTCAAAGTGGCCTTAATTGCATGGTTACCTCGCCTGTTTTAGGATTAAAATTTGCTACTTGGTGCCTTATCCTATAGCACTAATATCCGCTTCTTTAAATGCTGCAGTAAAATCTGAGCTCCTATCAAAAGCCTTGATATAAAGGTATTTATTGATCAAAAAATGGGTATTACCCCATTTTACTACAACTCCAGGTACTACTCACCTGATGATGAGGATAAACACTACATACACGAAAAAACAATTCCATTTTTAACGCAAAAAAATATGTAAAGAAAAGGCTTAAGGCTCCTCTTTACATATTTTTTGGAAAGTAATAATCGTATTTATCTTAATATGATATTGCGAAATCAGTTGAATAGAGTTCTATTTCCTCATCTATATACTGCCCTTGATATCTAAAGTTAAAAACTAAAAGGCAATAAACTCTACTTCCAGTAAGTAAGTTGCTCTATCAATACCAAACAATCCCTATTTACATGATAGCAAGACGTTGATTTCTCTGAATCAATCTAGCCTAACTTCGCTCATACGTTCTTTCAATCTCATGAAAACCGATTTCCTTGATGATCTACCTTTTCGTATCATGTTCAAACTAATGCGCTTCGCCTTTTTCATTGATCACAGCGATTAACTACTCTTATGTATCATTAGAGAAAAACATACGGTAAGCCCGTAATCAAATAACGCATATAAATAACCAGGCATCTCCGGTACGATAAATGTATCAATTAGAGGAGGTGCTTCTTTATGTCAACTACCAAACTAACAATTGTCCCTGTGACACTAGATCCGATCACTGACAACTCTTTATATAGTAACTAATTCAGCTTTCTTTTTCTTAAGTGGTGCAAGCTCTGGTAGACGTACCCAACTTAAACCAAGCGTTCCTTCACCTGCATGAACCGCTACACAAGCACTTAGTGGTAATACGGAGAAGTTTATGAGCGGATATTCGTTCTCTAAAGCTTTTTTCCAAGCGGTTGCGCCTTCTTCATCATTACAGTGAATAATTGCAACTTCAGGGATAATACTTTTTTCTAGATCTGTATTTAAAACATTTTGTACATATGTTTTAGCTCTAGTCGTAGCGCGTACTTTTTCTTTCATAACGGGCTTCCCATCTTCAAATGATATGACAACTTTAATATTCAACAAGTTACTTAAAAATGCTTGAGTCCCTGAAACTCGACCACTTTTATGTAATTGTGATAAGTTAGCCGGAATAAATGAAAGCTCACTGTTATCTGCCATCTCATTGATTCTTTCAACAATATAGCCAGGTTCAAAACCTTCACGCTCTAACTGCTGACCGAGTTTAATCATTTTCATCATCGGAAATGACCCGATTTTTGAATCCACTGGATATACTTCAAATTCAGCTTGACCAGCTGCTGTGAAAGTGCTTTGATAAGTGCCCGAAAGATGTTGAGAGGTATGAATTGCAATTGCACATGTATACCCTTGTTCTTTTAATGATTTATATAAGTCTACAACTTCACCAATAGCAGGTTGTGATGTCTTTGGATTTTTTTTAGCATTTCGTAGCTTTTCGTAAAACTGATCATGTGTCATATCAACAGTTTCGCGTAAAGCCCCTTCTTCGAACACTATATTAAGTGGTAATACGTGAATTTGATTGTCCTGTATGAACTTTTCATCTAACAATGCTGCTGTATCTGTAACCCATGCAATTTTCTTTCCCATTTAAAAGTAATCCCCTTCATCTATCGTAGAATATTATTCATTTTATCTTATGCAACTATACACAGATAAGATCATCATGAGTAGTGATATTTATAATACTGTATTTATTTTTTACAATCTTCGACATTATTTCGACAATAATTGCGATAAAAATAGCATTTTATAAGCATACGGTAAGCTATCTAATATTTCATTCGCTAATTGTTGGGCGCATATACGACGTTATTGGCTGAAAGCCGATAGCAAAAATGGGAAAATCGGCTTGGATTACTGTGATCAACTGTATCGCTTAGAACGGCAATATAAGCATCTCTCACCAGGAAAGCGTCGTAAAGCACAGCAAAAGCAATCAAAACCGATTGTCGAAAAGTTTCAGGAATGGGTAGATAAATCGCCATTCTTCGGAAAAAACACCTTAGATAAAGTTTCCAAAAATACATTAAATCGTGTACATAGGTTAAAAGTTTCTCTGTTCGATGGTCGGATTGGAATTGATAATAATCCAGTTGAAAATCCGATTCGTCCTAATGTGATTGGCCGAAAGAACTGGCGTTTTTCTGTGAGTGAAGCTGGTGCTAAAGCGAATGCACTGCTTGAGTCTGGCTGAAACAGCAAAAGCGAATGGTATCGATTTCTATCAATATTTAGTTAAACTAAGGATGGAGCTGCCGAATTTACCGATCCATCAGCAACCCCAAATTTTAAATAAATACATGCCTTGGTCGAAAAATATCCAAGCCACATGTGCAAAATAGCCATCTATTCGAAAAAAATTTCAGATAGATGGACATTCGTTGTGCGGTCCGGAAAGATGCGCATATTTTTTGTATTTCGGGCTCACAACATACGAGATAATACATTTCTATTTCTAAAAAAACACATGTAAAGAAGGACTTAAATACTTTTCTTTACATGCTTTTAAGTTTCATCTTGAAACAAGTAGCCCTGCTTTTTAATTTTTTTATAAGGTGTAACTATAGCTAAACAGTTTAATTTAAATTTTCTGTTATTTCCGAGTAACTGGAATCATTTTTTTATAGACTCCCCTCAAAAATACATCATTAATAGCGGATAATAGTTTCTCTTTGGTGATTTTATCTACTAGTACAACATTTTCCTCATAAAAGAAGCTATACATTTTTAATTCATCATCTACATCTTGCTTAAACCTTGTAGAATCATAAAAGTTGATCTGGAATTCATTTTCATTATTTATTTTTAAAATAGTACCATATAAATAACCTTTTGATTGCATTTCAAATTGAACTAATTCGTCATCTAAATCATAATCGAAAAATACTTGAAAACCATTTAGTTTAATTTCCATTTTATTATCACCTTGTACATTCTGTTTTTACTTTAGACAACTCCTGCTTATATTGCTCCGGTGTTACTATATAGGAATAACATTCAAAATGCTTCTAAATAGAAACCTCAGTTACAGCGAGAAACTACTGTGAATTCTCGTAACCTTTCTTAAAAGGAATTATATTTGTATTAATTTCTTTGAGTTTGCTCTCTCTGTAGTTTCTTAGTGTTGAAGCATTGGCATAACTATAATTGTCTTGAGAGGCTTCTGATTTGCCATCATCCTCCCAAAAACATACTGGGCAAACATCATACTCACCTCTAGATTCTAATGTTAAGTACCCACAGCAGTGACATTTGTATAATTCCTTTTCTTTGCCTATAACAGTATAATTTTCTTTGAAACAGTCTTTAATAAATTTTTCTAAAAATTCATTTGAAACACCAGCAAATATTTTTTCGCAATAGAAGTTAATTAAAAAATTTTGTACTTCATCAGAGTATAAATCACTGTATTCAATTGAATTTCCGTTATCATCTAAGTAATCAGCACAAAGTCTATCTTTTATTTCGTTTTCAGATAAACTTGATATTTTATTAATAGAATAACATTTAAGCGCAAAGTTCCTACTTAACTTGTGCATTTAATTTTAACCTCCGATAAGGATAATCCTGTTTTTTCAGTGCTTTAGAATTTTTCTATCTTTAACATGCCTTACAAGTATCCACGATTACCTTACGATGAATTTTCTGAACCAATCCTGTCAGATTTGGTTCGTATTCGGCAGGGCTATAATACAAATCAATTTAGCTCGTTGACAGAATACGTCGATGCTATTAATTCAATATAGCTATCATATCCCTTAACAATATAATGTTTCAAATTCAACCTATTTCTGGGGTCGTACTTCTTTATATTTTCCTGTAAATGTTTAGAATCTATCACTTCATAAAATCCTGAATCTGGCTGATGAAGTATCTCTTCATCATTCTCCAAGTGATTTCCACTTGATGATTCCTTAGAAATACAAAAACCATTATAATTGGATTCATCGAAATTTAGCGTTACACATTTAACTTCGGCTACAATTGAAAAAATAATTTCTATGTTAACACATTTTTCTTTATCTATGCTCTTTAATGGTATAGCACCAACTTCAATTCTCACGCCACCCGATTCTGTATATACCAACTCTAAATCAGTAGTAGATATTTTGAATATAAAATTTAATGACTTTAAAGTTAACATTCTTAAAACCTCCCGTTTTTTCACCTAGACAACTTGTTACATTCTTAACAAGACCAGAACCATCTTTATTCTTTGCAATCGATTCACCCGACCTTACATAATCAAGATACTTGTTCAAAAGCGCTCAAACAAACGCTTACCTTAATATATAATTTAACAATTATTTCTGTAATCGTTCCGAGATAAGGAGGAATAAACCCAGTTAATCAAAACACGAAAAAACACATGTCCATGGAATAATACCCTTTACATGTGTTTTAAAATTTCCTACAAAGCTACACATTTCTATGTTGTAGATTTCTGTGCTCTTGTTAAATAATTGTAGTGGTTTATAAAATTATACGCTTTTATCCATTTTTTCATCAGCTATTCTAAGTCCATCTGGCAAAATAAGATTGTATTCTTGAGCCACAACTTCAATAACCTCATCGTAACATTCAAGAAAATAATGCTTAAACCCCTTTTCAACTAATGTCTTTTGCTGATTCAAAAAGTCGGAATCAATCACTTCACAAAAACATGTATCCAATAAATTTTCGTTAAAGTAATCAAGACCACAAAGTCCAAACTTGACTACATTTTTAAAAATGAAAGAAATATCAATGCATCGTTCTTCTGTAGAAATATTTGATGCCAACGCAGTTGATAAATTTAACGAAAGTTCAACTTCTCTTGGAAATCGATCCATAATGAGCTTTTTTAAAATCAACGCATCTCTAGCATCTATTACACCAACAGTTGTTTCTATTAATCTGGTTCTCATTATGCCCTCCATTTCTTTACCTAAAGCAACATCCTACCGGCTGTTCCGTAGATACCCATACGTTTTTAATATTCTTTATTTATTACAATTCAAAAACACTAAATTTAATTTTATTATAAATCAGTTCCTCATTTATTATTTTTTCAATCTCTCTCCAGTCCCCGCCTGCTAACCCTGAACCAATTTTAGGCATCTGTATAGATAATCTATGTATTAATGAAAATCTTGCAACTTCTTTTAAACATAAACGAAGTGCATCGTAATCAATATAAGTTGTACTATCTTTATAATTTTTTCTCACACCTTTTTGCGCAAGCATATTTGCAATAAAAATTGTTTTCTGTTGATCTACACATACAAACTGAACTTCTCCTAACCTAAATGTTTCTTTGTCATTAGACCATTTTAGATATTCTTTTTTTGCAAGCGGGAATTGCTTTGATAGAGATAGAACAAAGCCTTTTCCCCATAATCCTAATAGGTTAACAACATGAATGATTAGTGTATTTTGTTCTAAAGGAAGAGAAGCATCACCTTTTAAGTAACTTATTTGTGATTTGTTAACATGATCTAAAATTCCCTCTTTCCACTTACCTTCAAATTCTAATCTAGTAATAGGTATACTATCACTTAAGTCTAAACTATCGATATGTCCATCGTACAATAAAAATCCAATATTTTCGTTCCAATCGTTCAACGATGAAGAAATATACATATCGTTATTGATTATATTGATCTGCCTAGTTGCAACTCCATTCTCAAATTCTGTAAATAATTGTCCGTTACCTTTTGCAAAATCAATATTATCGCATTTGTAGTATAATAAGCTTTCAATCTTTTCCTCCACTAATGTCCACCTCTTTCAGAATATCTAAATTCAATAATAAAATCCCTAATCTAGGTTCACGAACATTTAAAGCTGCAACATCAAAAAAGATACGCTATTTTAGTTTTCAAACATCAACATAAATATTTGCAGCTAATTTAAACACCCAGGGTAAATGTTCGAATCTTCTTAGGATCGAACAGAAAAATTCCTACAACGCCTCACCCGAAACAAAACTTCTTTCGCTATAATTTCAGTCTACGTTTCCCTATTCCAGGTCGGCAATATCTTAAATAGTTTATAATCAATTGCTGATTCCTTTAATACAGGGGGGCATTACTTTTACTACAACATCCTAATAAAATAAATCTTTCTGAAGTAACTTTAATTGCTCAATTCTCTCTGCTATAAAATCTTTATAACTTTCTTGTGTAAAACACTCAGGCCACGTATTACAGAATTCTTCACGTGAAATCGTACCTATTATTATTCTAATAATTTCCACGCAATAATATACAAAGGTTTTATTATAATAATCATCATCTGAATAGTCCTCTATAACTTTCCTAACCAACTGTTGCATTTTTATAAATGATTCTTCATTTCACTCTGCATTCATTCTAATGTAATATGCTAACTCCTCATCAGAATCATCATATTCAAGAAACTGCTTTAAACTATCTTTCATAAAATTCAACCCGTACAGGTAATAGCACTGTTAGGTATTCCTCCTTCCACTAAAGCCTCTTTTGCTCCTTTTGCCATTTTATTTGCTCGATGAACGGGATCATCTTTATGTACCCTATAATCCATATGGCTCTTTTTTAAAACCATACGTAATAACTACAAATGTAAATGCTAGCACCAACCATGAAGACTACAAACATCTTGCGATTAATGTGGTTTTTAAATATCATAAAAATGGTTAGGGGAGTCTTTGTATATAATGTGTACTTCATCAATTGGACAGTCAATGTATCCCCACTTATTCCAATTTAATTTCAGCCACTTAATATCTATTGCATATCCCTCATTATCTTTTGGAATTGACTCTTGAGGTAAATGTACAAAAGTTAAGCCAGCTTTATATCCAGATGCAACTAATAATGAGTACTGTTTTTGTTGCTCAACAACCATAAAATCTACATAATCTTCATAGGGATATTTCCCCTTACATCTTAGTATTGCTCCGCGTTCTATATTTTCTTTTAAGTCAATCAATTTTATATTCTTCATATTAACCACACCTTAAATTATGTTTTCCAGAAGTATCAGCAGGCAAGTAAACTCATGTAAGGTAGGCTTTTAACAGCTTCATACATATGTTTTTGGATAATTATTAACTGGCTATTTCATTAGTGGATAAAGTTATCCGAAATTTAATTTAACTGCTTGGGAGTAATTCATAAATTACCATTCAGCAAAATTCTCCTCAACGAAATTTCCAAAAGATTTCGATAATACTTCTTTATCTCCTGAGTCGTGGTAGTATATTACGACTTCACCATTAGCATTTATTGCTATTGGATTACCTGAACCATCATCAGAAAAAATTAAGCTTTTGTTAATTTCAGGAGAAAACTCATCTCCTTCAAATGATTCTCTGCACCAATTCGTCAAATTAATAATAGTTTCATTACCTATGGATGAACCATTAGAAAAGGCATGAATTGCTATTCCTGCATAACTGCCTCCAAATCGCTTAATAAATTCTTTATAATCATCATCTAGCTTTATTTGAAGTTCTTCCTCTGCTTTCGCAATCTCTTTAAGCGTGGCAGGTATTCCTTTTAATTCAGGATGATTTTCAAGAAAACATTCTATTCTTTTCATCAGTTCTTCTCTCATTTTTCTTTAACTCCTTTTTTATTTAGCCCCGTCATCCAGCTATGTAAACACACCATTTTTATATTTTACAATCATTTGATTATAGAATTTTCCTTGTTCTAGCTTGTCCTGATTTCCAATTAATTACTGCACCAAACTTGACAGGTATTACATGGGTTATATGTGTTATTGATTGAATGATAGATTCATTCGGCACTAGGGTGTCCCACCAAAATATTATTTAATTTTATTTTTTATTATATTGATATAGCCCTGATACGTTCCCTTCTGTTCATCGAACATCCAAACATCCGCTAAATCTATTAAGTTGTTCTCTTCAACATTTACAATCATTCTATCTAATTTACTCTTATGTGCTGAGAGCATTTTCGAACTAATGGATGACAATTTTTCCATCAATTCCATTGAATCAATATCAGCATAGAAAGGTGTGTTCTGTTCATCAATCCTTTCAATAATTTCAAACGTTGCTAAATCAATAAAAACATCTTGTCTAATACAACGAATCAAATCAAAGTTTGATAACTCACACAGACGTTTCCCAGTAATTTCTAAGTACCATACAGGAAGTGACATATCCGAATATTGAGTTGCATTTTGTACTACACCTTCATATTCTTCATTAGTCAAAAACCCTTTTAATGTCATTTTTCTATTAATCATATACATTACTCCAATCACTATTTAGGTGGATACACTCCAACATGGGGGCAAACATATCTTCAATTTTTTTCATCGAAGCGTTTACCTCATTCAACTTAGATGTCGAAATTCATTATCTAAATTAGGATTTTTAACCATCCCTTCCCAACTTCGATTCAAAATCAACAAAACCTTAATATGCGTCAGAAACTTCTTGAGCATGATCATAATAGCCTCCGGTTTTGGAATAGGGTCACCAACTAAGTCCCTCTGTGCTCCTTTTAAATCCATTTAGGTTATATGTGTGTATGTTCTTTCCCGTTGATTCAAAGTAGCCCTCTGACTAGGTGATTTTAATTTTTGCAACATCTAATAAATCATCAACGCTTGGGAATAACCTGCAACGATCACCCGTACCCAATGTTGTAATTTTAAAATCCCTTAATAAAAAATAATCAACTTAAACCATATTTAAACTACTTCTCCCTCTTTATTATCGGTAATTCATAGGCTGTTTTTGTGCTTCATCATGCCGTATATAATGTTTACAAGTCATCTGATTGCCGCAGTAAGGCACTTCCTTTTTATTACACTGACTACTCTATAGAACGCAGTTGAGAAGTTTAGTAAAATAGATCAGCATTTTCCCCATGCTCTTTTTTTAATTGCTCCGCTATTTCTTCAAATGTATATATCTTTGCCTCTTTCTTAGTTCTCTCAACAAGTTGAAACTTTACGTCTAGCTCTGAACTATAACCAGTAGGAATCATGGGATAGACAGCCATAGGCGTTGAAAACAGCTCATGTTTAATTACAGGGACACCTAATCCTAACTTTTGTCTCACTTTAAATAGATTAATTAGTTCCATAGGTACAAGACCAAAATATAGAAACTCCTCATCTTTCCATTTAGTTCCCGTAACACCGATTCCATTTAAATGATACTCACATAAGCTATCCCAATACTCATCCTCAATTTCATTGAATGAATGATCCCACTCAGCTACAATTCGCTCATAGATACCTAATCCATCACCGTATTGCATGACCTTATCTTTTATAGGATTCGGTATCCCTAGTTTCTCAATTAAGTAATGTATCAAATACGTACTTGGGTATACCTTTTGCTTAATGTATTCCTTATTATTCTTATACTCATCTCTTACTAAATCAGCAGCAGCTTTTGTTAATAGTAGTTCTATTAAATCTATTCTTTCCACATACAACGCATAATTTAATATTGGTGCAATTGGATCAATTAAAGGAAAACTAGCACCTGTATATGAGTAAGCATCGAATTGTGCAGTACGTTCAAAGAATTTCCAGCATTCATCATTACCTTGAAAAAGAAGATTTTTAGCAGCAATATGGTTACAATTAGGCGTTCCAGATAAAGTTTCATAAACAACATTAGTATTTTTCTTCAAATTCCTTTTTTCAGAGAAAAAGGAATAGTCTTCATAGAAATTTTCTTTAGTATCACACTGATTAATAACCTCATCATATCTATATCTCTTCAGTGCTTTTTTAATCAGATTATGTTTAAATTGCGGTTTTATTTGCACTTAATCTTAATTCTCCTTTTATCAACATTTATTTGTACCAATTTATATTTTAAAGTACCTTGAGTTTGTGCATTTCTAAGTTGTCTCATTAAATCATTTTGATACTTCGGCATATTACCCCAGTGTCCGTTTTCATTTTTTATTATTTTTTGAATATTATTTTTTGTCCATGTAGGCATATTTGATTTAGAACTATAACCTCTTCTACTTGATTTGACTTCTATAACATTGAGTTCACCTGTTGCACGATCTATTGCAACTAGATCAAAGCCTTGGTTTGATTTATTTTGTACCGAGCCTAAAACATTAAATCCGTTGCTACTTAGGTATTTAGAAGTGATTTTTTCTCCCCAATCACCTAAATTTTTATTACCAAAATTCATTACTTGACCCGCCGTAAATAAACCAAGAGGATCGAATTGAATATTTGGATTACTTACATATCCATACAAAGTCGGATTCCCACCAGCAAGCCCAATAGGATCTTGTTGTAAATACATTCCCTCACTTGGAGAGTAGTATCGGAATCTGTTGTAATATAATCCGATCTCCATGTCCTCATACTGTCCCTGATACCTAAACGGAATGAAATCCTGCTCACCCGTGAACTCCATCACTCGTCCATAAATATCAAGCTCAGCCGACCAAACCGAATTACCTTCTTCATCATAGGCTTCTACAGGCGTTCCTAGATAGTCACAAATAATACTGTAGTTACCATCATTCGTG
The DNA here is from genome assembly GCF_041262385.1 of Lysinibacillus sp. RC46. NCBI lineage: Bacteria > Bacillati > Bacillota > Bacilli > Caryophanales > Bacillaceae > Lysinibacillus > Lysinibacillus sp. RC46. Next base: position 30,673 of record NZ_JBGCCF010000016.1, on the reverse strand, counting down.
ATTTTAGCTGAAGGTACAAACCCATCATTAAACACCCATGTGACTAGATTATCAGGTATTTCAGACTTTTTCAGTGAAGAATATTCCTCTAGATCTTCAAATTTATCTGAATCATTCTGCGAGAAATACTCATGCAGAATAATATTCCCATCCCATACAAATTTCATTATCTTTTCGTCGGAACTCTTCTCTATTCGTCTACCTAGCGAGTCATACTTGAAAGTAACTTCTGTGTTGTTAGGCTTGATGACCTTCGACATCATGCCATTACCATAGTACTCGTACTTCCAAGTATCACCATTCTTCTCAACTTTCTCAATCAGATTACCTTCATCATCATAAGAGAAGGTTGCCTCTTTCGTTTCAAGTAATCTGCTTCCGGTACCATAAACACGATCTGTCTTTTCTTTCGTTTCATACAAATTCCCGACATCATCGACACTTCGGTGTAAGAAGTCAAATTGACCGCCTTGATTGGACCAGACGAGGTTACTGAATTCATCGTAGCCATAGGTAACTTTTACACCCGTTAACTCGTTGACCATGCTTCGTAATCGATGATTGACGTCCCAATTATACACGCGTCTTCGTGTATCTCGATTTTGGCTACTTATTCGATGGTGCGTTGGTCTACCAGCTACATCATACTGCCACTTGTTGATGACATCTCCTGGTAAGATCCGCTCAATCTCTTGACCGAGTTCATTGTACTGCATTGACGCTGTCCAATGTGCTTGCTCTGAGCGAGAGGCTGTGATTTGTGACACATTTCCCATCTCATTACGAGCGACATCGATTTTTGCACCCAGGCTACTCGTAATCTGTGAACGGTTTCCTAATTCGTCATAGCTACTCGCAATCCAATGGTCATTTTGCCACTCCTTGATTACTTGCCCAGATGAGTCGCGTTCCAGCTTTATAATCACATGCTCATTTTCAGTCTCAATTAACGAACCATTTTTGTCATAACCAAACGTTTCCCATGTGTCATCATAATAATCAACTCGAATGACATTTCCTAGATTATCATGCTGATACGCTGTAAAACGATCACCTGGACGTTGAATTCTCTGAACCAATCCAGCCAGACTTCGCTCATACGTTCTTTCTATCTCATCAAAGCCGATTTCCTTGATGATATTGCCTTTCGTATCGCGTTCAAACTGGTACGCTTCGCCTTTTTCATTGATGACAGTGTTTAACTGCTCCTCTGTATCATAGGTGAATTTGACTTTCTTCCCACCTTGTTCTCGGGATATTAAACTGCCAAGAATGGTGTAATCAAAGGCTACTTGCGTATGGTTATCTTTTGCAAAAACGACATCGTCATATGCATTGTACTTTAATTGAACGTCGTTACCATCTGATAGATTTGCACGTACAAGACGATTCAAGTTATCATATCGGAACTTCTCAGTAGCCCCTAGCGGATTGGTCGTTGTTGTGCAGTTACCACTACGGTCATATGCCCATGTCGAACTTGTCCCGTCTGGCAATGTCATTTGACTTAAGTTCAGATCAGCATCATAGGCTAAGCTTTAGATGGATATAAATCAACATTTAGGTATTATTACGAAAGAACAAAAGGGCAATAAAATCCTTTTAACTGGATTTATTGCCCTTTTTAAATTAAGCTTCAAATCATTTTGAAGAACTTAAAGACTTGTTGCAAGTCTAGATACTTTCATTAATTTTTCCTTTTATTCAAGAAAAAATACCGAACTTTTTTATCTAAAGAAAAGAAAAATGTTAGCGTGGAACCTCTTTGTGCATCGAAAGGTATCAAAACTTACAATCAATATTTTCGATAAAATGGAACTGTTATCATAGTAAATACTGGAATCCGGTTGTTTATACCAACTTGTAGTAAACATTGATATTTTTTTATTCTATTATTTTGCAACTCACCAACTCTAACATACCAATTATTGGGTGGTGCAACTGAAATATAGTAACCTAAACCATTTTCCTCATAAACATGGTAAAGAGAAGATATTCTAGAGCTTGTAGGATTGGATTTATAAATATGCGCATTAACGATTACTTTTATCACATGTGTTTCGGGATATAAGTAACTAGACTGGCTCATCAAATTGGTAAGTATTCTGAATAGTCTTTAACAGTTCTGTTTTTACATATGCATATTGTTTTCATATCGAAATAAAAGAAAGTTTCGTGTGCAAATTAGCTACTACCAATCTCTTTCCCTAAGGGCATCCTCAACATCAATACCTATCTTAAAATATTGTAAAATCGATTCTACTGTATTAGCAATAGAATCTCTTGCAACAGTCTCTATTTCACTATTATTTTGTTCAAACTCACCTACCAAACCGTTAATAGCCATTGTCATTTCATCAAGTTTACTTTGAATCTTATCTACTTCATGTTCCCCTTTTTCTATAAATCGAACAACTTGCAGAACACATTCCTTTACTTTATCTACTAAAAATTCTGGATAAAATGGATCGTTATACATATTAATTAAATAATTAATTTTAGTTCCTTGTTCTCTTTGTTGGTTCTCATTTTTAGCCTCTACTCCAAACTTCGGAACTCCAGCTTGCCACATTTCTTCAACAGTTTTCAATGGATACTTATCTTCACCAATCAACTGTTGCTCCTTTAATGGATCAATCCACTTATTATTATCTATCGATATAATTAATCGACGTAGTAGTTGGTATCCAGTATTAAATCCAACAAATTCATAGTCATTTAAAATGTTTGAATCGTTTCTATCAATGTTATAATGAATAATCTCATTACCCATAATACCTTGATCACCAATTTTTGGATCTATTTTCACCAAGTTATAAATCAGTTGGTTATCGCTATAATCAGACCGATTCCCCCACTGTGCTCTGTCACTACTAATGAAAAGCTCTGGGATTGGAACTTTCAAATTAGGACTAATATTTTTTGCTACCTTTCCCATCGATGATGTTTTAAAAAAACCTTTTAAAACCATACATACTCCAAATGGTTTCAAATTATTTAAGTCAAACGGCTTCTCATTAAAATTATTACTTTCACTCGTGATATTAAAAAAAGCAACATATGGGTTTTCTAATAATTGAGCAATGATGTATAAATCTTCTTTTAATTGTATTGAATGAATATCGTTTTTCTTCCAGCTAAACCTTTTTAACATATCAACACCCTTTCTTACCTTTTTTTGCAAACTGAAATATTCGCTCGTTTTTTCAATTCCGCATCTGCCGCTTCTTTATACTTGTCTCTTTTAAGATTATTTTTCCCTACAGGATTTTGCTTATTATCAACTTGATCTCTTCCATATTTTTTAACGTTTTCCTCGAATCCATATTGTTCCAGTCCACGAGCGGTGTTTTTACCGTTAATATCATCGCCTCGATATACAACTTTAGGTTGGTAATCCGGTACTTTCGGATTTGCAGGATCATATCCTCCGGGATAACGATAATCCAGAACTTCTTGCGCAGTTTTTCCTGTTCCTGGTATACTTGCATAACCTGTATAGCTTTTGCCATTTCTTATACCTTCATAAGTAATATGTGTTCTCCCAGCACCTGTACTTACATTTAGTCCAAATGGATCTATCCAAATATTCGGATCAAAAACGTATGCATATAATGTTGGATTTCCATCAGCAAGTCCAATCGGGTCAATTTGAGTATAATTCCCTTGTTCTGGGTCGTAGTATCGGAATCTGTTGTAATATAATCCGATCTCCATGTCCTCATACTGCCCCTGATACCTAAACGGAACGAAATCCTGCTCACCAGTAAACTCCACCACTCGTCCATAAATATCAAGCTCAGCTGACCAAATTTGCTTTCCATGTTCGTCATAGGCTTCAAAAGGCGTTCCTAGATAGTCACTAATAATGCTGTAATTACCTTCATTCGTGATTTTAGCTGAAGGTACGAACCCATCATTAAACACCCATGTAACTAAATTGTCTGGTATTTCTGAGTTGTTCCGTGAAGAACACTCCTCTTTTAATTCATCTGAATCTCCCTTCGAGAAATACTCATGTAGGATAGTATTCCCATCCCAAACGAATTTCGTTCTTTTTTCGTTTGAACTCTTTTCAATTGTAAGCCCGTAATCAAATAACGCATATAAACAAACAGTCACCTCCGGTACGATAAATGTATCAAAAATTAGAGGAGGTGCTTCTTTATGTCAACTACCAAACTAACAATTGTCCCTGTGACACTAGATCCGATCACTGACAACTCATCATCAACAACTTCACTACAAAATTCTCCTGAGCCGAGCTGCATCATTAAAACAACTAGTGCTGAAATTTCCTTCTTTAATGGCGTAGATGAGCGCATCATCCAAACGATTCTGAAGGAGTTGAATAATCAATGAAGCAAGATTTTACGAGCGTGCAGAACATCTACATTATTTGCGGTAAGACCGATATGCGTAAAGGTATTGACGGTCTCGCAACACTCATTCAGGATGCTTTTAAACTTGATCCATATAGTGATTCCATCTTCTTATTTTCTGGAACGAGTAAAGACCGATATAAATGTTTGTATTTTGATGGAGATGGCTTCGCCATACTTTATAAACGATTAGATAATGGCAAACTGCAATGGCCAAAAGATGAAAAGGAAGTACGAAACCTTTCACAAAAGGAACTTCGCTGGCTTTTAGAAGGTTTATCTCTTCAGCAGCCAAAGGCAATTGCGAAATCTGCAAAAGGTGTCTTTTAAATTTACTTTCTATAATGGTATAATCAACCATAACTTATATTGAACGAAATGTGGTGAATGATTTGATGAGCACTTCTAACGAAAAAGTGATTCAACTTCTTGAAGAACAACTTGCGTATATGAAAAACCAAAACAAAGATTTATCGAAACAAATTGAAGTGCTAACAGAACAAGTTCGCCAATTAACAAAAGCTTTATACGGCTCTAAATCAGAAAAATCAAAGTATCAAGCACCAGACGGGCAAGGCTCTTTATTCGATGACGATCCATCTTTTAACGAATCTGAGCACACAGAAGAACAAAGCACGCCAACTGTTACCTATACCGTTGTCCGTAAACTACATAAGAAAAAACGGAATGATTCTTTTCATGATGGGATTGAAATAGAAGAAATTCACCATCATCCCATCAATACACAATGCGACTGTTGCCTTGGCCCAATGACCGAAGCCGGTACAACTATTGCGCGTGAAGAAGCAAAATTCATTCCGGCAAAAATGATGCGCATTCAGCATATTGAACATGCCTACGAGTGCAAGCACTGCAAAATGGATGCCACACAAAAAGCACAAATGAAACGTGGGAAAGCCCCACAAGCTGCCATTCAGCGAAGCATCGCGGGACCTACCGTTCTAGCAAAACTTATCTATGATAAGTTCATCCAATACTTGCCTCTTTACCGTCAGGTAAAGGAGTGGGAACGATATGGCCTGCTTACGAATGATAAGAACTTATCAAACTGGGTGATCCGTGCAGCTGAAGATTGGCTTCTACCGGTATATGAACAGATGAAGCAGACATTAACAGCAAAATCTGTTCTGCATGTAGATGAAACCTATGCGCAAATAATCAAACGTTCAGACGGAAAATCCGGTCAATCGAACGCCTATAATTGGGTGTTCCGAAGCGTGCCAAGTCAAGGACCGATCATCGTTCTTTTTCAAAGCGCTTTATCGAGAAGCCGTTCTGTATTAGAAGACTTTACAGCTGGTTTTCCTGACCAAACCCTATTACCTTCATCATCATAGGCTTCAACAGGCGTTCCTAGATAGTCACTAATGATACTGTAATTACTTTCATTCGTGATTTTAGCTGAAGGTACGAAACCATCATTAAACACCCATGTTACTAAATTGACTGGTATTTCAGATTTACTCTGTGAAGAACACTCCCCTAGGTTTTCAACTTCACATGAATCTTCCTCCGAGAAATACTCATGTAGTATAGTATTTCCATCCCATACGAAACTCATTGTTTTCTCGTCAGAACACTTCTCTATTCGTCTACCTAGCGAGTCATACTTGAAAGTAACTTCTGTGTTGTCTGGTTTGACGACCTTCGACATCATCCCATTTCCGTTATATTCGTACTTCCACGTATCACCGTTCTTCTCAACTTTCTGAACGAGATTACCTTCTTCATCATAAGAGAATGTTGCCTCGCTCGTATCAAGCAATCGACTTCCGGCACCATAGACACGATCTGTCTTTTCTTTCGTTTCATACAAATTCCCGATATCATCGACATTGCTGTGTAAGAAGTCAAATTGACCGCCTTGATTGGACCAAACGAGGTTACTGAATTCATCGTAACCATAGGTAACTTTTACACCTGTTAACTCGTTGACCATGCTTCGTAATCGATGGTTGACGTCCCAATTATACGCGCGTCTTCTTGTATCGCGGTTTTGGCTACTTATTCGATGATGTGTTGGTCTACCTGCTACATCATACTGCCATTTGCTAATGACATCTCCCGGTAAGATTATCTCAATCTCTTGACCGAGTTCATTGTACTGCATTGATGCTGTCCAATTTTCCTGCTCTAAACGAGAAGCCGTGATTTGTGACACATTCCCCATTTCATTACGAGCGACATCGATTTTTGCACCTAAGCTACTCGTAATCTTTGAACAATTGCCTAATTCATCATAGAGCAAGGAGTAAGCACACTGAAGAAACAGTTCCACTTCTAAACAGGAAAACATATGTAAAGAAAGAACTATTACTCCTCTTTACACATGTTTTGGAATCTTTATAAATAGCTTTATTCTGCATCTTTTGCTGGCAATGCTGATCTAAGCAAATAACTCATGTTATAAATTTCTTATTCTTGAATATATGAGTATATATCGTCCTCTGATAAATCAAATAAATTCATCTTAACATTTTCATAATGTGCTGATGAAATCTTTAATACTTCTTTAAGAGAAATACTGATTATATAGAAATCACCATCTTCAATAGCCAAGAAATCACCATCAGATAAATCCCTTAAGTGTAACATTCTACGGTCTTCTACTTTAACCTCAAATACTTCACTCTCATTAAAGTTTCGAATTCCCCAAGATAACAATTTCCTTTTTATGGTTCCTTCTATTTCTTTTTCTTTTACTTTAACAAAGTCAATATTTATTTTACTTAGGTCTAAATCAAATTGGATTAATTCAACATCAGAGGAGACGCCTGCAATTACTCCGTTGTTAAAAAAAATCTCAAGATTTACATCTTTGCTCATATTTTTATTAAATATTTTAACACCTGTAATAGAAAAACTTTTTTCACCTTTTTTTTCATATTTTTTCACAACTTCTCTATGAAATGAAACTCCAATATAATTATCTAAATATCCAGTTACCGGAAAAATGCCTTGTAAAATTCCTTCCTTTATTTGTTTTAAATAAATTGAATATTTACTTGGTAGTTTTTCTAAAACTGCTATCAGCCTTTTATTAAACCAGTCAACTTCAATTTCAAAAGATTTTTTTTTACGAAAAAAACCAAACAATTTAATCACTCCTAACTCGTTCTTATAATTTACCTACATTTCTTTGATGGGAACTTAGTAAACCAGTTATATTTTTCAAACCATCCAACATCTGGTTTAATCCATTTTTTTAGAAATTTAAATCTATATCTATCAATTATAGAATGTTGTATAGTATTCAATTTCCACACATTAATCTGTTATTTACTAGCCAATCCGGCAAATTATATCTCCTTTGTATACGCTGTGTAATAAACATGTGATGATACTCTGTACTAATTCTTTGGTCTCCAATCATTGCCAAAGTCTCTGTTCCACCCCGGGTCTTTTTGTATGCTGCGAAATTTCGTGCTTGTTCACTTTTAGATAGCTTACCTTTCAAACCAAAAGGATCTATCCAAGTATTTGTGTCTTTCACATACCCATATAAAGTAGGATTATTCCCTGCAAGCCCAATAGGATCTTGTTGTAAATATATCCCCTCACCTGGCGAGTAGTATCGGAATCTATTGTAATTTAATCCGATTTCTATGTCCTCATACTGCCCCTGATACCTAAACGGAATGAAATCCTGCTCACCCGTGAACTCCATCACTCGTCCATAAATATCAAGCTCAGCCGACCAAATCTTTTTACCTTCTTTATCATAGGCTTCTACAGGCGTTCCTAGATAGTCACTAATAATACTGTAGTTACCTTCATTCGTAATTTTAGCAGAAGGAATGAACCCATCATTAAACACCCATGTTACTAGATTGTCAGGTATTTCAGACTTGTTCTGTGAAGAATCCACCTCTAGATTTTCAAATTTATCTGAATTATCCTACGAGAAATACTCATGTAGAATAGTATTCCCATCCCACACGAAACTCATTGTTTTTTCGTCAGAACTTTTCTCTATTCGTCTACCTAGCGAGTCATACTTGAAAGTAACTTCTGTGTTGTCTGGTTTGATGACCTTCGACATCATGCCATTGCCATAGTACTCGTACTTCCACGTATCACCATTCTTCTCAACTTTCTGAATCAGATTCCCTTCATCATCATAAGAGAATGTTGCCTCTCTCGTTTCAAGTAATCTGCCACCGGCGCCGTAGACACGATCTGTCTTTTCTTTCGTTTCATACAAATTACCAATATCATCGACACTACGTTGTAAGAAGTCAAATTGACCGCCTTGATTGGACCAAACGAGGTTACTGAATTCATCGTAACCATAGGTAACTTTTACACCTGTTAACTCGTTTACCATGCTTCGTAAGCGATGATTGGCGTCCCAATTATACACGCGTCTTCGTGTTTCGCGGTTTTGACTACTTATTCTGTGGTGTGTTGGTCTACCTGTAACGTCATACTGCCATTTGCAAAGTAAGAACCAAATAATCCCCATCCTTATGTAGATGGGGATTTAAAGTATTATATAGATAACTTGTTCGAGACTATGCAAGTGGTTGGAAAAGTGTTGACCAAGGAAGTCATTAGTCTAAAGCATTCTTATTTTATATCTGGATAATTATGTTCCATAATAAAACATAATTGTTTATACTTTTTTTCAAAGTTTTTTCTAAAATATTCTTTACCTTCTTTAGATAACTTTTTTTCTTCAAAAGCCCAAGATAATAAATATTCTTGAAAACTATTATCTAAATCTAAATCTAATGGAATAATTTTATCTACAGATACTTCATTATCGTTAGATGTTGTGATAATTTTCCTTGCCCTTATAATAATAGGTAATTCTATCCATTCTCTGTAAGGACCTACACTTTTTATCATTTCTATATCATTTAAAAAACTGAAAATAATCTTATCAGAAACAAGATCATTTATAAAAAATTTTCTCATAAACGAAATACGTTTATTAATGTCATTTATCTCAGAAAATAAGTTTATAAAATCAGAGCTTTTTTTTATTAAAAAAACACTAGTAAAGTTTATAAAATACTCAGCACAACTTTGTATCATCGTTTTTGATGGGGTATCATACTCAACTTCCATGACTAGAGAGAGTGTTTTTGAAAACTCTTTTTTATTTAACCAAAGATTTTTCATTCTTTCTTCATCTCTATAATAGTAAATTATTATACTTAGAATATCTGTTTTTTCTTTCATTTTATAAGCATCTCCCTTTTGAACCCCGTGCTCCTGATTTAAATGGACGTCCGCCTACCATAGCACCTCCAACTTTTCTTATATAATTAGCTATTCTTTTTTCTGATTTACGCATTTTACTAATTACAGATTTATCTTTTATTAATTCAGTTGCATTTTTATTTAACTTTCCATCTAATACAGTTCCATCTGCTTTTATTTTTCCAATCGACCTTCCATTTTCTTCTATGTGGAAATGAATAGGATCTGCATGTTCCCTAGCTAAATCGTTATAATAATGGACAATACTTGTATTTTTAAGCGAAGCAATAATTCTATTTGGTAAAGTAGGTGCTGAATCCAATCCAAATGGATCTATCTTTGTATGCGTATCACTTACATATCCATATAATGTTGGGTTATCTCCAACAAGCCCAATCGGGTCTATTTGAGTATAATTCCCTTGCTCTGGGTCATAGTAACGGAATCGGTTATAATACAATCCTATTTCTTCATCTTCATACTGCCCTTGATAACGGAATGGAATAAAATCTTTCTCACCTGTGAATTCTTGCACTCGTCCATAAATATCAAGCACTGCTGACCAAACCTTATTACCTTCTTCATCATAGGCTTCAACAGGCGTTCCTAAATAGTCACTAATAATACTGTAATTACCTTCACTTGTGATTTTAGCTGAAGGTACAAACCCATCGTTAAATACCCATGTGACTAGATTATCATTTTCTAGTTCAGCTGAATCATTTTCTGAGAAATACTCATGTAGGATAGTATTCCCATCCCATACGAATTTCATTATCTTTTCGTTTGAACACTTCTCTATTCGTCTACCTAGCGCGTCATACTTGAAAGTAACTTCTGTCTTGTCTGGTTTGATGACCTTCGACATCATGCCATTGCCATAGTAATCGTACTTCCACGTATCACCATTCTTTTCGACTTTCTGAACCAGATTTCCTTCCACATCGTAAGTGAATGTTGCCTCGCTCGTTTCAAGCAATCTACTTCCAACACCATAAACACGATCTGTCTTTTCTTTCGTTTCATACAAATTCCCGACATCGTCGACATTGCGGTGTAAGAAGTCAAATTGACCGCCTTGATTGGACCAAACGAGGTTACTGAATTCATCGTAACCATAGGAAACCTTAACACCTGTTAACTCGTTTACCGTGCTTCGTAATCGATGATTGACGTCCCAATTATATACGCGTCTTCGTGTGTCGCGGTTTTGACTATTTATTCGATGGTGTGTCGGTTTACCTGTTACGTCATACTGCCATTTGCTAATGACATCCCCTGGTAAGATTCTTTCAATCTCCTGTCCAAGTTCATTGTACTGCATTGACGCTGTCCAATTTTCTTGCTCTGAGCGAGAAGCCGTGATTTGTGACACATTCCCCATTTCATTACGAGCGACCTCGATTTTTGCACCTAAGCTACTCGTAATTTGTGAACGATTGCCTAATTCATCGTAGTTACTCGCAATCCAATGGTCATTTTGCCACTCCTTGATCACTTGTCCAGTTGGGTCTAGCTCTAACTTTACGGCCACATCCTCATTCTCAGTTTCAATTAACGAACCATTTTTGTCATAGCCAAACGTTTCCCATGTGTCATCATAATAATCAGCTCGAATAATATTCCCTAGACCATCATGCTGGTACGCTGTCCAACGATTACCTGGACGTTGAATTCTCTGAACTAATCCTGCCAGACTTCGCTCATACGTTCTTTCCATCTCATCAAAGCCGATTTCTTTGATGATATTGCCTTTCGTATCACGTTCAAACTGATACGCTTCGCCTTTTTCATTGATGACAGCGGTTAACTGTTCTTCTGTGTCATAGGTGAATTTAACTTTCTTTCCAACTTGTTCTCGAGACACCAAGCTGCCGAGAATGGTGTAATCAAAGGCTACTTGCGTATGGTTATCTTTCGCAAAAACAACATCGTCATAGGCATTGTACTTTAATTGAACGTCGTTACCATCTGATAGATTTGCCCGTACAAGGCGATTCAAGTTATCATAACGGAATTTCTCTGTGGCTCCTAGCGGATTGGTCGTTGTTGTGCAGTTACCACGATGGTCATATGTCCAGGTCGAACTCGTCCCGTCTGGCAATGTCACTTGATTCAGGTTCAAATCAGCATCATAAGCTAAGCTTACCATATGGCCTTGCGCATTTGTCACCGTTTCGATCAAAGATTTCTCATTATAGGAAAATTCAGTCTTTGTGCCATCTTCTAAAATATTTGCCTGCAATGTACCATCCTTATTATAAATCCACTGACGACTGCCACCCTCTGCGTTAACTGCTTGAATCAGTCTATCTTTTTCATCATATTGAGCCGATAAGGTACTGCCATCTGCAAGAGTAATCGTCACTGGATTTTCCCACTCATCATAGCTATATGCCGTGACACGATCATCTTCATCTACTTCTTGGAGTAATTCAAAGTCTTCATTATATTCGTAGCTTACTTCGCTACCATCTGGATGAACAATTTTCGTACAGAGGTTATCTTCGTTGAAATAATAATAACTTTTATCGCCCAAGCTATTCGTAATTTCATTATAGCCTTCGTGATAGGAAAGCTCCCCTGCAAGGACATTGCCATCTCCCCATGTTTTGATGACTCGTGCACCTGTAGTTGGCCCATCATAGCGCCAGAAGAAGCTATTTTTATTGCGATCCGTTTTTTGCATCATTAAGTGATTAACATATTTGATATGTGTACTTTGCCCTAACGCATCTTGTATTTCGATTAAATCTTGTCCATCATTGTAAACATAACGAACTAAGACTTCACGACTCATCTGGTTACGTAAGGCAACTTCTGTCATTCTGCCTAACTCATTGGTCGTAACATCGAGCACTCTTCCAACACTGTCGGTTACTTGGGATAAGAAACCTTTAAGATTATACGCAAATTGAATATGATGGTCTTGCTCATTTCTTACTTCTTTTAATCGGTATTTTGTTTCTGTTGTTTGTTCAAATACATAAATCAATCGTGTATCATGCTCAAACAAATGATACTCCTCGCCTGTATTTGTTAAGGTCATTCTTTCTCGTTTGTTAAAATAAGGCAAGTTTATTGGTAAAATTGGAAACCCAACTGCGCGACCATCCGTCACAACAATCCCAATCAGGTCATCTTCTTCAAAAATCTCTAAGGCTAGATCGTATGTAAAGTGCATACCATGACCTGACAAGCCAATCCGGCTACTATCACTGTACCAAGCGCGTTCCCATGAAAGGGGGATAGGTCCAGGTAGTTCAAAGTCGACGCCTTCATAAATCATACGCCCTGTGATTAAATCAACGGGCTCAAAACCTCTTTTACAGAATTTTTTACTTAACCCTTGTGTACAATTAAATTTCTTTAATACTCCATGATTAAATTTCGTTAGCCCAGCTTTGGCCATAGCTTTCATTCCGTCTACTGCCTTCGACACAGCGAGCAATTCATCCATCGAAGAAATGACTTTATCTGCGGCCGTCTTCACAGCCTTAGATGCTTTGTTAGCTAGTTCCGCTAGTCCCTTTACTGCATCTAACGTTTTAGATATTTTCGGATAAGCTGCCTTCATCCCTTTTAGTAATGCTTTTGATCCATCCATAATCTTATCCGCAGTTTTTACAATTTTTCTCGCTTTATTGGCTTTATAGGCTACTTTTGCGGCATCACCAATTACTGGGATTGCCCCCGCTAAGTTCATGGCTGCATCCATGTAATTCCCTCTTGCCAAGCTAATTCCTGCATTCGCAATATCTGCAAATGTACCGATGACAGGGATAAATCCAGCAACATCCAATGCTGCACTTACGCCATCTACTAATTTACTGAACCAGCCTTTCTTCTCTTTCTTCTCTTCTGCCTTTTGTGGGAAAATTAGGTCAACTTTCGTCGTAGCTTCAATCGCTTCTTCATTTAACTTCGGTGGTTGGCTTTGCTTCTCTATACCTTCTTGTTCAATGAGCGTACTAATTAATTGTGTGTCAGCGGCCATAATCACATGACTTTGTTCCTTCGCGGATATAGCAATCCATTCTTCCGCCTCTACGGCTAGCTCTTTCATTCCACTAATTTCGAGTATTTCATCCGCTGCTAGCATGATGGTACTGTTACTTTGAAATGTTACGCCATCTCCATCATCCATCTTTAAGTCCAAGACACCATCTACTGCACTAAAGGTAATATCACCAACACCTAATGTCACATCTTTCCCAACATTGGTCGCCAATGATTTAACGGTAGTGTCCGCCATTTTCTTCGCCTGCTTTTGTCCACCCTCTGGTGTGGCTGGATTAACACGCACTGAGCTGATAACAATAGCCTCTTCTTCAACTGCACTTGGAAAATGTAATTGAGCACGTGCACCTATTTGAGGCATTAAATACATAACACCATTGGCATCTGCTGAATAAGCAAACCAATGTGCTTTTTCATTATCCTGGCTTTTATCTATATCTAAATGAATTTTGACTGTGTTTTGCGTAACATCAATAATCTTTCCTGTAAACGCTGCACCAATGAGATCTAAATTACGTACCAATCGCTGACGAATACTTTTCTCTGGTTGGGCAGTATATTGAAACTTCAACACACCCTCTTCAAGATGGGTTTCCCTAGCCGTTACGATATAGGAACTTCCCTTGAATTGCACCAACGTGCCCAACTCATGGGGTTCCGTGCTTTCAAACTCGCAAAATGTATAATCGGCTTCACTCACATCAGTACCATCGTTTTCAGTAATCAAGCGATACGCATCGACGTCCATTCGTACTATAGAAGGCAGATGGTCGATCGTTATGCTTTTCCTACTTTGAGGTGTACCAAGCCAGAATCGAGCACCTTTTCCTTTTAAATCAGGAAAAACAACTGCTTGCAAATGGGAGGCCATTCTTTTAATAAATTCCCAATCTGTTTCTAAGTATTGAATCGCAATACTACCAATGGCTTGACCGTTAGAAGCTTGGTCGATGTAATCCCCATTAGGATAGGCTTTCACGATGTTATTCATTAACTGCACATACGTCATATTGGCATCTTGAAAAGAACGTGAGCGCTTCGCAATATCCATATTTGCTGTATATGATACAGCCTCAACAGAGACATAGTGAACCCCTTGTGATGCCTGCAACTCCGCATTATCAATTCTTCCTGAGAACAAAATGGCACTGTCTCGCCCAAATTTCACAACAACTTCATCTGTTTGATTGACCCGCTGAATATACTTTTGCGCTTGCTCTTCAGCAATCATTCCCGTAAAGTACAACCTCGCATGGTCATTGGCCTTATGTTTGATAGTTAGTTTATCTAAATGAATAAGTGGATAAGGCCACTCGAGCACAAGATCCTCATACGTACTAACCATGTGTACTTCCTTTTCTTCTAGCGATTTCATTACTTACCTCCTTTCAATCAACCTTGTCTTTTAAAAACCTTGTTTCGGTATCTCTACTTCCTCTTGACCGTCATGAATAATTTCGATTTTGCCTCCACCTGCTGAGCATTGGGTATGGCAGCGGCTTAATAACGCTTGCTTCCCCTCGATATTGACATTTTCCATTCCTTCCATCCAATCAATAGAGCATGTTGGTGTACACGGTTTTTCTAACTTTAGGCAAACACCAAAGGTTGGGATGTTATCAGGGTTTCGATCCCCTACATTCATGACGGCTTTCTCTTTAATATAAACGCCATGATCTTGCGGCAAATTTAAATAATTGAGGTGGCTACCATGTTCACATGAAATGATTGCTCCATGTACAACATAACTAAATTGCTCTTGTTCCGAACCTTCTGTTTCCAAACTTTCTACAACTTGAGCCATTGGATATCCTTCCTTTCGTATAATTTTGGATCATCACCATAACGTGCGGTTGATTTCCGTTCCAACTGGGCGCTTTGTAGCTGTCGCTACAGAAAACATTTGTTGCTGACGCTTCGCTTTCGCACAGAAAACATCCGCTTCGCTGCAGGGTCTCGGGCCAACACGATGTTGGTCACGAAGGCGTTATCACAGGATGTGATGGTTTTAGCCTTCGTTCCCCTATCGCTAATCCCCAAGGAGTCGCCCAGTCTCCACTCCAATCAACTTTTATACAATGTCATCCACAACTTTTGGTGATGAACCATGATTTATTAGAATGATCTATCGACTTGCTAGTTTTACTTTCTGCAACTGAATCCCGAGATATGGTCGTCGTAGCATACTTTCTGCCACATCTAAATTGACGATGGTGAATGATTCCTTTTTGCCGTCGACTTGAAAAATACAATCCAGTTCCACTTTCTTAGGGTCAATTACGAGCTCCTTTATTTGTCCGTCTGGATAATAAGCCGTCTCATCGGAAATACAGTTCTTATTTACAATGTCCATAAGCCAATGCACGCGTTGTGTTCCTTTCTTCACATCCGTAAAGACAATGGCTATAAATTCTAAGTTGTCCTCGTATTTCACTAATAACCCTTTCAAATCATCCGATACGATTCTTCGAGGCTTCTCTAAATAATCCAGATATACCGCATTCTCTTTTTCTATTACTTCCCCGAATACAGATGAACAGACGAAGTTATCATCGAGGTCTGTTTTGAAAGGAATAATTGGATTTGTAATGCTTTGATCTTGCCGAACAATAAAATACTCCATCTTTTCCTCCTGTAACTATCATTTCTATTGATTTCAACGTTAATGAATCCAATGAATGTCTTTTATCTGGTCTGGGCTAAATAGATATTTCTCTTGATCGCGTTTAAAAAAGGTTGCTCCTTTTAAATTAGCACCTGTAAAATTAGCGCCTGCGATCTGCGCAAACTCAAATTTTGCATTTTCCAAATTTGCATGACTGAAGTCAGTGCCAAGGTAACACGCAACTTCATCATCAGGAAGCATTAGCGTTTTTCCTTGTGCATGCGTAAAATTAGCGCCTGCTAAATTGGCATTTCGAAAATCAGCATCTTGAATGGCTGCATAGGAAAAATCAACATTCCCTAAGCTACAATCTACAAAACTAGTCCCGACGCAAACGCTTTGCTTCAATGAAGCCCCCTCTAAGTCACTGCCATTGAAATTCGCATAAGAAAAGTCCATTTGGTCGAAAAGTTTTTGCTGTAACTGTAGGCTTGAGAAATTTTCAAACGTATATGACTTATCCATCTCGTTTTTCCCTAGCCACGAGAGAAGATTTTGTTCCACCCGTTCCCGTTCGTCGAACATCGCAACATCTTCACTAAATCCTTTATATTCACCGACACGAAATCGCAAACACGCTGCTCGTTGGAAATCTATTTCGGGTACGGTTTCTTGTTGATAGCGGAAGAGATAGCGTACCAATTGAATGATATACTGATGAAACAGAATCACAGTCTGTTGAATGATTCCTCGAACATCAGCTGCTTGGATAGCGAGATATGGCTTTCTTTCTTTTTCAAGCGTTTCGTGTAAATCTATAATCGCCTCACTAAGCCAATCCGCTTCATACTGTGCCGTGCATTCTCCCCAGTCGTAGTACCACTTTTCTCCATACGCTTCTAGCAAATACGTACACTTGTTATCTAGTAATGATGTTCGCAGCAATGATAGATGAATAAAGGCAACTGGCGCTAACCTTCCCTGTTCTTGCTGATCTCTAATATTTGCAAACAGCTGTTCAAGTGAGTGAATGATTGGTTTTAGTAAGATTTCCTTCTCTTGGCGAAACTGTCGATCAACCTTCTCTTGTAATCGGCTAATATGAACTGACACGCATTCATCCATAAAATGCTGTAATGCTTCTTCTCGTTTCATGCGTCCACATCCTCACTAATTTGCTCGTACTTCTGTTCCTTTGATCTCCATTTTGTCTTCCATCTTGATTGAACTGTCTTTACAAGTCATCTCAATTTTCTCGGTCGCATTAATCATAATTTGCTTCGCATTGATGGCGACTTTATCTGTTGCTTGTAAGGTAATATTTTTATCACTTATGATGGAGATCCCATTATCATCCATAAGCGAAATCATTAACCCTCCACCAGATATGACAATCCGATCCGGTGCAAGTAGAATTTGTTTACCGTGCTTCGTTCTGAGCGTTTTGACATCTGGATCAGCCATCCGTGCTGGGTCTTGGCGACTATCCTCTGGTGGTGCAGGTCTTGACCCACCGCCGCCACCTCCGCCACCGCCACTAGCACTTCCACCGCCTCCTGGACTAGGCGGATTTGTCGCTGCTAACATCGAACCAGATTGTGGTGGTGCTTTTGATACGGAACTAATCGCAATCCCTTCATCCTCACGATTGCCTGGGAAATAGATTCTAACGTTATCAGAGAGCTCTGGCATGAAGTACCAGCCTGTATTATCTTCTGATGCATAGATCGTTGAATACGGAAACCAATACGCTGTATCTTTATCTTGACCTTCGTCGAAATCGACATGAATACGAATTTTATCCCCCGCTACATCAATTACTTTCCCTTGAATGGAGGCACCAATAATAGCTTGATTATAAGTAGTATGGACACTGAAGCCGTTCTGAGGTGTTAACGTGTAGATATGCTTGAACAAGCCATCTTTTAAAGTTGAGAAGATTTTATAGACATATAATTTTTTTGATTGGAAAGTAACTTCATTGCCTATTTTGAATGGTTGAAACGATTCTACTTCATAGTACATATAGTCACTATCAGTAATACCGTCAAGATGATTTTTACTGGACACAAGGAAATTGCCAATCGCCTTTTTAACTCGATAATTGATTGCCTCCATTTTCTGCGTGCCCCCAGCTTGAAACGGTACACCGAAGTAAAACTTGGCGGCTGGGTGAACCGTATCTGGCACCAGACCTGTATGGAATCTTGATGCCATACGTTTAAGAAACTCCCAATCTGTCTCTATATATTGCATCGTGAAACGGCCAATAGTAGCGCCCTTTGAGGCATAATCCATGAAATCTGCACCTTTTTGATCGGCAATACATGCATTTATTAATTCACTATAGGGCATACTCGCATTTTGATAGGTTTGGTTTATCTTCTTCACATCTAACACATACGTATGTGAAACGGCTTTAACCTCCAAATAATAGGTACCCAAAACCGATTTCACTTGTACATCTAACGCCAGCCCATTAAAAATAGGAATAGTTTGTCCACCACTACCGATTTGCAATACTTCAATAGCCGTTTCTGCATCGGTCATATATACATAGGAATCTTCGAGTTCATCTGGAATCACGCCCGTTAAATGCAATGTAGCATGCTCATTCATTTGTTGCGTAATTTCGATTTGATTGACGCGAATATTATAGGGCATCACGATGATATCTTTATACGTTAAGGCTGTTTCCTTATTCATTCGACAACACCTTCTCCATCTAATAATTTGTTTTCAACCAAGATAGATTCCATCATGCCGTAAGCAATGGGTTTCCAAATATTCATCTCTTTTTTCAAACAATTAACCGAGCCCATCGTCACATTTTCGCCTACAATAAATAAAAACATTAAATTATAAATCTTGTTATCTAGTGCTGGCGAAATAAAATCAAAGTAACCAATTTGTAAACCGTTAACTTCATTCATGCCGCTATCCAACATTTTCGTAGTTGGCTGCGTTTTTTGAAGGATGTTCCTCATGGCCTCTGTGAAGTCTTCTAATTCCTCTTCTTTTACCTGTTGTTCCATGATTTTCAGCGTGACATTGATGGACGTACTTTCGCTTGTATAAATATAATCGGGCCTACGACTGGAAGGATATTTAATATCCATTAATTCAGTCTCCATCACGTCAAATGTTGCAGGCATGCACATCCGGATTTGATCCTCATAAAAACTTATTTCTTTAAACTCAATCGTTTCATCTTCAATCATGAGCTGACCATCTTTAATCGCTTTCACAATATCAGTATGTAATAATTGGCTTTCGATGTTCTCCATTCGTTTCTTCTGCCTTGCATGTTTCGTCATCTCGATAACTTCTTCATCCATAAATTTCATTGTTTTCGCTCCTTTATGTCGATTCTTTATTCGCTGACCTTGTATTTTCGCTTTCCTTTAAATAACAACGATTATTCAGGCCATTTTGTTATTAATTTAATTTTTTTCAGCAATATTCCAGTAATAAATACATTTATGGCAATATAACCATTAATTGGTTATTTTCATCATTAAATATGCTAATAAACCGTAGATAAAAAGTCAACATCCATAAGTTCTATTATTTGGAATAAACAAAAAAATAATCCTGAAGATCGGGAAAATTTGAAATTTAGTAGTTAGATTTACCGTGTGAGGAAAATATAAAGCGGAACTTTAATCATTGGGGTATAAGAACTTAGTACACTATTTAAATAGTCATCATCTTATATGAAAATACGAAAAAGCACTTGTCGCCTTTTATCGGCAATCAAGTGCTTTAAGTTTATATATTTTTTAAGCATATTAATATTCGTAAGTTTTATAAGTTATTATTTTCATATAACAGTATGACTTTTTTAACGCTTGGCACGTGTAATGAATAAATCCTTATGCTTAAATCTCGTGTGTTTGTTGCATATGACATTCATAAGTGGCCCTTGTAAGTAAAATGTCATCTCTCCTATTCTCGCTTTTATTACATTAGTATTAAAATAGCACCTCTTGATGATCTGCGTTCATGAGTTATCCATTCAAATCCGATGATTCCATAAACTTTTCAACCGTATCCTTGTTTATCGTAACGAACTTTTTCTCGTATGCCAGAAAATTTTGATTAATAAAGAAGGTATTTTATAAATCGTTACAGCAACTAATCTCATACGTCCTTAATATCAAGTTTTTATTTTGCTCTCCATTATTTTTTGAATACTATTTCCCATAAGCTATAAAAATCCTTGAAAGGCTTTTGCCAAAACTAAATTTATTATTACTATGATTCAAAGGCTGTTCTTTCCGGGAACACACCGCCTTCTTTTAGCGCTATTCGAAGATAACACCGAAACTAACATTTTCAAAATTCAAATATGCGTTACAAATATCAGAAGTATAGTAGGGTTCAAGTTCTTGGATATTTCTCTGAGTAATAAACAATCCAAATCCAGATACATTGTTATAATCATTTTCAAATAATTGAATTTCTGCATCGGTATCATCATTAGCAACAATTATTTCTACTTTTTGATCAATTGACTGAATAGCCTTTTCATGAACTTTAATCAACTTATCAATTTCTTTGTGAATATTTTCCTTTTGAAATTCTATGTCAATTAAATCAAAATCAGTTTCATAATATTTACGATCATCATATTTATAGCTATTTACTTCAATTTCTTCAGTATATTGTTTCATAAACAAATTACAAATTACTTCAATTTCTTGTTTCTTTAATTCTTGTTCTGAGAGATAGGTATTAACTAATCTCACTATTTAACAACTCCTTTCTCAATTAAATATTGTTTAGCATATAGCAACTAATAATTTGCAAGACTCATTACACGAAAGTTTTTTTCTTCATTTAACATCCATATTTTTCTTCATATTATCTAAGTACATTTCAATTTCTTGCTCGTACTGTGGATTCTTCTCAATATACTTCTTTTCTGCTATTTTAAAGTAATGATAAAGGAGTTCATAGCTAAGAATTATTGACTCATTCCCAAGTTCAATTTCGATACCATTAAATTTTTCTTCATAAAGAGTCTTATCATATTCATCTAAGTCACTCCAAAAAGTAAATCCTCCAAAATCTATTCCAAAACCAATCTTATTACTCAAACATCTTGTAGCGTCTTTAAATGACCCGACAACATAACAAGCATTAATTAAATCTTCCACTAGTGAGTGTTCTATACTAATTAAATCATTGGAACCTAGTAGTTTATCCATTCATCTTCCTCCTATGGTGTAGGTGTTGTTGGGAATAACGATGTAAGTTTACCATTTTCAAAATACCCCACCCTTGTTACTCCTTTTGAATCAACTCCAGTCCAAACGCGCGGTAAGACCTCTGTTGTTTCTTTTGCTAAAGCATTGTTGGTAGCCTCTATCCCTCTAATCATTAGGGCCTTTCTTATGGACACTGTAAAATGGTTGTTCACTGCTCTTAATATCACAGCTATATTTCTCTAGTTCTCGTTCTCTCAGCACTTTTACAATATCTAACCTCCAGTTGTAATCCTAGAGTGGAATTGTTTTAACCATAACAAAAACCTCGAAAGGTGGTTAGCCAATCAAGGTTATAGTTAAAATACTCAAAAATTATTTTGTTCCTACTACACCATAGCTACACAAAAATAGGTTTCTAACACTTTTAGAGAACCTCCCAAATCAATTTCCCTATATTGTAATATAAAATATAGTATCAATAAATTTAATTAAGGCATCAAGTTTAAATAAAAGTATACTATATTCATCTTATAGGATGTAGTCCAGTTAGCCGACCAAAGTTTACTATTAAAACAATTTTATTTCACAGTCATTTTAATTCCTCACTTTCTTAATTTTCCGGATATCCTGTAAGGATAAAGCTATCTTTATTTTAGGAATCAAGTGCTTTTGTACATTTTTTAAGTTTAATAATATTTGCGAATTTTTTATAATTTGTTTTGTTGTAAAAATGCTTCTAAAATCCTTTCAATAGGCAAACTAGCATTTTTCAGTAGCTTCTCTACTTTGTCCTTTATTTGCTTATTAGAGGCAATTATTTTTTTATACTCTTCACCATCAAAAGAACGTAAAGAATCTATTGCATATTCAGCCACTTCATCACTCTCATTAAGTAAATCTAGCAATAATTTAAATCCATATACTCCATTATCTTCATCTATACAGTAGGCTAATCTAATTTTATAATTATCATCTTTATCTTTTAGTCTTCGAATTACATTCTCCCAATCAATATTAGTAAACTCACTCATCAATTCCTGCACATACATAAATTCATCGTCATAAAAATAATTATCTGCACTATTTTCAGATAATACTCCATCTACTTTTTCGTACATTCATTTTCCTCCTCTAATTAGTAAAACCACCTGGTAATAGTGCATTAATTTGCCCTGTTAGATAGCCGCTAACTACCGTATCACCTATTTTAATAACATCAATTTCTACACCATCATCAATACTTCTATGGAAAGTTGCTCCATCCCTTCCTCTAATGCTTATTGGAGGAGAATTACCAATATCAGTCATACTATCTAAGATTTTAATATCACCCCAACCATCATGAAATATTGTACTATTTTTTATTTTCAAAAGATTCCCATCTAGAAATTTAGTTATATATTTGATAACTTTTGTATCGTCAGAGTTGATTTTAATAGATTCTGTAGCATAATTAGAATGACTATTATTAATGTTTGATGAATGCCCTCCAATAATTTCATTTTTATCAGGGTTCTTTCTCTGCCCCAAAAGGATTTTTTCTCCATTTCAGGTGTGATAACATTGATTTAGTTCCGTTGACTCGCTTACTATTATTACCCGTACCCTAAGGAATATTTCGGTTGCTTTGGTTTAAGATTTCCTTGAATGCAAAAAAAGGCTTATTCCTAGCTCATAATTCAAGTTGGAATTGCCTTTTAAAGTTTACTTTGCGTGATTGTCAGTATATTAAATGTTCTTGTACATTCCTTAAATTCTACTCATTATTCAAACTGTTTTTTTGTAACCATTTCCATACTACTTTACCGAGAAAAACATTATAAATTATTATTTTCCACCTTAGAACTTCTATATTCAATTTCAATAATTGCTTCTTTAGCAGTTTCTTTTATTTCTTCGCTCGAATGATTTAAATACGACTCTAGGATAGTAACATATTTTTGCTTTCCTGAAAAACCGAGGGACGTCAAAACATATGTTATATGTTCTTCATTAAAAGTTGATAGATATGGCAATAACAGATCCAATGTAATTTCAGAAGCAATGTCTTGATAAACTATACCGTTATGAATAGTATGAAGAATGCTTTCTTTCAATGCATTATCCTTTTCCAAAGTAATATGCGATAGTAGTAAATTAATACCTTCTATTAACTCAGCACTATCAAAACATCCGCATTCTAAAATATCTCCTATATCCTCAATATTTTTTTCTTTCTCAAATTTATCATCAAATAATAATATACTTTTTATTTTTTCAACTAATTTCATGTCCCTTCCTCTTCTCTCCATTTTAATCAGGGTTTATTTAGTCACTATTCCATACAAAACTACCTCTTGCACGTAAAATGTCATCTTGCCTATTTCTCACACTTTCCTTCCTAGACCACTATTTACATAGTACTCCTTGATGGTCCAGCCTTCATGAGTTTTTGAATCAAATATCAGATTACTTTTTAACCACAAACTTCTTTGAGTTAAGAAAAAACCTTGAATGGCATATAGCCAATCAAAGTCAATCAAAGTCAATCATCCAGATTATTTATTCGAAGTCTTCAAACCAACAAGTAAAATATTTCACACTTTCATTAAAGAAAATTACACTTCGATCATTGATATCTGAACAAGCAGAAACTCTCCCTTTATCCCAAGACCATTTACTTGATATCTTTTCAAGTATTTTTTCTGCCTCTCCCATATCAAGAACATTTGATGTTTCGATATCACATGTAACCTTAAAGCATCCATCAATTTTCCAATAAGGTTCACTTGAACACACATTGAATGAGGTAATATAACTGTAGACTTTTTTATAAAATCATTTAATATTATCAATGCCATTTCGTTATTCTGACATTCTACAAACAAGCTAAGTTTAAACATAATACCTCCTAATTTAAGTTAGTGTGAAAGTGTTCCATCAGGTGTAACGTCAATATATTTCTTACCATTTTTCGTATATTTTCTCCACTCTTTCATTCCTTTTTCAGAAAGTTGAACATCCCATTCAAATTGAAAATTCTTGCTTGGATACCATGGTAAGGACCCTTAACCCATACATCCCCAAATTTATCAACATATCCATCAAGTTGCTTATTTAACTTAACTTCTTTACCACGTTCTCTACTTGCTTGTTGACCTTTTCCGTCATACTGCCTAGTCCTTTATTAGCGTTTTGAACACCTTCACTGATACCCTTCGCTGCATTGCCCACCACTGGAATCATTGCTCCAAAGAATAAGGTAGTACTGACCTTGTCGCCTCTTGCCGCATAAATAATGCCATTCACGCCATCCGCTACTTCTCCTACAACCGGGATTAACCCTACTATATCTATCCTGTTTGTAGCGTATTTAACAGATTTTTAGGCTTAATAGTGATTAACAGCCGGCGCTTATATGTTTGTGTTATTTGAGGGTAGGTAAAAAAAGAAACCACAACACGGGCGGTTAGCTCGCATTGTGGCGTTGTAGTTAGAATGAGAAGATCATCCTAATAACGATGTTGAATCAGTTGATGTTTCAATGTGTTGTAGTAACGCATTATTCTGCATTTACTGCTTTCTAATATACAGAACGGTTGTCTACTTCAAGCATAGTAGTATTTCATGAAATTCTTTCCAAAATCAGCGTTGACACGCCAACGTAAGTAAAATATCATCTCGCCTATTCTCGCTCATATTTCTTTATTATAAAAATATCACTCTTTGGTGGCTTAGCCTTAATGAGTTATTAATTCAAATACAAGGATTAAAGCCCACCCAATATCATAGAGTATATTGGTAATTTTTCCAATCCTACAAATAGTCAACTACATTTAATATAGTGTCTTTTAATGCAACATAACTTAGTTCATTATAGGGCAATACTTCTTCGTAAATTTCTAAAAAGGCTTTTTTTAATTCTAATTCTCCATGTTGAGTTAAATCATCATCGTTATCGATTTTCTCAATTAATTCAAAAAATCTACCTAGCTTTATACATAAGTTCGAATCAATATTTTCATTTGCATCAACGTGGTAAACTACATCTGGTATTAAATGATTACTAGCATAATAAATCAAAATTCCCACCATCTCATTATTCTGTAAAACAACAGAAAAGTCTGAGGTTATCTTTATTTCAATGGAGAGGTTTGCTCTGTCCCATTTTTCAGAATAGGATAGTAAATTATCCTCTTCAATATAGTACTCGGTAAAATCCGATAAATTACATTCGAAATTCCTTTCCTCACTTATTTTGATGTTCCCCTCTCTCTCTTCTAATAAGACTTTATCCATTTTCCCACTTTTTACTATTATTGGTTCGTTTAACTTTATTACTGCTCCTATAAAATTCAAATCTTCCTTATTAAATAATATAGTATCTGAATCAGACCACAGCCATTTAAAACTTCCATAACTTTTATTTATTAATTCTTCAATTTCGCCGTAATTTTTCTCTTTACCAATCCATATAATTTGACTCGATAAGTACCATCTTACATCAGTATTACTTATAAATTGTATATTATTAATATTTATTTTCATATTTTTATGGTAATATTTGCGTAGCAGGTGGCATGGTCCCCCCACTTGGGGTTGGAAAAGCTCCATTTACAATTGCGTCTTGTGTGATTGGTTATCCGTCTGTGGGTTTATCACCAAAGATTTCAGCACCACTTGCTCTCCCTTTGTTCCATAGTTAGTAATTGTATTTCCTTTTGAACTGCCTTTGCTATCAACTATTACTACATTTCCTTCCTTCATATAAATTAGGGTCTATAAATTATTACCTGCAACATAAACTGAATCAAGAATGAATACTATTTCCAATTATTTTCTTTTCCAAGTCTTCCATTATAGTTTCTTGCATATTTATTTTTTCACTCATGGCTTTTTTACTAATATATAGAGATATTTTTACCACGAAGGTGATATTGGTATTAGCCAACAGTATAAGAAAATGCTTACTGTACACCTCTTCTGCTAGCAGTTACAAATATTTTGCAACCCGCTTCTAATCAAGCTTATAACCTAAAAGATAATATCGTTTTGTAAATATTGGTGTTCCTTGTTTAGAAAGTCATTAAATAAGTTTATTAATCTAGCTAAATTCTCATCTTTTGAGTATTGTGAAGGATTATACCCGTCTTTCGGAGGGAGATAATTAATAAAACTATCCATATCTTCCGGATAATTAAAATCAGCATATACTTCAGTAACTTTGTTTAATAACTCCTCGAAATCAGCTAGATGTTTCATTTTTAAATAAGCCAACATCCCAAATCTCCATTTTCGTTTTTCAAATTGCCAAACATCAGCACCTAGGTTCAAGTCATTGAAATGTAACTCGTTTAATATATTTACTAGTAAACTTTTGTAATCAAAATCATCCTCACCCCAAGCTAGCTGAATAACATTTTGATTACTTGTTTCTGGATGGTTAGTCAGAAATTCAACTGCATAATTCGTTATGTCACTATATTTTATTAGATCAAGTTCTAGTCCTACATATAGCGTAGGCCAATCGTACTTTATTTTGTTTTGCTTAAGAATATCTACAGAAATATTTATTTAAATCACCTTATCTTTATGGTCCTTTTTATCACCTAGCAATATGATTTTAAAACACATTAGATTGTTTAATTTTGTGTGTTGGGTGCGCTTAAAACATCGACTTACAGGGAAATGCCATGTCTATTCATACAGTAGGGTGTGTCTCTCAACATTAGAAACTGTATGCAAAGTGCTAGGTATTGACAGGCAAGATTTAATCGGAGTGCAGTAGTCATCTTGCCATAGTAATCGTTCTAACGTATGTAAAGTAGGTAGGGAGAAAACAAAAATTGTCTTTTTAAACATCGAAGTAGTGGTAATTAATGAAAAATGGTTCCTTTACTAGTATGAAAGAGCATTAAATAAGGTATATGTTTAATGGTTGTTATTCCCACTAAATAATTTGATAAAAATTTATATAGGCTTTATATGAGTTATTCCTATCATATAAATAACAAGAGGTTTATTTGGCACTCGACCACATTTATTAGAAAAGGATGGTAGCCACTCAACTAGCAAAATTCTAGTAAATAATTATTTGCGGTGCAATTGCTGAAATTACTTCAATGATATCATCTTCGGTAATAAATACATAATGCTCTATATTCTTATCAGCAAATTTTTCACAACTCTCTTCATTGAACCATTTTACAAATGAAGAATTGTTTGATTTATATATAGGCCATTAAAAAAGTCATCTCCGTATTCTTCTGACCAATAATTGCTAGATTGTAACATATCCCCTTCATCCGTCATTCTACAAGTCAAAGCTGCTTTTCCAAAAATAATATCAATTTTTTTGTCATTTTTACTTTCAAATTGTATTTTTAATCCGTTCCTATCTTGCAAAAGGTATTCTAGCCAAATTTTATTAGGCAGTCGCCGATTCAATACCGTTAACTGGCTGTAGAATAGGGCGTCTATCACGGTACCTTATCTCAATTAAGGTTATTAATTATACTTTGTCAATAAATATATCAGTACATACAACTTCCACATTTAATGGTGGCATTGAAATATTACACTTTAATATGTTTTCTTCATCCTCAAACTCCACCTCGCTGATTTTAATATTCTGAATAAAATAAGGAATCTGAGGTTTAGTTAATTCTTTTAAAGGTTTTAATCTATCCTCTACACTTGTAATAAATAGAAATTTTGAACAACCAGTGAAT
This sequence comes from Lysinibacillus sp. RC46, assembly GCF_041262385.1. Classification (NCBI taxonomy): domain Bacteria; kingdom Bacillati; phylum Bacillota; class Bacilli; order Caryophanales; family Bacillaceae; genus Lysinibacillus; species Lysinibacillus sp. RC46. Next base: position 2,514 of record NZ_JBGCCF010000016.1, on the reverse strand, counting down.
AGTAATTTTACATTATAATCTGTGTCCTCAAACATAATAGTAATCTCGTCACAAAAAAAGTTAGTGTCCATTTGTAATACTCTTGCATCCCAATAATGTATAGCTTCTATTTCACTTTGAATATGCTGAGCTTTCAAATTAATCACCTCACTTTATATAAGGTATATAATCATTTGTTTTTTTCAATTTAAGTAATCCTAACTAAAATGTCATCTGAGTCTTAATCTTGTTTTTTCATAGTATTGGACGACGCTATACTTCATGGCGATACAATCTACATTCGGATTCAACCCCCAAATCAATACTTTTTTATTTTACTCATCTTTCATATACAGTAATGAATAATTCTCCGTCCTCTTCCTCAAATAGACTTACTACTATCCCCCGATTTGGGAATCTGTTCTTAAAGCTAAGTGACCAAAATATTTTAAGAACCTCTCCTAAAGCTTGTATTTGCTCCTCTAAGTTCCTATCCTCTTCAACATTAATATGAAAAAAATCTCTAACTTGATATAAGTTCATCATTTTTTCTATATTAACTTTATTATTTTGACATTCCTTCTTCCACATATCGAAATTTTTTTCCAAAAATTTATCTTTTAATAAAAAACATCCTTCGACTTCAATAACATCCGGATAAAAAAATTTCGCAAATCCAAGTGCTGTTTTTATATCTGATTTCATATTTACATAGCTCCACCATGTAAATTTTCCTTCATTAGCATCTTTAAACTCCATAAATTCTCCATTTATTTCATCATTGAACAATGAATATCACACCCTAATCTTTTTATGGAATAATTTTAGGTACTTCAGATAGATCAGCTGGTCGAACCTCGTAACCATTTTGAAACTTCACCCTTGTCTTTGACCATCAGTACCGTAAGTCGTATATCTATACAAGTACGCGAATAATTACAACTTGACACGGAGCCTCTACTCGCATGATTCGATATTATTAACTAACTATTCATATTATTTAAACATTTATTCGCTAAATCAAGGGCAACTCCTAATTTAATTTGATTCTGCTTACTTAGACCTTGTAAATATTGAGTAATAGATTTAGATTCTATAATTGGTTCAATTTCTGCATTATATCGATCTAATTCAATCTCCAAGATAATGTTATTATTAATTAATAACTTATAAATATCCTCACCTTGCTCAGGTATCCAATCAATAATATAAACTACTTTCATTTCTGGATATTAACTTGTTATCACTTCAAGTAATCTTTTATTCTCTTCACTCTCGAAAAGTGATTTATTAGATTTTACAAGTATCTTTCTTATATCGTGTTCAGTCTTACTACCAATTAGTTTCACGTTTCCACTCCTTTTATTAACATTTTATCACCCTAGGTGTCTGTCACTAATTTACCTCGACTATCAGTAAGATATATGTACTTCTACTCAACTTTCCAGATAAAGTTAGAAGAAAACAGCTCCTTTCTTTACCATAAATGTGACGAATCCGCCTAGTCCCCTTATCTTTTGACGTGCTAAACAATGTGTTTTAGTATCGGCTTATTATCTCAGCGTTTCCTCTGCTTGTACTCGCCATGTTTCTTTTTCTCTACTTTGATTTCTTTGTATGCAAAAAGGCTTATTCCTAACTCATAATTCAAGTTTGAATAGCCTTTGAAAGTTTATCTGTCAGTTTTTTAAGTATTTTGAGTGTATTACCAAAATTTTATTCATTGTTTAAACTGTTATTTTGTAACCATTTCTTTGCTTCTTCACCTGTAAGAATTATTGGTTTTTCTTGGGTTCCAATATTGATACTTTTTATAAAAGCCTCTTCTATTCCACGAATTCCAGTTAATATAGCTCCGTTTAGCAATACACTTTCAAATGTCGCTAATCGTATATCAGCATTTTATAAAACTGCATTACGAAAATCCGCCTCGTCAAAAAAAGCAGCTACTAAATTAGCGTCTGATAAATCTGCTTTAACAAACACTGTTTCAATACATTCACTATCAGCAAGTCTAGCAGCTTTAATATTGGCATTTGTGAAGTCTACATACGAGACGTTAGATTACCAAAATCCGCTCCTTCTAAATTTGTAGATATAAAAGTTGATGAATATAGTAAAGATAACGAGATATCCTTGTTATTTAAATCCATGCCATCAAAGGTACAACCTGTTATATACGCTTGGTCTAGTGGATACTGGGACAAATCCACATTTCGCAAATCAATCTCATCTATACCCAGTTTTTCTCCTTGTTCCCCAATAGTTTCAATCCAAAGACGATGCGACTCTAATTGAACGATAATTTCTCTGAAATCAGTTATCATACTTAACCTCCCTTATGGATACTAAATGGTCCTATTGATACTCCAGCTTTTTCTATTGTCTCTATTTGCTGATTTTTCTCATAAACAAAAACCCAATTGTTTGATTTTTTAACGTAAGCCCGTATTCAAATAACGCATATAAACAACCAGGCACCTCCGGTACGATAGATGTATCAATTAAAGGAGGCACTTTTTTTATGTCCACTAC
>NZ_JBGCCF010000015.1:0-123491 GCF_041262385.1 Lysinibacillus sp. RC46 | reverse complement strand
AGGATCAAACTCTCCATAAAAAGAAATTTGATTAGCTCAAATTGTTTTGCTGGCATCATGTTTGATGTCCAAAATTTTGTTTCGTTCACTAACTCGAAGTTAGTTACTAAAAACTTTATTGATTACGTTTTGCTTGTTCAGTTTTCAAGGTTCATTTCGTTGCTGTTTTCTCAGCAGCAACTCTTATATAATATCACGTCGCAAACTCGATGTCAACAACTAATTTATTTGATTTAATTGTTGTTTCTAAGTTATCTTAGCGACTCGTATAATACTACTCTCTTAATTTAAAAAGGTCAATACTTTTTCTAATATAAATTAATACTTTTTCATTTCATCGAAAAACTTCCTATTTATATACTTACGAAAAAAATTATCATTAGACTCTTCTTCTCAAGTCAATTTAACTTTTTATTGGTATCTAAAATAGAATTTTATCATAATCTTCAATAAGAAATTAATAGATTCCATAAAAAATCAACAAAAAAAACTCGGTATAGAAACCGAGTTTTTAAAATGGAAAGAAAAATGGGATTGCCAGCATCATAACAATAAACATAATAATCTGTAGTGGAATTCCAATCTTCACAAAGTCCATAAACTTATAACCGCCAGCAGTCATAACTAGCGCATTTGTTGGGGAAGCAATCGGAGTAACAAACGCCATACTTGCTGCTACAGCAACAGCAATCATAAATGTCGTTGGACTTGCCTCCATTGCAATCGCGGCATTCATAGCAATTGGCGCGAACAAGACAGCAGTCGCCGTATTACTAATAAACTGTCCAAAAATAACTGTTAAAATATATACGCCAACTAGTACTCCATACGGTCCATAATCTCCAAGTGCATTAATGATACCATCGGATAAAATAACCATACCACCTGTTTTCTCCAATGCAGTCGCCATTGGAAGCATTGCAGCTACAAGCACAATACTTTCAAAATTCATATTGCTATACGCATCTTCCATATTACGCAAACAACCTGTTAATATCATCAATACGGCACCAATCATAACGGAAATAACAGCAGGGAAAATTTCAAAAGCCATTAACACAATCATTAAAAGCATAATGACACCAGCAATACCTGCTTTCCCCGTGGCTGCAGCTACACTCGCATGCTCCTTTGGCTGACCCACAACAACGACATCCTGCGTTTCCCTTGCCAGTAATAAAATCTCATCCCAAGCACCTTGTACTAAAATGGCATCTCCAAATTTCAATTTATGTGTCACCATATCCTGAAGTTTATAGCCACCTCTACGATTAATGCCAATTATATTTAGATTATATTTTTCTCGGAAGCCTAGGGCGCTAACAGTCTTATTAATAAAGCTGGAATTTGGCGTTAATAATACCTCAGCAATACCAAGATGCTTCGATACCAAATCATCAGCCTCTCCTTCAGCCAATTCCTGCATCTCTAGACTATAATCTGCAGCAAAACGACGAATATTCTCTTCCTCACCTTGGACATACAATTCATCTTTGGCATGTATCACACTTGTCGGACCTGCCATTTCCTGATATGTCATCGGTAAAAAATTAATGCCTTCTTGAGATCGGCGGTGAATTTTCATCATACAAAGCGTATATTTGGCCGGAAGCTTTAATTCTGCTAATGTTGCATCAATAATCGGCGAACCCTCGGGCACAAACACTTTAAACAAATGATTATTTAAATCATATTGCTTAATAATTTTCTTCGGTGATAGTTTATAGTCAGCTTTTGTTTGTGAACGGTTCTTATCATTTGGTAATAGTTTATTTCGCACAAGTACTAAATAGGTAATACCAACAATCATCCCTACAATACCGATGGGCGTCACTTCGAAAAATCCAAGCTTATTATAGCCACGATCTACTAATAACTGACTGACAATTAAATTTGTTGGTGAAGCAATTAAAGTCATAAGCCCTGAAAGACTCGCGACATAAGAAAGTGGTAGCAAGAATTTTGACGGACTTTCCTTCATACTAATCGCAATACTAACAACGATCGGCATCATTAAAGCTACAGTACCTGTGTTACTCATAAAGGCACCTACCGTCCCTACAATAATGAGCAATAACACAAATAATTTCAGCTCACTATCACCTGACCATTTCAACAATAATCGTCCTGCCACCCCTGCAAGTCCAGTTCGCAAAATTCCTGCGCCCACAACAAATAACCCCGCAATCATTAAAACTACAGAGTTCGAAAAACCAGCTAGTGCCTCTGCTGGTGTTAAAATATCTGTAATGACAAATGCTAAAAGTGACACAATCGCAACGAGATCTGCTCGTACTTTATTCGTCACAAATGCAAAAATTGTCGCTCCTAAAATAAGAAATGTTAATGTAAGCTGCACATCTATGAATTCCTTTCTAACATTAATCATTGTGCTAGGTGATACATAAAACCTTTTGTAATTGCAGCACCTTGCACGTTTACCATTTAGATTCATTATATCTTACCCAAAACGATATATGAGAAAGTTCACCATCTTTACAAAATAAAAGACTCCTCACCATAGCGCGAGGTTGATTTCCGTTCCGGCTGGGTGCTTTGTAGCTGACGCTTCGCTTTCGCTACAGAAAACATTTGTTGCTGACGCTTCGTTTTCGCACAGAGCAAAGCTTCCTGGGGGGCGTCCGATGAGCCGCTTGGGCCAACATGATGTTGGTCACGAAGGCGTTATCACAGGACGTGATGCATTTAGCCTTCGTTCCCCTATTTGCTCACTCCAGGCTCTACTATCGTGTATCGGCCAAACTAGACTATTTTTGATAAAGATTATGCTCTTTAATATAGTCATAACAAGCGTTGGGCAGTAGATATTTTGGTTCACCGCCCATTGCGAATTCTTCTCGAATATAGGTAGAGCTAATTTCCATCGCTAAGCCTTTGTCAATCAAATGAAATCTTCCATCATCATGATTCCTCAATATCGGAGAGCGACTAATTGTTGATAACATATCGATTCCATGCCTTGCCATTATAATAAATTTATTCTCAGCTACTAACGCTTCTCCTTTTTTCCACAATCCTGCTCCAATATCCACTAATAAATCGGCTCCCATAATAAAATGAATTTCATCATTCGGGTGTTGTTCTCTAAAATATTTCATCGTATCATATGTGTAAATGTTCCAGCCTTCTTGCTCCATTTCATATGAATCTGCAATAAAACGCTCATCCTTTGCAATAGCCAGCTGTAGCATATTCCATCGATGAGAATTCTCCGTTGTTATTTCCTTGTCCTTTCGTTTATTTGAACAAGGTAAAAAAATTACTTTATCTAATTTGCAACGATGCGCGACTGTGCTCGCGGTCCAAAGATGAACATTTGTAATTGGATCAAAGGATGATCCGTAAATCCCTATTTTCGCCATTCCCTACCCCTCCATTCCTCGTCTCTATTAGTTTCTCCCATTCATCATCTTCGTGACTTTTTCTTTAATTTCTTTAATTCTTGTCATTTTGTTATCCCAGCACGCTTGACTTAAATCGACCGGATACTCTTCTGGATTCATTGTTCGTTTATACTCACTCCATAGTAGATGTAAATTTTCTTCTACATATGCTTGAATTTCTTGAAGTGTTGGTTCTTTGTAAAGAATAGAACCATTTACAACAATGTCTTGATGTAATTCTTTCGCTGTAAAATTAGTCACAAATTTACTGATATAAGTATGAACAGGGTGAAACATTTTCAAGCGTTTTTCCTCCTGTGGGTTTTCGTAGTCCAACGCAATATAATCTCCTTCAGCATGACCATTGTCTGTATTTATAATTCGATAGACACGCTTGCGGCCCGGGGTCGTTACTTTTTCAGGATTTCCGGAAATTTTGATGGTATCGACCATTTTTCCGGTTTCATCTTCAATAGATACTAATTTGTATACGCCCCCAAGCGCCGCTTGATCGTAGGCTGTAATAAGCTTAGTTCCTATTCCCCATGTATCAACTTTAGCCCCTTGTGACTTCAAATTTATAATCGTGTATTCATCCAAATCATTAGATGCTATAATTTCCGCTTCAGTGAAGCCAGCTTCATCTAGCATTTCCCTTGCTCTTTTTGACAGATACGCTAAGTCTCCACTGTCCAGCCGGATTCCTACAAAATTGATTTTATCTCCAAATTCCTTCGCGACCCGAATTGCGTTAGGAACTCCTGAACGCAACGTATCATACGTATCTACTAAAAAAACGCAATCTTTATGCGTATTTGCATACTTTGTAAATGCAGTGTATTCGTCACGATATGCCTGTATCATGGCATGCGCATGAGTACCTGAGACAGGGATGCCAAATAATTTTCCAGCTCTGACATTGCTAGTTGCAGAAAATCCACCAATATACGCTGCACGAGTTCCCCAAATCGCTGCATCAAATTCATGCGCTCGACGAGTACCAAACTCCATCGCTACATCCTTTCCAATCACTTGTTTAATGCGTGAAGCCTTCGTTGCAATAAGAGTTTGGTAATTAACGATATTCAATAAAGGTGTCTCCATTAATTGAGCTTCTGCCAACGGGGCTTCAATTCGTAAAATAGGTTCATTTGCAAATACCAGTTCACCTTCCTTCATTGCAGAAATAGTGCCTGTAAATTTTAGACTTTGAAGGTATTTAAGAAATTCCTCTGAGTATTTTCCTTCCTCGCGTAAATATTGAATATCACTATTAGAAAAACCAAAGTTTTTGATAAACTCCATTATCTTTTTTAAGCCTGCGAATATCGCATAGCCATTACCGAACGGAAGCTGTCGAAAGTACAGTTCAAAAACCGCTGTTCTATTTTGAGTACTATCATTCCAGTAAGTTTCTACCATATTTATTTGATATAAGTCTGTGTGCAACATTAAACTATCATCTGCATATTTCATTTCATCTTCCTCCATTTACATAATAGTAGCTCCGAGAGAATGCTCGAAATGTCCTAACGCCCACTCATGCCCTGCTTGATTAAAAGATGCCACTGCATTTTTATGAATAACTATGTTAAATCCTTTATTATAGGCATCTACCGCTGTATGAAGAATGCAAATATCCGTACATACACCTATTAAATGCAGTTCAGTAATGCCTCTTCCGCGCAATTTAATCTCTAAATCCGTACCTGCAAAAGCAGAATATCTTGTTTTATCCAAGTAGTAGACATGATCTAACTCTTTATTTTCTTCATATAGTTCTTTTAAGGAACCATATAGTTCCCTCCCCTTTGTACCTCTTATATTATGAGGAGGAAAAAGCTTTGCTTCCGGATGATAGCTATCATCTTTTTCATGAACATCAATGGCAAAAACTAGAAAATCAACGTTTGAGATAAATTCCTTTGTTAATTGTATATTTACCTCTTCCAATAGTTGCCCCGGTTTTCCGCAAGTTAAAGCTCCATCTGGTGCTACAAAATCCACTGTATAATCAATATTAATCAATGCACGTTTTGGCATATTTCCATCACTCCACTTTTTTAATTTGTAATTGCATAATTACAAATTACTATATTGAAAAATTATCAGGAAAGACAAGTGCTTTCCTAATGATAAATTGACTCTACGATTTCGAAGTCATTAAAAGTATATAATTGCGACGGTCTAAACGAATTCCTTTTTGTTTTCTTCGGTTTACCTTCTTCATCTAATACTTTTTCAATAAAAGGTAACTTGGGTGCTTTTGTAAAGAACACAGAATCATTTGAAATGCGTGGATCATCTCCCACTGTCAATAAAACCCTCTGCAGTTCCGATAAAGTAAATTCTTTTGCTAAAAAGTTTTTAGCAACCGTTGTTTGTATCATATCTTTCTTAATAAATTCTAAAGCGTCTGAAATAATTTTTCGATGATCAAAGGCTAATTCGAGTTTGAACACTTCATTTATATCGAATAACTCCACTTCTGCGGCATCATCATTGGCTTGACGCTGGTCAATGTATACTTCCGGAACGATTGCATAAAAGGCATTTGAAATCATCCAGCCTCGAGGATCACGATCTATGTCATCGTAGACACCGAAGTGCTTAACGTGTAGACCATCTACATTCGTTTCCTCTTTCAATTCTCTTTTAGCAGCCATATAGGCAGTTTCCCTTTTTGTCGCATCTACAAATCCACCTGGAAGCGCCCATTTCCCACCTTCGATATTTGGATTTCCTTCATGATCTTTTTCAGCCCGTTTAATCAACATGATTTTAAGCGTCATCATCGGAGGTGCTTTTTCCTCTACTTTTTCTGATGTTATTGTAAAAATTGCGATATCTGACGTATACCCATCAGGTGTTATATATTTAGAAGAATCATAATTCGCCAGAACTTCTTCTTGTGAACGATATTTTGTCATTTTAATAAAACTCCTTTAATTCAATGTTTTGCGATAAAGCGTGATGCGACGACTTTATACAACTCCTAGATTTGATCACTACCCCATTTAGTTTTCTATAAATCAACACATGTAATTCGTAATTCCCGAATTACTATTTAATAACATGATAACTTTTCCAATTAACAATTTCAACTCTTTTATAAAAAGAGTAAGAAGAACAGCTTTCCATAAAAAAAGCATAAACAAAGCATTTCTGCCTTGTTTATGCCTTTCATATTATTTAATTTACTAGTTGATTTTTCAAAAGAATTCCATCCTGTACGACAACTCGCCCATTTTTAATGACAGTATTCGTATGATTCATGCCATAGAAATATTGTAACTGCTTGTAGTTGGCAACATCCAATACAATGACATCAGCTTGTTTGCCTGCTTCAAGAGAGCCGATTTGATGTCCACGGTTAAGTGCATATGCTGCATTAATAGTTGTCGCCGTTAACACTTCCTCTAATGTCATCCCCATATGCATACAAGCTAAATTCATGATAAATGGCAGACTCAGCGTTGGGGATGAGCCAGGGTTAAAGTCAGTTGAAATGGCTACAGGTACCCCTTCATCAATCATTAGGCGTCCCCTTGCAAATGGCGCACGTAGGAAGAATGCTGTTCCAGGTAGCAATACCGCAATCGTGCCGGCTTCAGCCATTTTTTGTATACCCTCATCAGAAGCGACTAGTAAATGCTCCGCCGAAATTGCCCCTACTTCCGCAGCAAGCTCTGCTCCCTTATAAGGCTCAATTTCATCTGCATGAATTTTCGGTGTTAACCCTAACGCTTTCCCGGCCTCTAAAATGCGTCGTGATTGCTCTGGCGTAAATACACCTTTTTCACAAAATACATCATTGAATTCGGCAAGGTTTAGCTCAGCTACTTTCGGCAGCATGTCATGAATGACTACATCGACAAATTCATCCTCACGTCCCTTAAAGTCACGCGGCACCGCATGCGCCCCCATAAAGGTACTAACGACATCAATGTCATGTGTAGCTTGTAATTCCTTAGCTACCTCAAGCTGTTTCTTTTCAGTTTCCCAATCTAAACCATAGCCTGATTTTGCCTCAACCGTTGTAACACCATGCTTTAAAAACACATCTAAATGATTCATCGTTTTTCCATATAAATCACCAAAGCTAGTTTCTCGTGTCCGGTTTGTTGTGGCATGAATCCCGCCACCCGCATTCATAATTTCCATGTATGTGGCACCATTGAGTCGCATATTAAACTCCTGCTCACGTGTACCGCCATGAACTAAATGCGTATGGCAATCGACGAGACCCGGCATAACAATCTTACCCGAGGCGTCAATAACCTCAGCCACCTTTACTAGATCAGGAAAATCCGCTTCTAGTTGTGCAATTGACCCTACCGCTATAATGCTATTGCCCTCCATTAAAACACTGCCATTTTCCACTACTGCGATGTCACGCATTTGTTCCTTTGTACGAGGACCTTGTACGGCACTTTTTAACGTGATCACTTCATCGGCGTTTTTGATTAAAATTGTCACTTCGCATCATCCTTTAACATTGGTATACGCACACCTTTGTTCTTTGCTGTATTAATAGCAATTTCATAACCCGCATCTGCGTGACGCACAACACCCATTCCTGGATCCGAAATTAACACTCGTGCAATCTTCTCTGCGGCTAGCTCAGAACCATCCGCTACTAGCACTTGGCCAGCATGCTGAGAATAACCCATACCTACACCACCACCGTGATGCACACTTACCCAACTGGCACCACTTGCTGTATTAACAAGTGCATTTAGAATTGGCCAATCTGATACTGCGTCAGAGCCATCCATCATACCCTCTGTTTCACGATTTGGCGATGCAACTGAACCTGAGTCTAGATGATCTCGACCAAAGACAATCGGTCCTGAAAGCTCACCATTGGCAACCATTTCATTAACCTTCAATGCAAAACGATGACGATCACCATAGCCTAACCAGCAAATTCGTGCCGGTAACCCCTGCCATTTAACCATTTTTTGCGCCATATCAATCCAATTCACAAGACCTTCATCTTCAGCAAACATTTCTTTGGCAAGTGCATCTGTTTTATAAATGTCCTCAGGGTCACCCGAAAGCGCAGCCCAACGGAATGGACCTTTCCCCTCACAGAATAAAGGACGAATATACGCCGGAACAAAACCAGGGAAATCAAAGGCATTCGTTACACCCATCTCTTTCGCATAAGCACGAATATTATTACCGTAATCAAATACTTCTGCACCTGCCTGTTGGAATTCAAGCATTGTACGAACATGCTCAGCCATCGTCTCTTTTGCTCTTCGCTCATATGTTTTTACGTCACTTTTACGCAGTTCAAGTGCTTCCTCAAACGTCAAACCATTTGGAACATAGCCATTGATTGGATCATGGGCAGATGTTTGGTCAGTAACAAAATCAGGGATAATTCCTCGGTTCAATAGCTCACGATTAACATCTGCACAGTTGCCAACAAGACCAATTGACGCAGGCTCTTTTTTATCACGTAGTTTATTAACCAATTCAATCGCTTCATCTACCGTTTCCACAAGGTAATCACAGTAGCCCTCTTTTATTTTACGTTCAATTCGAGCACGCTCTACTTCGACTACTAAAATGACAGCGCCAGCCATTTTCCCCGCTAAAGGCTGAGCACCACTCATACCACCCATACCACCTGTAAGGATGAACTTACCACGTAAATCCGCTGTGCCGAATACTTTTTTACCGGCCTCTACGAATGATAAATACGTTCCTTGTAAAATGCCTTGTGCGCCAATATAAATCCAGCTACCAGCTGTCATTTGACCGTACATCATTAAATCACGGTCCTCTAACTCATAGAAATGCTCCCAATTCGCCCACGACGGTACTAAATTAGAATTCGCAATTAATACACGTGGTGCATGTTCATGCGTACGGAATACAGCTACTGGTTTCCCTGATTGAATCAGAAGTGTTTCATCATTCTCTAATTCTTTTAATGACGCAATAATTTGCTCATAGCTCTCCCAATTACGCGCCGCTTTACCGATTCCACCATAGACGATTAGCTCGTCTGGATTTTCTGCTACTTCAGGATCTAGATTGTTCATTAACATACGCATTGCAGCTTCTTGCGTCCAACCTTTACAAGATAATTCATTTCCACGTGGTGCACGAATATTTGTTTTGACTACCATAAAAAACACGCTCCTTTAAAATAGTAAAAATGCTATTGGCGTTACGATGATTAACGTTAATACGACACGTTCAAACCAAATAAGTATAATTTGGCGCAATGTCAATGGAATTTCAGATGATAAAATAAGTGGTATAACGGCCGAAAAGAACAAAATTGCCGATATCGATACGACCGCCACAATAAATTTCGTTACAAGTGTTGCTTGTGTGACAACAAGCGCTGGTAAAAATACTTCTGCTAATGATAATGACAGCGCTTTTGCAGCTAAATACGGTTCTGGAACTTGTAACAAATATGTGAATGGTACAAAAATATACGAAAGCCAATCAAAAATCGGTGTATATGTTGCAAGTACAAGCCCTAGCAAACCAATTGATAGAATCGACGGAATAACACCCATCGCCATGATGAAGCCATCCTTTAAATTCATCCATAAAATTTTAGATAACGGCGGATTTTGCTCAACTGCATCCATCGCTTGACGCCATGCTTCTTTAAAACGGTCCTTCTTAACAATCTTTTCTGGCATCGGCGTCGTGCCCTTGTAGTACTCATCCTTCATCGAACGAAGTGGATAAATACGCGCCGTTAACGCAGTGACCACGAATGTTACAACGAGAGACACCCAGAAAAACGCATTCCAATGCTGCATAATATCCAGCGTACTTGCAATGACAACCATAAACGTTGCAGAAACAGTCGAGAAACCCGTTGCAATAATCGCGGCTTCCTTTGCTGTGTAGCGACCTTCCATATATACACGGTTCGTTAACAGTAACCCAACCGAATAACTACCGACAAACGAGGCAACAGCATCCACTGCTGAACGTCCCGGCGTTTTAAAAATAGGCTTCATAAACGGTTGTGTTAAAACACCGATATACTCAAGCAACCCATAGCTTACTAGAAGTGCTAAAAACAAAGATCCGATTGGAATTAGAATCCCTACTGGCTTAACAAGCTTCTCCAGTAAATACGGGCCGATACTTTCATCCGCTAACCATGCAGGAGCTACATTGAAAATTAACATAATCCCCGCAATCATACCGCCCACTTTAAAGATTGACATCACGATATTGACGATTGACTTATTCCATTTCTTAGTAAGGAATGGATGAATCGCTCCACCTACCAGCATTATGAGTACATATGCAGTTACAAGCAGTGGTGCTTCGGCACGGATAAAGTTCACAATGTGATCAATTAAAATTGTATTCTTACCTTGCCATTCAAACGAGATAAAAAAACTAAATATTCCGACTAAGCTGCAGATAATCATCTTGAAAGCAGAGGAGACTCGAAAATCCGAGTCTTGCCTCAGCTCTTGTTGTTGAATTTCCATCCTATCCCCCCATGCAAGTGCTCTTTTTGAAAGAAATCCACATCACCCGACCAAGCTGAAGCATTTTTTAGATTTTCTTCTAGGAAGTTAACGTCTTATGGTTTACACATACTCATTCAACAGAACATCACTCGTTAATAAATACTCTGAAAGCGCTTCAATTTCATCACCAATTGGCTGATCCGCTAACAACGGCGGGCAAAATTCGCGCACTTTTTCTAAAAACTTTCGCGTCGTTGGAGATAACTGCTCTTCTGCCTTGTCTAAATGGATAGCCTGCGAAGCACAAATCATTTCTATCGCAATGACACGAGCAGCATTGTGTACGATTTGACGTACTTGGCGGGCCGATGTTGTACCCATGCTCACATGATCCTCTTGGTTACCTGATGTCGGTATAGAATCTACGCTTGAAGGATGTGCCAATACTTTGTTTTCAGATACGATAGAAGCTGCTGTATATTGAGCGATCATTAGTCCACATTCAATACCAGGATTTGTCGCTAAAAATGGTGGTAAACCTTCGTTAAGCTGCGGATTTACCATGCGTTCTGTACGTCTCTCTGAAATATTAGCCCACTCACATACACCAACTTTTAAAAAGTCCATGGCTAATGCAATTGGTTGACCGTGGAAATGCCCACCAGACAATACTTCTCCATTTTCTAAAACAATCGGATTATCTGTCGTTGCATTCATTTCAATTTGCACACGGTCCTCCGCATAGAAAAATGACTGCCATGAAGCACCATGTACTTGCGGAATGCAACGTAGTGAATAGGCATCCTGCATGCGGATTTCACCTTGCTTTGTCACACGTTTACTTCCATCAAGCCACTTACGGATTCGTCCACCAACAAGCTCTAATTCCGGGTGTGGTCTTACCGCCAAAAGCGATGGATCAAATGCGGAAGTAATACCCTTCAGTGACTCCAGCGTTAAACTTGCTGCCATATCTGCCGCTAGCCCAATACGCTCTGCCTCGTTCACTGTTAAAACCCCAATACCTGTCATTGCTTGTGTACCATTAACAAGCGCTAGCCCTTCCTTAGCTTGTAGTCGGACAGGCGTTAGCCCAGCTTGCTGTAACGCCGCACTGCCGCTCATAACCTCTCCATTAAACTCCGCCTTACCTTCACCTACTAGCACTAAAGCCAAATGTGACAACGGCGCTAAATCTCCGCTTGCTCCAACTGAACCTTGAGACGGTACAATCGGATGTACGCCCTTATTGATCAAATCCAATAACAGTTGCACGGTTTCCAGACGAATACCTGAAAAACCACGCGCTAGAGCATTGGCACGTAAAACCATCATGGCACGTACAACATCTGTCGGGAACGGTACACCAACACCTGTTGCATCTGAGCGTAATAAATTCAACTGTAAAAGCTCAATGTCTTCCTCTTCAATCTTTATATTACTTAGCTTTCCAAAGCCTGTATTCACACCATAAATGGTTTGGCCCTCAGCTAAGCGTTTTTCAATTCGCTCCCTACTTAAACGGATACGCTCCACACTGTCTGCAGATAGCGCAACCGTAGCAAGGCCATTTACAATTCCCCCTATTTGCTGTCTTGTTAATGTCTTGCCATCGAGCTCGATAATAGACTTCATACTGACATCCCCCTGTTCCCTTAAAGCTATGTAAAAATGCTTTTAATCAATTTCGCGATCACTATAAAAGATAAATAACAATTACACTAACTACATTGTACTAACTACTTTTTTCAGAAAATAGGGAATTTTAAAAGAGAAAACATGAATTATTTCAGAATTTTTGTTATTTTAATAATATAACAGTACTTTTTTACGAAACTAGATAATTTTAAGGGGATTACAGTTATGAAATTGTTACTTATTGACAGGGACTCCACTGATCTCTCAGGTATTCGTTGGTTTTTACATACATATTTTCCCGGAGATGTAACTATTGAAATAGGTACAACTATTAATGAGGCACTTCAAAGTATCCAGCAATTCGAGCCTGAGGTGATACTACTCAATATCGACCTATTCTCGAATAATCGTTTAACTGCGCTTTATCGTGCTTTACAAAAACATTCAGGGACTATATTAGCTATGACGACAGAGCCATTGTTTAAAAATGCATTAAAAGCAATCGATCTACAGGTCGCACATCTTTTCGTCAAACCAATTGATTTAGAAGTATTAAAGCAAAAGCTCACTGCGATTTCCCTTCGGACACCAAAAGCAGAAGCAGCGTATCAAGAAACTACAGATGAATCCTTTTACTATCAACTATTTTTAGATAGTAAAACAAGTTCCCTAGAGTCAAATACACATTTCGCAATGATCGAGCCTGAGCATTCCGAAATGTTTAACAAACTATACAACTGGCTTCAGCAAACGCCTATTTATTCTAGTATGAGGATTTATCCTTTATCGGAAAAAATCGTATGTTTATTCCAAACAAATGATTTAGAGAAGGATGTTCGTACATTAATGAAGGAATGGCGATTAACAAATAATAGTTCTTTAAATATCGGAGTTTATGATGGAGAGTCGACCACCATGAAGAATATGTATACCTTAACGAAACGCGCACTTCATCAAAGCTTTTACGAAGGCTATGGGCATATTTTTTATGCGAGCAAACAATTGGAGACACAGCCATTCGATCCATTACTAACACCTGAAGAGCAGCAATTGCTAATAAGTAGCTTAGAGGACGGGAATATCGAAGCCGTCAAAACATTTTTATATCGACTATCTAATGAAGGAATTTATTACAAGCAAGATGATTTACGTATTCATCTAACGAGTGTTTTGGCGCAAATTAGGCGCTTTATGCTGAAGTATAAATTACATGAGAAAGCTGCAATTGAGCAAAATTATCGTCAGCTTTTTCATTTAATTATTGAATATCCAATATTTTATACCATTCTAAATGGCATCATATCATTTACACAAAGACTAATTGAATTAGCTCGTGAAGCACGAATGGAAAAACGGGCTGACTATGTAGAACTGGCCATAGAAATTATCGACCAACAATTTCAGGATAGCGGGTTATCTTTACCTTACGTTGCTCATAAATTAGGGATTAGCCCTAATTATTTAAGTACGATTTTTTCAAAGAAGCAAGGCTTGCCATTGAAACGCTACCTACAGCAGGTCCGAATTCAAAATGCCACAAAAATGCTTGTAGAAACGGATTTTGCTATTAGTGAAATTGCCTATTTAAATGGTTTTGATGATTCGAATTACTTCATTAAAATTTTCAAACAACACATCGGAATTACTCCTCATCGTTATCGAAAAGCTTAAAGTTTCATTAAGTAACATGGAGTTGATTTTGTTCTAACTGGGAACTTGTGCGTAAGCGTAGCGGAGATGAAGGCTTTATCTTCGCGAGATCACATCGATATCTGATTATCAAGAGGTGGCCAAGCCTTCACTGCAATCAAGTATTATTTTCAATTATCATATCCTATTTTCAATAAGAATAAATAAACAAAGGAGTTCATTTTAATTTCTTTTATTCTTAAGCTCCCTCTTCTTCATAACTTATTTTTAAGTAATTCTCGAAAATGTTTAAAAAACCTAAATTAGTGGTAAAGGTTAATCATAATCCTTTTAAGTCTAGCATATATTTATAATTTATATATTACTATAAAAATTCTTTAACAATAATGATTATAATTTACTAGCAATTCTAGTTTGCGTTTGTTATAGTTATTGATGAAGAGTTTGACTCACAATTTTTCTTAGGAGGTAAACTAATATGACAAATGAAAATAATCGTAGCCGTCGTTTTACAACAGCAGGTGGTGCTCCAGTAGTAAGCAACCACGATTCTATGTCAGCAGGTCCTCGTGGTCCTCTATTACTTCAGGATGTATGGCTAATTGAAAAATTAGCGAACTTCAACCGTGAAGTTATTCCTGAACGTCGTATGCACGCTAAAGGTTCAGGTGCATTCGGTACTCTCACTGTAACGCATGATATTACTAAATATACAAAAGCAAAAATCTTCTCAGAAGTTGGAAAAAAGACTGAGATGTTTGCACGCTTCTCAACAGTTGCAGGTGAGCGTGGTGCAGCGGATGCTGAGCGCGATATTCGTGGCTTCGCACTTAAGTTCTATACTGAAGAAGGTAACTGGGATTTAGTTGGTAACAACACACCTGTATTCTTCTTCCGTGATCCTTTACACTTCACAGATTTAAACCACGTGGTAAAACGCGACCCACGCACAAATATGAAAAACGCTAATTCAAACTGGGATTTCTGGACTTCATTACCAGAGGCGCTTCACCAAGTAACAATTGTTATGTCTGACCGTGGTATTCCGACTGGATACCGCAATATGCATGGTTTCGGTTCTCACACTTATAGCTTTATTAATGCTGAAAATGAGCGCGTATGGGTTAAATTCCACTTCCGTACAGAGCAAGACATTAAAAACTTCACTGGTGCTGAGGCTGCTGAAGTAATCAGTAACGACCGCGAATCTTCACAACGCGATCTATATGAGGCAATTGAAAAAGGCGATTTCCCTAAATGGAAAATGTACATTCAAGTAATGACAGAGGAACAAGCTCGTGAGTTACCATATAACCCATTTGATTTAACAAAAGTATGGTATAAAAAAGACTTCCCATTAATTCCTGTGGGTGAATTCGAGTTAAACAAAAATGCGGACAACTACTTCGCGGAAGTTGAGCAAGCTGCCTTTGCACCATCTAACATTATCCCTGGTATTAGCTTCTCGCCAGACAAAATGTTACAAGCTCGTATCTTTGCGTATGCAGATGCACAACGCTACCGTTTAGGTGTGAACCACTACGCGCTTCCTGTAAATGCACCAAAATGTCCATTCCGTACGTTCCACCGCGACGGTGCTATGCGTTTCGATGGCAATCTTGGTTCAACTTTGGGCTATGAACCAAATAGCTATGGTGAATGGGAGCATAATTTAGACTATAAAGAGCCTGAATTACGTATTGACGGTAATGCCGGTATCCACGACTTCCGTGAAGACGACAACAACTACTTCGAGCAGCCGGGTAAATTATTCCGCCTAATGACTGCCGAAGAACAACAACGCCTATTCGAAAATACTGCTAATGATATGGCACCAGTTGAAGAGTTCATCAAACGTCGTCATATCCTGCACTGCTATTTAGCTGATCCAGCATATGGTGAAGGTGTAGCAAAAGCTATGGGTCTTTCATTGGAAGGTATGGATCTTTCAAACCCATACGAAAAACAACCAACAAACGTTTAATTTATTTCAGCAAACAAACATTTGCTGAGGCATAATTGATTTTTTCCACTTATTATTGATATCCAAATCCAACTTTTTACTCCATGTGAAGGGCAACTTCACATGGAGCTTTTTTATCTTAATGACCAAAAAAGGCTTGTGTCTAGTAGACACAAGCCCGCTCTAATAATTATTGATAAATTTGACTGCCTGCCTTTTTAAATTCCTTTGCCTTTTCCTGCATACCTTGGTGGATCGCTTCAGTCGTATTTAAATCTTGATCTTTTGCATAATTACGAATATCTTGTGAGATTCTCATACTACAAAACTTAGGTCCACACATTGAACAGAAGTGCGCAGTTTTCGCTCCTTCTGCAGGCAACGTTTCATCGTGGTATTCGACCGCACGCTCTGGATCTAACGAAAGATTGAATTGATCGCGCCAGCGGAATTCAAATCGTGCCTTAGATAGTGCATCGTCACGCTGCTGTGCTCCCGGATGCCCTTTCGCTAAATCTGCCGCGTGTGCAGCAATTTTATACGTAATAACCCCTACGCGAACATCCTCACGATTTGGTAAGCCGAGATGCTCTTTAGGCGTCACATAACATAGCATCGCTGTACCATACCAACCGATCATCGCAGCACCGATAGTTGATGTAATATGGTCATAGCCAGGAGCAATATCTGTTGTTAACGGCCCTAAAGTATAGAAAGGTGCTTCCTTACACACCTCTAACTGCTTATCCATATTTTCTTTAATAAGATGCATTGGTACATGCCCTGGTCCTTCTACCATCACCTGTACATCATGCTTCCAGGCAATTTGCGTTAATTCCCCTAGCGTATCTAGCTCCGCAAATTGAGCCTCATCATTTGCATCTGCTATAGAACCCGGACGTAAACCATCACCTAAAGAGAAGGCTACATCATAGGTTTTCATAATTTCACAGATTTCTTCAAAATGAGTATATAAAAAGCTCTCTTGATGATGATATAAACACCACTGCGCCATAATCGAGCCTCCACGGGACACTATGCCTGTTACACGATTAGCCGTTAATGGCACATAGCGCAGTAATACCCCTGCATGAATCGTGAAGTAATCAACACCTTGCTCAGCCTGTTCGATTAACGTATCACGATACACTTCCCACGTTAAATCCTCTGCCACACCATTTACTTTTTCTAGCGCTTGATAAATCGGCACCGTTCCTACTGGCACCGCGGCATTACGGATAATCCATTCACGTGTCGTATGAATATGCTTACCAGTAGATAAATCCATAATGTTATCAGCACCCCAGCGTGTAGCCCACGTCATTTTTTCTACCTCTTCTGCAATAGAGGATGACACTGCTGAATTGCCAATATTGGCGTTAATTTTCACGTGGAAGTTACGTCCAATAATCATCGGCTCTGCCTCAGGGTGATTAATATTAGATGGCAAAATAGCACGTCCTGCAGCGATTTCTGAGCGCACAAATTCCGGGTCCATATTTTCACGTATCGCTACAAATTCCATTTCTGGAGTAATAATTCCCTTTCGTGCATAGTGAAGCTGTGTTACATTTTTACCTTTCTTCGCGCGTAAAGGCTTTCTAGATAATTCCGGAAAAACATTTTCATTCATTCGCGGATCATCAGCTTTACGGAATCCATTATCTTCTGGCTTGATAGTACGACCTTCGTATTCTTCAACATCACCGCGTTCTTTGATCCATGCACTACATAAAGCTGGCAATCCTTTCGTAATATCCACCTTATACGCAGGATCAGTGTACGGGCCGCTCGTATCATAAACACGTACTGGCGCATTTTCCTCTTCACCAAAGCTTCCTGTCGTTGGACTTAGAGCAATTTCACGCATTGGCACTAAAATATCTGATTGAGATCCTTCTACGTAAACTTTTTTACTTCCTTCAAAACTAGACATAATCGTAATATTCTTGTCGCTAACTGTTGTCATAAACTACTTCGCTCCCTTTTACATTTATATAAGGACCGAATCTAGCTCACCCAAACAAAGACAAAAGCCGAATCCAAAAAAATTTGGATCCGGCTAAGAATGTAAAGGTATAGTTATTGCAAATAACATTGAGTGCAATAATGGTTAACTTTCCCACGCTGGTATGAGCCAGATCAGGTCCAAAGGGTCAAGAAACCTCTATGCGTTTCCCTCTCAGCCTGACTCATCAGACTCCCCTAGTTAATGCTATTAAGTTTGATGATAGTGTAGCAGATATTGTTAAGAGATGGAAGCTTCATTTGAATTATTTTTGGCTTATCATTAAAAGTTGTCGATGGTATTCATTAAAACTTGTGCCATGTATATTAGTTGATTGGAGTGGAGGCTGGGCGACTCCTCGGGGATCAGCGTCACAGATGAGACCCTGCAGCGAAGCGAAGCGAAGCGGCTCATCGGACGCCCCACGTTCTGCTAATAAACTTATATTTGTTAGATTCCACTTAAAATGAGAGGCTGCCATCTCTTATTCCAAATAGCACCTAGCAGTTAGGTAAACAACAGTTCCGCTACATAAATCACGATTGTCACTGTAATACAGCTTACAATCGTTGAAAATAAAACTGTTTGTGCAGCAGTTGCCGATTCTACGTCATATTCTAATGCCAAACTTGAGCTATTTCGCGACGTCGGGAACGAACTAGCTATAAAAAGTGATTGTGCCACGACACCGTCAAGACCAAGCGCAAAAATGATAAACAATGCTACGGTTGGCCCTATGACTAGTCGCGTAAAACAGCTAATGAATACCACTTTATTGAACATGGATTTGATTTCAAGCTGGGATAGTTGTGCCCCTAAAGTTATTAATGCTACAGCGATAAAGCCATCTGCCACATGATCTATCGGAATTCTTACAAACTGTGGAATAGCAATATTAAAATAGTTCATTGCCACTCCAATAATAAGTGCATGAATAATAGGCATTTTGAGGAAGTCTTTCACAATAGACATGCCCGATTTTGTTGAAGAGATTAAATTATACAAGCCGTAAGTGTAGGTCGTCATATTTTGAAATATTACAAGAATGACCTGAATTGCTACTCCAATCGGCTGGGTCACAAAAATCATCTGTGCAACCGGAATACCATAGTTACCTGAATTAATTAGGACAACACTATTTTTAAACACTGCCGCCTCTGTTTTTACTAAACCGAGTCCCTTTGCTAGAAAGTGACTAAGCACCATTTGGCTTCCGATAAAGAGTAGGATAAATAACGCAACTTCCCCAAGTACAGACAGCTCTATACTCGTTTCATATAAATTCACAAAAACAGCTGCTGGCATGAAACAATATGTAATAAGTTGGGATAACGCCTTTAAATTAAAGCGAAATTTCTTTTGTAAAACTGCGCCAAGTACTAGAAGCACTAAAATCGGAGCTACAATTTGAAAAAATATCATACCGAGATACACCATAGTGATGTCCCCCTTCCCTCTCCTATAGTAGTGCTGTTTTTATGCTTGGTCAATGTACTTCAAAATCAACTCACCGCTCATATCAAGGCATTTTTTCTGAACACATTGAACTAATACAGTGTCTTTAATAGATGGTAAAAGTTATCTTTCGGAACGTTATAGCGCTTGAAATGAGCGTGATTTCCGCACCAAATTACCAAGTTTCGCGCAAAAAAAACCGCACTTCACTTTCAGATTTTCTGAAATAATTAAGGATTCTTAAAAACGAACGATACAGAAAAAGGGACTACATTTCATTTAAGAATAATAAATAGTAAAATATACCCTTTATGTACTAAATTAGAGAAATATATGATATATTATCCATTAAATACGATGATCGGAGTGACTAAAATGAAGAATAAAGTATTAACGACTTTTATGGCAACTGCTATTACAGCAACCCTAGTATCACCAATGTCAACTGCAGATGCCGCTTCAAATGATTCATCTTTAAACCACTCAATTCAAATGGATGGGCAGGTAGCTGCAGCCAAAACAAAGGGGCAAACTGTTACCATTAACAACGTCACTAAAGAGAAAGTACTTACATCCAATGGCCAATTTAAAATTAGTCAGTCGCTGAAACCTCTCTTTAAAACAGCGAATAGCACTGCATTGAAGAATGCCCAAGCTACAATTGTAGTAAAAAACGGCGAAATTACGAGCATTACAGAACTAACATTAACTAAAGCTGGCACTGACAATAAAGCGGTATATTTTGATGGTGGTGACGCACAAATTGAAGGAAGCCTAACTGTAAATGCGGATTATGTAAAGGTTCAAAATGTAAACATTAAAGATAAGCTTATTGTAACTAATCTTGTGAAGAAGGCCATTACAATTGATAACGTTGCTATTGGGGATACAATTACTTTTAAGCCTTTATTGACTAGAAATATTAATTGGTTAAATGTTTCCCTAAAAGATATTAAATCTCCAAACATTAACTTGGAGCGCACTAAAGTAAATGTGACTTCTGACAAAGCTATTTCAAAAATCGATGTAGTTGGTAAAGTTGCAGCATTTGAAGTTACAGCCAATGTTGATAAGCTTACAATCGATGTTGAGAATGATTTTAGCCTTTACGGAGAAGGTAAAATTGAACAAGTGATCGTCAAACACGGGGCAAAGGTGGCATTAGATTCAGGACACCTAATTAACAAGGTGCAGGTGGATGATAAAAAAGCCTCTGTGATATTACCTGTGGTGAATAAAAATGAGCTTAGTAATTTAGTAGCTATACCTCCGTACGTTGCCGTATCCGTTAATGGATATGACGTTTTAACAACTGAAAGATGGACGACGCAGGCTGAACGTACAGCATTCGAATATGCCTTAAGCAGCGCAAGAGCAGTAGCTAATAATTCCAACGCCTCTCAGGAACAAGTAAACAATGCTATTACACAATACAGAATTGCATTAACCGTTTATCAAGCTGTGCAAAAAAATGGAACAAAATATGGTTATAGCGATAAGTCTTCATTACAATCAACGATTAATTCTATTCAGTATGTAACGGTTTCTTGGAACAATGGTAATGATATAGCATCATATGTACCTTGGACGACGCAAAGTGAGAAGGATGCTCTTACCTCTGCCGTTTCATCGGCTCAGTACGTTGTAAATAATAGCTATGCAACGCAGTCTGATATCACCAATGCTATTAGCAATTTAAACTACGCTATCACTGTTTATAAGAGCGCTCAAAAATATGGTACTTATCAATACAATGCCGATCGATCTGACCTTTTATCACTTATTAACTCTGTTCAGTATGTAACCGTCTCTGTGAATGGATCTGAACTATCCTCCAATGTAATTTGGACGACGCAAAGTGAAAAAGACGCTCTAGTTTCTGCTGTTTCATACGCACAAAGTACTGCAAATAATAGTTCTTCGTCTCAATCAGATATTTCGTATGCATATAGTTACTTATATAATGCCATTTCAACATATAGGGGTAATTATAAATCAGGTGCGAATTATGGGAATTACGTTGATAAATCTTGGCTAAAGTCACTCATTAATTCTGTTCAGTACGTAAAAGTTTCTGCGAATGGAGATGGCTCTGATATCCCCTATTATGAAAGGTGGACAACAGCACGAGAAAAACAGGACCTAGAAAAAGCAGTTGATTACGCCCAATCTGTTGTTAATAACTCCTATGCATCTTCGTACGAGGTGACAGATGCTATTAACAGTTTAGACAGGGCCATCAAAATCTATAAAGATGTCCAACGTTCAGGTAAACAATAAAAATTGAAAGGACTTGGCACAATGCCGAGTCCTTTCATGTTGAGGAAAAACAACTATTGTATGAATAAAATTAAGTTGTCCTATTAAATATAATATGGTTCTTCAATCTCATATAAAATCAAATCTCAACCCAAAATATCTACCGGCGAAATCATACTCATTTTTCTCCAGTCTTTATACCATTCTTCAATTTCCTCTCTAGGCTCCATCGCTAATTGCTCCTGCAGCATTTTTTTTAATAGCCAATATTGCTCCTCTACTGCAGCAACGTTGTTCAGTAAATCATAGAGCTTCATCAAGGTGAAATAGCTTTCTTCCTCATCAGGTGAAAATAATTGAACTTTTTCTTGCACCTTCACAGCAGCTTGATAGTCTTTATTTTTTATATAGAACTCACTTAATTGTTGAGCATGGCGCAACCACAATCGTCTTAGTCGCTCTTTTTCACTTTCTGACCATATATAACCGTCATCACCTAAATAATCGCCTGTATAAGCTTGGAATACACACTCATACTCCTCTATCGTTCCCTGATCAAGTGGAGGCAAAGATTTTAATTGAGTTAGCCATTGCTCTACATCAATTACCACATTTTCTAGCAATACTCTATAGCCTGAATTTAGTAATGGACTAGAGATCTTCACACCATCTAGTCCATAATTTTTTAAAGTTTGTCGGACGGTGTAAATAGCTGTATATAGCTGCTTGGAGGCCTTATCTATATCGGATTCTGGCCAAAACAACTCCAAAATGGTGTCTCGATAAATCATTTCATTGCGATGGCTAAGCATATAAGTAAACAATCCTTTTGCTTTCGATGTACGCCATTTCATTAATTGTGTATTACCATCAGGCGTAACTACCTTCAGGCCCCCTAATAGCTGAATCGTTTTTTTCTTAGTTGGAATTGGTGGATTTTTTTCGATAATCCGTTGTAATCGTTCCAATGCTTTATGCAAACGAGGCTTTTGCACAGGCTTTAATAAATAATCTATAGCATGCAAATTGAAAGCATCTATAGCATATTGGTCAAATCCTGTAGTAAAAACAATTTCTACGTTTGGCAATAGTTCTTGAATTTTTTCCCCGAGCGCAAGTCCATCCATATTAGGCATTACTATATCTAAAAATACAACATCAGGTTGTAAACTTTGTATTTGAGCAATCGCTTCTAAAGAATCTGTATAATCTCCAACTATGTCAATTTCCGGGATACTACTTTTTTCAATTAAGGTTTTTAGTCTCATTAATGGCAAATATTCATCATCGACTATTACAATTCTCATAACATCCCCTCCTAAAAAGCTAGTCATATATCATTAATATCGTTCATTTATATTAATTTTGATAAAAAATGTTACTTTTGAAGGAGTTTTTGAGAATCTGTCGAAAAATATCATCTATGATAAAAACAAAAACTCTTTCAAAAAAAATAAAAATTTTCCTGATTGCTAGTATATTCTTTACCTTGCTTACATTACTGCGATTCGCCTGGATGGATTTCATTAATGTCCCAGAAGGATTAGTTGCGAAACAAGGGACTATCGATTTAAGAGGTATTGAAACTAGTAAAGATTTTCAAAGAAAACTACAGGGTGAATGGGCGTTTTACCCAAATACCCTACTCGTTTCCAAAAACCAAAAACCATCTGAACAGAATGATCATGAAATTTATTCCGCTTTACCAGAATCTTGGGATCAATACTTTAACAACGGAAAAAACATTCATTTTGGTTCTTATCGCTTAACTATTTTGAAAGATCACAAAAAGCCTCAACTATATGGCATTACTATACCCGAAGGACTGTCACCATATGAGCTTTATGTTGATGGACAGCTTATTGGTGGTCTAGGAGACATGACATTAGATAATGAAAAAACTGCCCCCATCGGTAGACCTATCACCTATTATTTTACACTAGATTCCAGTGAGAGTGAGATCATCATACAAGGCTTCCAAACAAATCGCTATGCACAAGGTGGTTTTACAAAAGAAATAATTTTTGGCGATTTACAGTCTATGGAACAATCCAAGTTTTTTTCATTTACAACGCAAATTGTAGTTTGTCTAGTGTTTATAATTTACTTACTTTTCACGATTTTACTTTATGGAATAGGAATTCGAAGTAACTCACTTATTTACTTCACAATGCACATTATTTCGACATGTATAACTATTCTTGCTTCAAGCAATAGAATTTTATATATTTACATGCCCATTAACTGGATTTGGGCGAATAAAATATATTACTTCTTTTATATTAGTACCATGCTATTTCTCTTTTTATTTTTACGCGATCTGGTCAAGGAGTATTCCAAACCCAAAATATTAAATGTTATTCCAATACTATTAGCTGCATACTTACTGTTTATTGTCATAGCTCCTATCGAGTATATTGTTAGTACTAAAATTATTTTCATAATACTCCTTATTGTTTCACCTATTATTATAACCATTTTCATGCTAATTATAGTAATTAAAGGAGACAACGGAGTAACATTTTTATTATTAATGGGTGCTGCGGTTGTAAATAATTCGTTATTTTTCTCATTTGGCCAGAAAAATTACCCATTCGATATATTGATTGCTATCAATGCCTTATCAGCATTTTGGATTACTCGTTATTTCCAAACAACGCAGCAAACTGAAAAGCTTTCCGTGAAGCTGCAAAAAGAGATAAATACAAAGGATGATTTTCTTGCAAATACCTCACATGAGCTTCGCAATCCACTGCACGGCATGATGAGTATTGCACAAACACTCTTAGTGAAGCAGGATCATCAACTCGCTGAAAATAATAATGACGATTTAAAGCTTTTGCTAACAATCGGTAATCATATGTCCTATATGCTAGATGATTTACTTGATTTAGTAAATTTAAAGGAAAAAACTATTCGTCTTCAGCTAAAGCCGATCAATGCTTATAATCTAGCAAGCGGTGTAAGCAATATATTTCTTTTTATGTTAAAAGGTAAACCTGTAGAGGTAATAATAGACATCCCTAAAGATTTACCACCTGTGTTGGCAGACGAGACTCGGCTTATTCAAATTTTTACGAACTTACTTCATAATGCTATTAAATTTACCGAAAAAGGTTCTATTACTTTCGATGCCGAAGTGGTCGGCAAAAAACTATATATTTCTATTACGGATACAGGGATTGGCATTGAAAAGGACATGCAAGAAAAAATATTTGAGCCCTATGAGCAAGTTGATTCAAGTATGACATCTATCGGTGGTGGACTTGGTCTAGGATTAAGTATCTGCCAAGAACTCGTTACCTTACATGGAGGCACAATGTCGCTGTCATCCACTGTTGGCAAAGGCTCTACGTTTACTTTCTCATTACCGATAGCTAAAGACTTGGCGGTGGATGAAGCCGACTTAAACGCTGAACATGATGCTTCTCTTTCAAAATACGTTTCATTATTAAACAACCTTTCTATGATTGAAGGTGAAATTACTGCAGCTACTGAACAAGGGTCCCTTGTGACAAGTCATTCGCGTGTTTTAATTGTTGATGATGACGCTGTGAACTTACAGGTGCTTGTTAATGTGCTGTCAACGGAGCCATACGAAATTGAAACGGCAATAAGTGGTGCAGAGGCTCTAAAAAAACTACAGGAAAGCAACTTTGATTTAGTCATTTCTGATATTATGATGCCGTATATGTCAGGCTATGATTTAGCAAAATGGATTCGTGAGCGATTCTCTATTTCCGAGCTACCTATTCTTTTCTTAACAGCTCGTCAGCAAAGAGAGGATATACAGCTTGCTTTTTTAAGTGGTGCAAATGATTATGTAAAGAAACCAGTGGAATATGTGGAGCTTAAATCAAGGGTCCATGCACTCGTTCGTGTTAAGCAATCCAGTGAAGAACGTCTACGCATCGAAGCAGCATGGCTACAAGCTCAGATTCAGCCCCACTTTTTCTTTAACACACTTAACTCTATTATTTCTCTACACGGAGTAGACGATGAGCAAATGGAGGAATTACTGCTTGCTTTTAGTGATTATTTACAGATGAGCTTTGATTTCCAAAATGCTGACTTAGTTGTGCCTCTTAACTATGAATTAAAGCTGGTCCGCTCCTACATAGCCATAGAGCAAATACGCTTTGGCAATAGAGTTCAAGTAGAATGGGACATCCCTGAAATAATAGAGCTATCCGTCCCACCACTGTCGATTCAAACACTGGTTGAAAACGCCATCCAGCATGGGATTTTACCTAAACAACAAGGAGGAACCATCACAATTCGCATTATAGAGGTCGACGAGTACTTTACAATCTCCATTTCCGATAATGGCGTTGGCTTCGATAACACTGACCCTAAAAAGAAAGCAAGTATCGGTCTCGTTAATACTGAACAACGCCTAAAGCAATTATTTGGCGCGCAATTAACGATCGAAAGTGTGATTGGACAAGGCACGACCATCTCTTTCCCAATTCCTAAATAAGGGTAGGATCATCGGGTTCTATCCGTTCTACAAATTAAAAAACAACAGGCTAGATCTCTATAGCCTGTTGTTTCTTTTATATAAGCAATATTGCCTCTGCATAGGTTTTAAAATCACCTAAATGATTCTCAATAATTGCTTGGAGTATATTTAATTCGATTGCTTGATAATCGCGCACAGCAATATTTCGGAACCCAATCATATTTATTAATGTTTTTGCTAATGCATGGTCTATAATGTTATTTTCCTCAAGAAACTTGAATGCTTCTCTACTCGTTTTAGGTAAACCAAGCTTTAAATCACTAACAATATGCATTGCCAAATCAATACTAGCTTCACACGCACGTTGAATATTCAAAACGATACTGTCCTGCTTCGTAAAATCTTGCAAATTTTCAGGATTACCACCATACACCTCGTTGACACGGCTCACACAGCGTTCAATTGTAGCAATCTTATTTAGAATAACATCATTATTCACCATAGACACTACCCCTCTCTTCAATTGCCTTCAGAATTCCCGCACGTTGTTCATTTAACGTCACATACATTGATAGAGCCCTCATTCGTTCTTTAACAAAGGCGTTTTCATCTTGGCAATCAATGACCATACCACTTGAAAAAATTTGTGCTGCAAACACTGTATCAACCGTCTTCATATCGACTAAATCAACATCAATATTACAAGCATGTGCAATTTCTCCGGCTAATAGAAAACGTTCATAACCCGAGAGAGGCTTATTTGCATAATACGCTATATCTAAATCACTATCTTCACGTGCCGAACCCCGCGCATAAGAACCAAAAACAATAACAAAGGCTGGATTAACAGCTGATGCTAGTTTTTCAACAACTACCTTCTGCCAGTTTTGTTGCAAATCAAACACCCCCGCTCCTTCTTAGGATCATTATAACAAAATCTATCTTTGTATGAGGGTTCTAACCGTTTGTTTCGGGATTCTATCTTGCAGTTTTGCAGTTCTATCCGTCATTCCTACAGTTCTATTTATCACTGCTGTGCAGGTTCTATCCATCATTCTTACGATTCTATCCGTCACTTTGCAGGTTCTATTCATCATTCTTGTAGTTCTATCCACCATTTTATAGGCTCTATCCACATTCTTGCGATTCTATCCATCTTATCCATCTCTATTGAAAAGCGCGATCTCTTACCCTTCATATTCCCATAAGTACATAAGACACAAATTGTTTTAAAAAAATGTACTACCTATCTACCTATTCACTCAAAATATACATAAAAGAATCCTAATATATGATAAAATTGGTTTATCTTACTCAGCAGAAGTCCCCACTTCAAAAGTTGTGGTATGAATCGGATGTAGTTCCATTTCAATAAGTGCCCAAACACCTGCTGAAAATAGAAGAACTCAGTCTAAGAACGCCACGTCCTGTGGCAACGACTGAGTGACCAACATCATGCTGACGCTACGTTGCACTGCGCTTTCTCACAAAAAACATCATGTTGGCCTAAAGTTTCCGGCGGATGTCACGGATTTTGAAAGGAGTGAATTGTGCGGGCACAATTCAAAATCCGGACTCAATTACGCCAAGGCGAAATTGATCAACATATATTAGGATATTCTCAAGGCAATCAAAGATTTCATCTAGGACAAAAATCCCAATGAATTACTATGACACTTATGAAAAAACCAATTAGGAGGTTTCCCGTATTATGAAAAACAAAAGAAAACTAGCCTTCCTCGCCCTAGTTGCGGCCCCTTCACTAATCTATGCTGCACCTACTACGTCAGCATCGGCTGCTGATATTACAGGACAGGTAAAAACTGCTTACATATACGATAATACTTATTACTACAACTCTAAGGTTTCGAATGTTGTTCGACTTATTTCGAATATTAATGATACAACCGCTTCATTCCAAGCAAATTTAGAGACAGCTAGCAAAGCATACGATGAGTTGACTGCAACGGAACAACAGTACGTGACGAATTATTCAACGCTGTCCAATCATAAACAGACGAAAGTAGCGTATCGTAAGCTTGCTGATCAAATTGAAGAGAAATTGGCATCGGTGGAATCGACTTCCGTTAATTACTACCAAAATGTTATGGAAACGAAAGATTGGTACAATACGTTAAATGCAGCGCAAAAGACCTTTGTAAGTGCGGAATCACAAAGAATATTGACATCCTATATTTCACCAAACACATCTATCGATAAAGTGGTCAATAAAATCCAATTATTAAACTCTTCTCGCATTACCTTTCATCAAGATGTAGCTGATGCTAGAGCTGAGCTTAATGCACTACGCAGACATACAAACGTCTCATTACCTGCTGGTGTCGAAAAGATGTTGTTAGATGCTGAACAGCTTGTTGTAAAGGATAAGGCGGTAGCTAAGGAAGTAGAAAATGCCATTGCCGATTTATCGCCTAAAACGTCCACTGCCCAAGATGTACAGGCAGTGAAAACAGCCTTCGAAGCTTTAACACCTGTGCAACAGCAGCTTGTGCCAAACGTTTGGACTTTAGTAGACTTTGTAAATGGAAAATATGATCTACCGACTAAAGGAAACGGGACTAAAACTCCAGTTTTATCGGATACGACAGCCGTACCTGGTAAGATCACTGCTATGACTAGAAACAAAAATACCTATACAGCAAAAATAAACGTTGCAGACTCAGAAAATAGTACAGAGCGCTTCGTTTTAACAACAAAATCCAATATGACTGTTATTATTCCACCACTAGGAACTCTTCTTAATGAGGATACTGGTGTTATGGAAATTCAAATTACACGAAATTTGAATCGTATCACATTCCAGGCAACATTAAATAAAAAACCAGTTGAATTCGAGGCGGATATGGAAATCATTATCAATAGCCTATCACCGAATGCCTCCATCGTTCGTACCTATGACTTTGGCGAACAAGAACCTGCTGATTACACAGTAGAAGGAAATCGTCATTTCATTCAAACAAAGACATCTGGTTCATTCCAAATTGTTAGATAGTAATCCACTAATGATCTTCAGTAAAAAAATCATAACCCTCTGCCAATTTTATTATTTGCGGAGGGTTATGATTTTTTCTGCTCTGCTTTTGCTTCTTCACAGTCAACCTCTTCTTTCAAAAATTCAATGGGCACCTGTAACGAAATCCCTCTTATATTAATACATCATAAAGAGGACCTTTTCATATCATTACACCAACAACTTTGCTCTACTTGGTATTTCAAACAGCCCCCTTTATCAACATTTCTTGGTCCAACAACTGATTAGGCAATGCGCTTTCATTCCCTTCATAAGAACGCTCTTTTATCGCGTTCTTTCAAAAAAAAATCAGAAAACTATTGACAATTGTCATAAAACGGGGATAATCATTAATAAAGTTTCCTTAGAGAAACAATATGAAGTTCGGGAAATATTATTATAGAGAGGAATAAAAAATGCGTATGGAAAAAACATTGAAACCACTTTCTGAATGCTCATTTGGAGATTGCTTTTTAATAAAAGAAATTAATATTAAGGGTCCTCTTAGAAGAAGATTATTAGATTTAGGCTTTGTGAAAGAAGCAGAAATCTCTGTTCTTCGTAAAAGTCCTTTAGGCGACCCTGTTGCTTATCGCGTAAGTAATACGACGATTGCATTACGTAATGATGAAAGCTCTATGATTTTAGGCGAAATTGTTAGGGGGAATACAAAATGAGCGTAAATAGAATAGCTTTAGCAGGAAATCCAAATACCGGTAAAAGTACATTATTTAATACATTAACAGGATTGAAGCAACATACTGGGAACTGGCCAGGGAAAACGGTTGTTCATGCAGAAGGATCTTTTGAACACAAAGGACAGCAATATGTACTCGTGGATTTACCCGGGACCTATTCTCTATTTTCCAATTCAGCAGATGAAGAAGTAGCAAGAGACCATATTGTTTTTGACCAACCGGATGCAACGATTGTTGTGCTTGATGCAACATCATTAGAGAGAAATTTAAATCTTGCGCTCCAAGTTTTAGAAATGACTGATAATGTCATCATTTGTATCAATTTAATTGATGAAGCGGAGAAAAAAGGTATCCGAATTGATGAAAAGAGATTAGCTCGTGAACTAGGAGTCCCAGTTGTAAAAATATCGGCAAGAAATAAAAAAGGCATTAATCGATTGCTGGATACATTAAATCAACTGGTGAATGGGACAATTGTGACAACTCCGTATCGCATGAAATACTCGAAAGATATAGAGGAAGCCATTACAAAGATAGAATCGAAATTAGAAGGTTATTTTGATGAAAAATATCCATCGAGATGGGTTGCCCTTCGCTTACTTGATGGTGATGAGGAATTGATCTTAAAACTGCAAAATCATAAGAATAATAAACAGCACGAGGTGAGAACGAATGGAGTCCCAGTCAGTGTTAAATCATAATTCACTTAAGGGTATTTTAGCTGAAGTGAACGAGGTTTCGAATGAGGATATTCGAGATGAAATCGTTAGTGATATTTATACTAAAAGCAAATCTTTATGTAAAAAAGTAGTATCGCAGCAACCTGCAATGTACAGATCTGATAAATTAGATGAAATTTTCACATCCCGCATTTGGGGATTCCCTATTATGCTTATCTTACTTGGGACTGTCTTTTACATTACTATTGCTGGCGCAAACGTACCATCAGATATGTTAGCAAACTTATTCGGCTATCTAGAAGGTAAGCTAACCATTCTTTTTGAAGCAATGCACGCACCAGAATGGCTACACGGTATTTTAATTCTTGGGCTATTTAGAGGTACCGGTTGGGTTATTAGTGTTATGCTACCTCCAATGGCTATATTCTTCCCTATGTTCGCTCTATTAGAAAACTACGGTTATCTACCACGTGTAGCATTTAATATGGACCGTTTATTTAAACGAGCAGGTGGACACGGAAAACAATCATTAACAATGGCAATGGGCTTTGGCTGTAATGCTGCTGCTATTCTGTCAACGAGAATTATAGAATCCCCTCGTGAACGAATGTTAGCCATTTTAACGAACAATTTTGTTCCTTGTAATGGGAGATGGCCAACACTTATTTTATTAGCATCCTTATTTATGGTAACTGGTTTTTCAGGTGCAACAAGTACACTTGTAACATCGGCCATTTTAATAGGATTTGTTATGTTGGGCGTCGTTGTAACATTATCTGTTTCATGGGTCCTTTCTAAAACAGCTTTAAAGGGTGTACCAACCCATTACACATTAGAGCTTCCACCATTCCGAAAACCAAAGTTCTGGGATACAATTTTAAGAGCAAGTATTGATAAAGCATGGAATGTATTAAAAAGAGCGGTTATCGTTGCAGCGCCTGCCTCTATTTTGACTTGGGTATTCGCCAATATTTACGTTGGTGATACGAGTATTCTAATGCATTTTGTTAACTTTTTAGAGCCGTTTGGTCACGCTCTTGGTATGGATGGTTTTATTATGGCTGCATTTATTCTTGGGCTGCCAGCCAATGAAATTGTTATCCCTATCCTAATTATGGCGTATTTATCGCAAGGAGCTATGCTAGAAATCGAGGATTTATCGAAGCTAAAACAAGTGTTTATCGACCAAGGCTGGACTTGGCTAACAGCTTTAAATATGATGTTATTCTCACTGCTACACTTCCCTTGTGGAACGACTTTAGTCAATATTTATAAAGAAACAAAAAGTGCAAAGTGGACATTTATGTCGTTTTTAATTCCAACGGTTATTGCCATTGGCGTAACATGGCTAACAGCAACAATTGCTCGAGCGTTTGGTTGGGTGTGATGATGGATGGTCTTAAACCAGATATCCCTTATTTGGTATCACATACGTATTTACACCACATAAGGGCTTAATTTTTCATAAAACGATAGAGCAAGAAACTATAAATGGAAAGGCTATTCCCATAATAAACACCTTAAATTGATTTACTCAATTTAAGGTGTTTTTATAATCTAGGACGCTACATTCGACTAAGGTCTCTTAATATTTCTCTAGGATTAATTCCAAATCTCTCTTTAAAAATCTCCGCAAAATAGCTAGGATTAGAATATCCCACTGCATTCGCAATGTCTGTTACATTCATAGTTCCCTCTTGTAATAAAAGAAATGCCTTCTCTAACCTTTTTTCTCGTAAATATCCAAACACTGTTTTTCCGAACATCTCTTTAAATCCCTTTTTTAATTTGTAATCGTTTAAACCAACTAAACGTGATAGTTCAATAAGTGTAGGAGGATTAGACATACGCTCTGTAATAATTGATTGAGCTTGCTGTATTTTGGTTCTATCACTTTTTGAAAACATAACAGGGCTAAGAGAATTATCAACTAGTTGAGAACGAAATGTAATTGATAATAGCTGTAATGCTCGACATTCTAGCTCTAAATTGGTCATGTTCTTACCTGCTATAGCATCTAACATTTGCTGAACAATAATTAAGGAAGATGCGTTAATTCTCTCTTGAAAGAGTCTATATCGTTTCCCACCAAGAATTTTAGAGAAATTTGGGGATTCCTCACTAGTTTTACTAGTTTCACTCATAAAATGATTAAAAGTTGAAACCGGAATACCAATTCCAACCATTTGATAGGATTGGTTTTTATGAAACATAAAATTTGCCCCCACCTGCTCTATAAATTGAAGCGAGCATGTTCCTGAAGAAATTTCATATTCTGAGCCTGAGATGTAAACACCTCTATTACCTTGTAAGCAAAGACTAAGCTCAACCATAGGCTGTTTTGTAACTATTTGCATTTGGTGCTCTCGATAAAATGAGTAATCAGATATAACCACTTCTAAATCTCGACGGGGAATAAAACGATGTATAGCTCCTTCCTGCATATTTGGTTGGAATACAAACGGGCATTCATGTACCTTTGATATTTCCAACGCATGAAAAAATTCATTAAAATTATCATGGAAATTAGTATTCAACGTGTTCATCACCACCCTTCAGTTTATTGAGAATAATTATCAATTATAACCAAAGTATAGCAAATGAACTGCGATCTAGCTATTCTTCTTTAGTTGTAAGTGCCATTGATAGCAGTAAACACAAAAAGAAGATAGTAGCTCCAAAACCATAAGCAGTAACATATCCCCCAGCATATTCTATAAGCCATCCTGCAAGTCCAGGCCCAATCATTTGACCGATAGCATAAAAGATAGAAATAAAGCCGATCGCTGATGCCACATATTTTACCGATACCTTCTGGCTTGCCTTCATTTGAATGAGCACAAGGACACCTCCAAGCGACGAGCCCCATATAATAGCAGACACGATAAATCCAACTACATTAGGAAATAGCATTGGAAAAACATCTCCAACAATTGATAAAAGCAACGCTGCCATTAATGCTTTTTTTACGCCTATCTTATCCGCTAGCATTCCCCATAATGGCGCACCACCAATAGAAACGATCCCTGCAACAGCATAAATTGAGCCTGCCACTGCATTAGAAAGCCCGATGTCTCTCATATAGCTTGTTTGATATAAATTCGGAATAAGATAAACAAGTCCAACGGCAAAATAAATTCCAGCTATGAGGTATAGCTCTTTACTTCTCCAGACTTTAGTTTTTTCTTGTACAGAACTCTTTTCTGCCGAGTGTGGTGTCTTTATCACAAAAAATGCCACTAATACGACTATGATTGTGATTACTTCAAATACTAACCACACTCCTCGCCAGCCAAGCTCAGGAAAATGCTGAAGCATAAAGGGTACGATTAATCCAGACAATAACATCCCTACTCCCGCACCACTCATTAGTAACCCCATCACTGTCCCTCTCTTCTTTGGGAATGAGATAACTGCTATTGATAGTAGTGGTGTATAGACGAGAGCACTACCAGCACCAGCTAAAAATAAAGCTATAGCAGCCCACCAAAAGTTCGGGCTAAAAATAAGACCTCCTAAACCCGCAATAACTAAGCCTCCACCTACCAACAGCACGTTTTTCGCCCCAATACGCATCGTCAGCATTCCAGACAGACCTACCGTAAGTAAATAACCTAAAAAGAGCATCGTACCTAATAAACCTGACTGTGATGTAGTTAATAACAGCCCTTCCTGCATAAAAGGTAATACAATTCCGTAAGCCATACGGGCAAATCCCGTAGTTGTAACGATTAATAGCATTCCAGTCATAACAAATGCCCAAAAATTTTTCATTTTTATTCCCCTTTCATTAATGAATGCCTATGACTCTTAAATTAAAGAAACTATTTAATATGTTTATCTAAGATCTCCTTTTTGATAATTTTTCTCATTTAGAAATATAGTTATCTTAATTTTTTTAGTTCTACTTCTCTACCAATAGACGGATAATAATGCGGTATAACGGATTTTATTTTCTTCTAAACATAAAAAGAGACATCTCAATTGATTTTGAGACGTCTCTTTTGGGTACTGTATGTTTTATTAGTAATTCTATAAATTATTCGGCCAGCTCTTTATTGAAAAAATGGCAAGCTGAGCAGGCACTCCAAAATTAAAGAACATTAACTTTTGATGATGACTTACTATGAAGTCTTACTTCTCACATCTGGATTGATGATAGAATTCGTTTTATTTAATCAATATTAGTGATTCAATAAATTAGCTGTACATTATTTGCTTTCAGTCTCTCTATCCATTCAGCGGATGGTTTTTTATCTGTTACAAGAACATCGATATCACTAAAATCAAATAGCTTTAAAAATGCTGCTTTATCAAATTTAGTGTGATCTACTAGTAAGAGATTGACCTTAGAATTTTTAAGCATTATTTTTTTTAATTCCGCTTCTGGCTCATTAGATTCCATAATACCATGTTCTAGCGATATCCCCTTGCAGCTAAATACATGAATATCTGCAAAATATCTATTAACAGTAGCTTCTGCAGCAGGTCCAACTAAGGAAAGTGATTTTTTTCGTAATTCTCCCCCTGTTGAAATAATTTGAAAGTGCGAATCGCTAAATTCATTTAATATTTTTATGGAATTAGTGATTAACGTTAAATCTTGTTTATCATACAATGCTTTGACCAATTCAAAAGTTGTTGAACTAGGGTCAACCATTAATTTATCGCCATTTTTAATCAGATGATGTATTTTCGAAACTATTGATTTTTTCAATTCTATATTAAGAGATGTCCTTGTATTAAAAGGTAAATCCTCTGAGCTGTTCCGGTTTATTACAGCCCCTCCATAAGTTCTTGATACAATTCCCTTTTTATCTAATTTTTCAAGATCTCTTCGAATGGTTTCTTCTGTAACTGAAAATTTCTGGCTTAGTTCAGAGACATAAACTTTCTTTTCAATTTGGATTAAATCTATTATTTTTTGCAATCGTTCTTTTGGTAACATAATAAATCCCCATCTTCCTTTTATTTTCCCCTTCTAAAATCGAGACGATAATTCCCAAGCAAGAACAGAGGAAATATCCTCGTTTTGATATTAGTATCACCTCATAAGAAAACTGATAAAAAATCAATCAGATTTATAAGTGCTATCGCCCATTCTCTGGGAAGTAATAAAATTATTTCACAGTACATATGATGGTTTTCGCCTTGTATAACATTGTACTTAGAAAAAAAAATAATCACAAAAATTAGTAGCAGTAGTATCGATTATAAAAATGACAAGATCAAAGCGAAAACTCCTTATCGTGTTATTACCTAGTAACAATAACGATACGTGAGTTTTCGCTTTTTTCATAGTGTCTTCTCTTTAAACTATTCAATTTTCATTCTTCCGTAGATATTTTTGTTAGAGAAAGTGAATCTCCATACGAAGTCAAGCAGATTGGATGCTACTTGATTTAGAGGAAATATGCTAAGAACGGTGACTATTTACAACCTTCAAGATTGTGGTTCGTATACTTTTAAAGAAACAGACCTTTTTATGACCTGTCTTATTTCTGAAAGAGTTGAGACCTCTCCTAAAGCATATAGTTGAATCATAATATTTCCTAGAACACTAGATTCAACGGGACCAGCTACTACTTTCTTGCTTGTCACATTGGCAGTCATTTGGCATAATAATTCGTCTTGAATACCGCCTCCAACCATATGAATCTGCTTTATCTTTTTACCAGTAATACTCTCAAGGTTACGTAATTGATTTTTAAATTCATTTGTTAATCCGTTATAGATCGCAATTGCCCACTCACCTAGATTATCGGGTTTGCCTTGTTTTGTAGAAATGCAATAGGCATTAATAGACTCCAAAACATTATCTGGTGATAAGAATAAAGCATGATTTGGGTTAATATAAAAGTTTTTATTCGATAATTTTGCAGCATTAATAATATCAACAAAATCTATTTTTCTTGTAAACATTTCATTATAGTGCTTTTTTAATTGTTGCAATAAAAACATACCATTAATATTTTTAAGAAATCTGATAGTATTTAATACCCCACCCTCATTGCTGAAAGACTCTTTCAAAGATTGTTCATTAACTATAGGATTTTGAATTTCAAGTCCTAATAATGACCAAGATCCACAAATTAAATATGCACTATCTTCATGTTCTAAAGGTATTCCAGCAACAGCACTAGCAGTATCATGACTTCCTACTGAGATAACCGGAACTGAATTACTCATACCAATTTTTTTCATATGTTTTTTATCTAACATTCCGTAAATCTCGCCAGGAAAAATGATTTCCTGAAAAAGGTGTTTAGAAAATCCTAATCGCTTAATGATGTCAAAATCCCATTGCTTACTCTCTACATTCAATAGTTGACTAGTTGATGCAATTGTATATTCCGTCTTTTTGTTTCCTGTTAAAAAATGATTAAATAAATCAGGCATAAATAATAAGTGTTTTGCCTGTTGATTTAGATCTGGGTTATCTCGGAATCCAGCGAATAGTTGATAAACTGTATTAAAGGGTAAAAATTGTATGCCCGTTTTAGAATAGAATTCTTCAAATTGAATTGGCAATTGTGAAGAGATACCATCTGTCCTAGTATCCCGATAATGGAATGGCCAATGCATAGGTTTTCCTTCTTTATCTAAAAGACAATAATCAACTCCCCAAGTATCAATTCCGATACTATCAAATTCCACCTTATCCTTTGAAGCCACTTCTAACCCCATTAGTATGTGTTTATACAAAAGTTCAAGATTCCAATGTAAATGATTTTCTATTGTAACTGGTTCATTTTTAAAACGATAAACCTCTTCTAAAATGACCTTATCCCCATCATAAACCCCCGCTATTAGTCTTCCGCTTGATGCACCAAAATCAAAAGCTAGGCATTTTCTGTATTTAGTCATCGTAATCTCACCATCCCTATTTCATTTTACTCCACACTCTATCTCAAAAACAACATAAACAGACATAAATAAAGAAATTCATTTTTGTTTATGTTGACAAAGAAGAATTAAAGACATAGAATCTAAGCTAAGATTTGAAATTAGTAAGGAGAGATTTTTAATGAATATTTCAGAGCAAGTATTGAAAGAGCAAATATGCGATATAGGGAAAAGAATGTATACGAAAGACATGGGGGCTGCAAATGATGGAAACATTTCCGTTAAAATTTCAGAAAATTCCTTCTTATGCACCCCGACAGGAGTTTCTAAAGGGTTTATGACCCCCGATATGATATGCAAGATTAATAGTCAAGGAGAGGTAATTGAGGACAATCTATTAAACACAAAGCCATCCTCAGAAATTAAGATGCATTTACGTGTTTATAAGGAACGTCCCGATGTAACATCAGTTATCCATGCTCATCCCTTATATGCCACTGCCTTTGCTATTTGTGGCATGCCGCTTAAAAAACAAATAATGCCAGAATCGACTATTTTCTTAGGAGAGGTTCCTATAGCAGAATATGGGACGCCCTCCACTGAAGAATTACCTAATTCAATCGTTCCTTATCTTCAAAATCATGATGCCATTTTATTAGCTAACCATGGTGCACTAACTTGTGGGATTGATTTAATGAGCGCGTATTTCAAGATGGAGTCCATGGAATTTTATGCGAAGCTTCTTTATCTAACTTCAGTAATCGGAGAACCAAAGGAATTAACGAAAGAACAAGTAGCTACATTGGTTCAATTACGTGAGGAAAAATTCAAAGTTCCTGGTCGTTTTCCTGATTTAGGGGTACATGAATAACATCTTATTAAGTTATCAAATTTAATAAGATGTTATTTTTTAAAATACATTAGTGGGGAGATGTAAAAATCATGGCAACTATAAGAAAGTATCAAATGTACATTAATGGGCAATTTGTTAGTTCTAGCTCAGGTGAGCAAACACAAGTCATTAATCCAGCAACAGAAGAGATTATTTCAGAGGTTCCTAAAGGGACTGTGGAGGATGTACAACTAGCAATTCATTCTGCTGAAAAGGCTCAAAAAGATTGGGCAAAACTTCCTTCCGTTGAGAGAGGAAAGTACTTACAAGCAATTTCTAAAGAAATACGTGAAAATATTCCGATCTTAGCACGCACAATATCAGAGGAAATGGGAAAGACTCTTTCCCTTGCTGAAACAGAAGTTAACTTTACTGCTGACTATATTGATTATATGGCAGGTTGGGCAAGACGCTATGAAGGAGAAATCATACAAAGTGATCGACCAAATGAGCAAATTTTTATTCATAAAGAACCGATCGGTGTTATAGCTGGTATTTTACCATGGAATTTCCCATTTTTCTTAATTGCTCGTAAAGCAGCACCTGCTTTAATCACAGGTAATACCATTGTGCTAAAACCAAGTAATTTATCCCCTAACAATGCACTAGAGTTTG
This sequence comes from Lysinibacillus sp. RC46, assembly GCF_041262385.1. NCBI lineage: Bacteria > Bacillati > Bacillota > Bacilli > Caryophanales > Bacillaceae > Lysinibacillus > Lysinibacillus sp. RC46. The sequence continues at coordinate 84,418 of NZ_JBGCCF010000015.1, read as the reverse complement.
CAAAAATCATTGATAAAGTAGGCTTGCCTAAAGGAGTTATCAATATCGTAACGGGTAACGGAACGACCCTTGGACAAGAGTTGGCTGGCAGTTCAAAGGTAGGAATGATTAGTTTAACGGGAAGCTACAATGCTGGTGCCGCTGTTATGCGGGCAGCGGCAGAAAATATTACAAAGGTTTCCTTAGAGTTAGGAGGAAAAGCTCCAGCTATCGTAATGGATGATGCGGATATAGATTTAGCAGTCCGTTCAATTGTCGCCTCTCGTATCATTAATACAGGACAAGTATGCAACTGCACAGAACGTGTTTATGTTCATAAAGACATTGCAGACGATTTTATTACAAAGGTAACAAAGGCAATGTCCGAGGTAACCTATGGAGATCCATTAATTAAAAAAGAGATTGATATGGGACCCCTTTCTAGTAAAGAGGCACTTGAATCGGTAGAGAAGATGGTACAGGAAGCAGTTGCTAAAGGCGCAACTATTTTAACAGGTGGTAATCGCTCTTCCAAGGAAAAAGGTTATTTTTATGATCCAACAGTACTTGTAAATGTAAATAATGAAATGGAAATTATGCGTCAGGAAATTTTCGGTCCTGTACTTCCGATTGCTACTTTCAATGACTTAGATGAAGCACTTGAACTAGCAAATGATTGTGAGTACGGTCTAACATCCTCTATTTTCACCCAAAACTTAGATGTAACAATACGTGCAAGTAAGGAATTAGAGTTTGGAGAAACGTATGTTAATCGTGAAAATTTTGAAGCTATACAAGGTTTCCATGCTGGATGGAAAAAGTCAGGTATCGGTGGTGCCGATGGAAGACATGGTCTAGAAGAATATTTGCAAACCCATGTTGTCTATCTACAAAGTAACCTTTAAATATAGCTGTAGATGTTTAGTTTTCAGAAAATACAGATAACTATAAAGGAGGATAATTCGTGTTAAATGTAGCTAGTAAAATGAAAGCGGTTGTATGCCATGGTCCCGGCGAATATTTACTTGAAACTGTGGATGTACCATCTCCGGAAGCAGGTGAAGTCCTGATTAAAGTAGAAGCCTGTGGTATTTGTGCAGGCGATGTAAAGGCTTGGGATGGAGCACCAATGTTTTGGGGAGGAGAAGATGGTCAACCTAGTTATGTAAAAACTCCAGTCATCCCAGGCCATGAATTTGTAGGAACGGTTGTCAAGATTGGTCATGGCGTGACAGAATTTTCTATTGGAGACCGCCTTATTTCAGAACAAATTGTACCTTGTAATACTTGTCGATATTGTAAACGTGGTCAATACTGGATGTGCGAAAAGCATGATATATACGGTTTTCAGTTCAATGTGAATGGTGGAATGGCCGAATATATGAAATTTCCGGTAAATGCTATTAACCATAAAGTTCCTCATGATTTACCTATTGAAAAAGCTATTCTAATTGAACCTTATGCTTGTTCTATGCATGCAGTAAATCGAGGTAATATTCAAATAGGAGATTTTGTTGTCATCTCAGGTGCTGGAACGCTTGGACTAGGAATGGTAGCAGCTGCGAAACTACGAAGTCCTGGTACATTAGTAGTTTTAGATATACGAGATGATCGATTGGAACTTGCCAAACAATTTGGGGCAGATATTGTTCTCAACCCTTCAAAGGTCAATGTAGTGGAGGAAATTAAAAATATGACAGAGGGTTATGGATGTGATGTTTATATAGAAGCAACTGGTGCACCCACTAGTGTTATTCAGGGCTTACATGCCATCCGGAAGCTTGGGCGCTTTGTGGAGTTCAGTGTATTTTCAAGTCCGGTAACCGTCGATTGGAGTATTATAGGCGATCGTAAAGAGCTTGATATTTTAGGTGCACACTTAGGACCTTACTGTTATCCAAATGTTATTAATGGAATTGCATCTGGTGCACTCCCTACCGAGGGGGTAGTTACTCATAAACTTCCTCTAGAAGAGTTTAAGAAAGGCTTTGAAATGGTAAAAAGCGGAGACGGCTCTTTAAAGGTTATTTTAATACCGTAGATAAAAAAGGTTTCTTATTCAAATAAAATGTTTGACCAAAAAGAATTAGGAACCCTCTTAAAAAGCACTTCGAAGTTTGCAATTTAGCACATGCTCTTTGTTGCAGAATGTCGGCCATTATATAGATGGCTAAATAATATTTAGTAAACTAGAATGCCATGTCTTCTGGTCACGAGGGTAATTAATCTGTCTGAACAAATAGCTGACTCCCCTACACTTTGTAGGTTTTTAGCACATTCAAAACTGTAAGGCAATAATGTCAAAGCGTAATGATAAAAAGGATTAAGGAGGAAACATTATGAATCACAGCTTAACTGCATCTCCTTCAAAGCAAATTTTTGGTTTACCAATTGCATTAATTTGGGGATATATTGCTATTGCGTTCTTTATGACAGGCGATGGAATTGAACAAGCGTTTTTATCAAAATATATAGTTGATTTAGGGTTTTCTACTCAACAAGCCTCATTAGTCTTTACAGTATATGGACTCACTGTTGCCATAGCTTCTTGGCTTTCAGGAGTATTGGCAGAAATAACTGGGCCACGTCGTACTATGATCATCGGTTTTGTACTTTGGATTATTTTCCATATTGGCTTTTTAACATTAGGCCTTGAACCAAAAAACTATTCTATGATGCTAATCATGTATGGAATACGAGGAATTGCCTATCCGATGTTTATTTACGGCTTTGTAGTTTGGATTGCATATGCCGCTCCAAAACAAAGATTAGCTTCTGCAATGGGTTGGTTTTGGTGTATGTATTCTGTGGGGGTAGGAGTTTTTGGTACATACTTGCCAAGCTTTTCAATTCCTGCAATCGGGTTTATGGGTACATTATGGTCGGCAATTCTCTTTATTGCCATTGGTGGCTTGATGGCGATGTTTTTAATAAAAGATGACTTTAATAGTTATAAGCAAAATACGACAAATGAAGGACCACTTCGAGAATTACTAAGAGGGATTACAATCGCGAAAAACCCACAAATCGTAATAGCTTCAGCTGTACGTATTATTAACCAAATCTCCCTCTTTGGTTTTGTCGTTATACTACCAATTGTTTTTACAGAGCAAATCGGATTTACGATGTCCGAATGGCTACGCATTTGGGGAGCTGTCTATGCAACAACGATTTTCACAAACTTAATGTGGGGTATTCTTGGAGATAAACTTGGATGGGTTAGACAAGTAAGATGGTTTGGCTGTATAGGTATGGCTATCGCTACATTAATTTTTTACTATTTACCAATATCCTATGGACCAAATATTTGGGTTGGCTTATTTGTAGCTATATTCTTTGGATTTGCCATTGCTGCGTTCGTACCAATGTCGGCTATTTTCCCAACACTGGAACCATCTCATAAAGGTGCAGCAGTGTCCATGCACAATTTATCAGCAGGTTTAAGTAACTTTGTTGGACCAGCAATTGTAACAGCAATTGTGCCGATCGCTGGTGTTGAAGGGGCTATATGGACACTTACTATATTATATATAGTTGGCTTTATACTGACATTCTTCATGAAGGTTGATCAAAACATCGGCAAATCATCTACAGATGACAGTCAAACAATCGAAATTGCACATTAAATTTAGATGTATCCCTATTTATGAAAGCGGTAACATCAAATAAGGAGTGTAAATAATGAGTATTTTAAATAGATTTAGTCTTAAAGATAAGGTTTCTATTGTGACTGGAGGTGCTATGGGATTAGGAAAAGCAATGGCTCTTGCTTTAGCACAAGCCGGCTCGCATATCGTCATAGCAGATGTAAATCTGGAGGCAGCTCAGAAAACAGCTGATCAATTCATGCGTAATGAAGGAATAGACGCTCTTGCGATCAAAATGGATGTAACCAATGAAAAGCAAGTCAATGATATGGTAACCAAGGTAATGGACCATTTCGGTAAAATTGATGTTCTATTCAATAACGCTGGCATCACAATTCATGAAAAAGCCGAAGAGATGTCATTTGAAAATTGGAATAAAGTAATCAATATCAATTTAAATGGAGTTTTTCTAGTATCAAAAGCTGTTGGCAAAGTAATGATTGACCAAAAACGAGGATCTATCGTGAATATCTCCTCTATGTCTGGCATCATTGCTAATACTCCACAATGCCAATCTTCTTATAACGCATCAAAAGCCGGTGTGATTATGCTTACGAAAAGTTTAGCAATGGAATGGGCAAAGCATCATATAAAAGTGAATACAATTGCTCCAGGATACATGAAAACAGAGCTGACAAAGCCCTATTTTGAACAAGGTGGAGACATGATTGATACTTGGATGAACCTAACCCCTATGAGCAGACCTGGGACACCAGATGAATTAGGTGGAATAGCGTTATACCTAGCTTCAGAGGCTTCTTCTTTTGTTACAGGAGGCGTGTTTACTGTGGATGGTGGGTATACTGCTTTGTAGTTGTTAATATTTGATGAAAAAAAGCTAGGGAATTCAACATAAGAATTCTCTAGCTTTTCCTCTTTTTTATGGTTTAGGTGAATACTGAATTTCCACATATTGTTGTGGGGTATGGCCTGTACCATTTGTCTCTTTTTGATAAGCCCAAACAATATTTCCATATTGATCTTTTGTGAATAAGAATACTCTTTGACCCGTTTTAAACACATTCTTAATCCCTGGATCAGTTGATGGATTAGCTACAAGAGGTAAAATTGCACTACCATCTGCTGCTTTTTTTACTGATCCTTTACCAAATGATAATATTCCATTATCGGCTGGTTTATTGTTTTTAACACTATCTAATATTAATTGTGGATCTAATGTTGTTTTATTCGCAGCAGTAACCGCATAGAAATATTCTTGGTTTAATTCAAGCAGTGTCAGAATATTTATAGAAACATCCATCGTTGTTGAATTATATTCTGATGGTACGCCGCCAATATTTCCTGTTAAGTTAGCATAACTCATCGTGTTATATGCATCTTTACCTTGATATACATACTTACCGAAGTCAGCTAAATCAAACTTATTACCTTTATCATTGAAAATGAAATCACGTGCTTCATCTTTCATCTTAACGGTAAATGTTTTATCCGCCGTACCTGAGGCAGTTGGTTTAATAATTAACTGGCTTTCATTAGTTGTTTTTTCACCTTGTGTATACTTAACAAACTGATATTGTGAAGTTATATCTTGACCGGACTCGTCAGTAATTGTTAATAAGCTTAGATCTTTTATTGAAGAATCGCCTTTTTCATCACGCATGATAGCTTCACTGAATGAAATCGTAAATGTACTATCTGGATTACGATAGACAATATTTTTTTTCTTTTCTTTATCGACTGTCATTTCAAAACGTGGCGGTGTGCCATCGGAATAGAAATCTTGTCTCATCCAACCAGTATTCGTTTCATCATGATTGTCTCCGGTTGTATTGGCTTTATAAACAGTAAAGTTACCATACGTATCCTCTGCGCCTAAATAAACAACATATTCAGTATGTGGTGTTAAAGTAACTCCTGTCATATCTAAAGTTCCTGACTCGCCTTTTCCACTTTTTGTGACTGAAGGACTTGCTTTAAGTTTGTCTTCTAATGTTTTTCTTTCTGCTGCCGTGTCAATAGTTAAATTTGCATCTGGATTATCTGTTCCGTCAGCTTTTTTCTTAGGTACGAACCAATAATGAAGCTTTGTTGTCTCATCTGTACTGAAACTTACAGTAGCTTTCGTATCATCAGGACCTTCTTTTGCAGTCCCAGACTTCACTTCTAAACGAGAAATTAACGGTGCTTTCGTGTCACCAATAATTTCTTTCGACGTTATTTTCGAAATCTCTCCGCCACGATCCTTTAATACCATATAAACAGAATAGCTTGAGAATGGATTAAGCTTGTCTTTGGAAATAGTAATTGGGAATTTCTTTGTAGGTTCCTCTAAATCTGCCGGACCAGAGCCAATTTCAATATAAATATCTTTTCCACCTATTTGGAAGTAGCCTGATTTTAGCGCTGGATTAGATGCAAATTCATTAACAAAATCACGTTCTGTAATGCCTTTATCGTCTAGATATTGCTTAAACGTTTTTGTTTCTCCCGCGTCTACGACAGTATCAGGTAAAACCATATAATAATACGTACCAGCCTTATTTGGCTTGAATTCAACTTCAACTCGTTTAAAATTATCAGATTCGTCTGGTTTATTAATTACATTTTCAATCTTAATAACAGGCATATCAAGTTTTTCATGTAAGTATTCTGCATAGTTTCGAACATTTTTACCAGGTTCAACAGTATTGGCATTTTCAAATTCATTGTCTGCTAAGTCCTTAACACCTGGTAATACGGTTACACGTAATGTATCACCATAGACAAAACCTGTTTCAGATGGGATTGTTAATAATACTTTCTTATCGCCTTCTTTATACTCTACAGCAGAAGGTTTAATTTTATTCTGTCCTGTCGTATTGACGATAACTGTTCCTGATAAATCATAGTTATTTACATTTCGTGCGCTTTCAGGATCTAATGCTTCATTTAAATAAATGTAGAATTGATTTTCCTTTCCAGCAGGTTCAAGCTTTGTCTTTTCAACGTATGGATTGATATTATCAAGTAAGTCCGTTTTAAATTCCTTCACTGCAGCAGGATCTTTTGAATAGTTGCCTGAATCATCCCTCATCACTACATAAAGTTGATACTCTGTTTCAGCCTCTAAGCCTGTAAGTATTTCAGTAATTCCAAGTTTCCCTGCAACTGCCTTGCCCTTACCTGTTGGTTTAGCAACAATATCTGCTGTTGTTGGATCAGCTGCAGTTGTCTTTTTACGTACATAGTAGTAATAGTCCCCTGGTTCACTCGCTGTAAATGTAAACTCTGCACGTTTACCACCATGTAAAGGTGTAACTGTTAAAGATTTAACAACTGGCGGTGTTCCATCTTTCATTTGGAATGATTGTGATTTAATATCCGAAACGTTTTTCGCCCCGTCAACAACCATCACATAAACGACATATTCTTTTTTCTCACCTAAATTAGTGATTTTAATAGTGTTTTTACCATTCACCGCTGCGCCTGTTCCATTTGCCACATTGTCAGTAGAAATACGATTTACCATTTCTTTTTTCGTTGGTGCTTCAGCGTCTTTTTCACGAACAATATAGTAGTAAGTTCCAACTTTATCTGAAGTGAAGTCTACCTGAACATCACTACCATTTAGAACTGTTACATTCGTAATGTCGATTAAAGGTTTTGTTTTATCAGCCGGTTTTTGATTATCGATATCGTCTTTATCGACTGGTTTACCGTCTTCATCTACAATATTGCCAATATTATCTTTATCCTCTAAGAAGTCGTCGAAGATATTATTCGGTCCCTCGCCCTTCGGTATAATCACTTTGTCAATATACGTGTAATCTCCAATATCAACCCAACCGTATACATTATCAACATACAGAACACCTACACGACCATCTAGATATAGCTCTAAATCTGTATAGCTATTGTAGTTAATCCAGTCGATGTTGCCGTCTCCGTAAATTGTCAGCTTCGTTTCTGTATCAAGGTTTAGTGTACCGATATTTCCTTGAATCTCAAATTCACGAACAGTCCCGATGATGTCTACACGTGGTAGCTTCATATTTGTTTCGATTTTTGTACCACTTTGAGAGACAACTAGGCGTGATACAGTGCTGTTATAAAATTCAATATGTTTTTCAACATTTTTCATCGTCACTTTATCTTTAGACCAGTTCACAAATGGTTTGTTTTTATCAGGATTCTTGTCGGAATTCTGATCTGTCCAATTTTGAAGATCTGTTGTCGGACCGTTATTGGACGAGGACGAGCCTTCATCAGTTGGATTATCTGGATTAGACCAATTGATAAATGCCGTATTTGTGCTTGCTATAGGGCCAAGCGATAATGGCTTATAGTAGGAAACGCCTAATTGTAAAGGTGGACGTACTGTTTCATTAACAAGCATTGTACCAGTCAATGTAACATTTGAAAATTCAATATAGTTCCCATTGACAACGATTGTCGCACCAAAGGACCCATGATTACCATCAAACTCTAGAAATCTTGAGCTTGTCCCGCTAGCGTTCAACGTTAGCTTCGAAACAGAGCGAATGGTTTTGCCTGAAAGATCCCCTTCAATAAGTGCACCTTTTAATACCGCGGCATTATCTTCGCTAAAAATATGCGAGAGACTTTTCGGTACTGAGTAAGGCTCACCATTTATGTAGACATAATCGTCTTCAACACCTGTAATTTTGAAAGATGTGGCATTGCCCTTTTTCTCTTGTGAACGCACAATAAAGGATGCAATTTGTCCACGTGTTACCGCATTATATGGTGAGAAAGTGACAGGTGTTGTCCCTTCTGTAATCTTTAAATCTACTAAAGTTTGAATATAAATAGCGTTGCTTGTTTGGCTAGTTACATCTGTGAAACTATGGTTGTAATTAGATGCTACTTCAAACTTAAAGCCAAGCACTAAAATTTTCGCTAATTGCCCACGCGTAATTACTTCATTAGGCATAAATGTACCATTTGAATATCCACCCATGATTCCTGCATTTTGTAATGCGGCTATATACTTGTAGTATTCACTACTTTTTGGGACATCTTTAAAGTATGGATCTTGTACATTTTTTAAATCTAAGTTTAAAACAGTTGCCAGCATTTTTGCTGCTTGACCACGTGTTACATTTTGATCTGGCCGAAAGGTTTTATCTGCATACCCACTAATCGCACCTTGTGAGTATAATTTTAAAATATTGTCGTAATGGCTTGAATATTGGTCAATATCCGTGAATGGTGAATTAGCCGCAGCAGCTGCTTTTTGTGGTGGTGGCACTACAACAGCAATCCCACTAGTAGCAAAAACAGTTGCTATAAGTGCTTTATTCACTTTTTGGACTTTTGTTTTATCCATTCCACTCTTCCTTTCATCTATGTATTTGATACGTTCAAAATATCATTTTCATCATACCCTTTATATCGACAGGTATATAGTGAACCTTCATAGATAATTCTAAAATTCTGGAAGAAAATCGTTAACAAAAATCGGTAATAAAAAGTTTGTTATCAAAGTTAGGAGTGAAGACTAGGCGACTCATTGGGGATATTAGACCCTGGAGCGCAGCGGATGTTTTCTGTGCGAAAGCGAAGCGACAGCAACAACGAAGCGACTCGGTCGGAACGTTATTGTGATGAATTCATTTTTATATGTATACTTTGAAGATTTATCGGAACAAAATATCATTTTATCGGAACAATTTTGGCTTTTATCGGAATAATTTCTCGTTTTATCGGAACAATTCAGTTTTTATCCCCATATAAAAAAGCCAAGGAGCATCGGTGCTTACTTGGCCTTAACGATATATAGGCGTACATCTAGTCGTACTTGCGATGTCATAAGGGAAAGGGGGATAACCTTACATCTTGTCAAGTCGATCGAGAGATGTGTCCCGAGTTTACGTATCATTTGAACAGGAAATACAAGTCATATGGGGAATGACTTAAAAGTAGCTTGCCCAAATGATCGTTCCATTAATCATGTACCCCAAAAATTAGAAATGTATGCTTATTTTAAAACATTTTTTAATTTATTTTCTTGCTCTGCTACCATGACTCGATTCCGTCCAGCTTGTTTTGCAAGATACAGCGCATCATCCGCTGCTTCAATTAACTTTTCTGTCGTGTCAGCCATTTGTGGATACACTGCAACTCCTGCTGATAATGTAACTGGGCGACCACAAGGACTTGTAGTATGTGCCAACATATCGCGGAGTTGTTCAGCCACCTGTGCCGCTTCCTCAGCAGTAGTGGTTGGCAATAACATCACAAATTCCTCACCACCGTATCGACAGCAAACATCCCCCTCACGAGCGACTGCTTTCATATTTTGAGCTAAAAATTGTAATACCTTATCACCTACTGCATGCCCATACGTATCATTGACACTTTTAAAATGGTCTAAATCAAGTAAAATTAGGGCATGTGGCAAATCGTTCTCAAGCCACTCAGCTAGCATCGCATCCATTGTGCGACGATTAGTTACACCCGTTAACGGATCTGTTGTAGATTGATCTTTAAAATAGGACACCTGGCCCTGTAAAAATGTTAAACTCCGAATGAGTGCACTTTTTAGATAGTGCGCTTCAAAATACCAACTACGTACAGATTTCAAGCCTTCTACATTTTTCGATTCCATGCTCTCCTCTGTTAAAGTAGCTAATTGCTGTAAGGGATTAGCTATACGTGCTGCCATCCAAAGGACAATAAAAACCGAAATTAGCATAAGCGGAATGGATTTTATAGCTACATCCTGTACTCTATCAAATGAAGGAGCCAATGCTACCTTTAACGGTCTTTGAGCAACTACTCCCCAGCTTGCTAAAGGTACAGCGCTATAACCCGCAAGCATTTCAACTCCTTTAGTATTCTTTACTTGCTGAGCCCCGCTTTTTCCAGAAACCACTGCTTGAACAACTTCATTATCAATAACGCTATCATTGATCCGACTTGGGTCCTGATGATAGATAACGCGCCCATCTGAATCAACTACGTACACATATGAACCATCATGATAATAATGCTCTCCGAGTAATTCATTAAAAACATTTCGTTCCTTTAAATAAATTGTCCCAGCTACCATTCCTAAATATTCATTTGTCCCTGAAAATATAGGATACGATATAAAAATAAGGAGACGCCCTGTAATTCCCTTATAAGGCTTTGAGACAAGAGGCTCCCTTTTAGATAAAGCCTCTTTCGCTCCAACTGAAGTTAATACTTTACCTTGAACCTCCTCAGATGGTGGTGAAATAGATAATACATGACCTTCTGCATTTGTAATAAGTACAGAGTTAAACATGTTATTTTGCTTTTTCAAACGCTCAGTTTCCTGAATCAATGCATTTTTATCATACATTTTCGTCTTTATCGTACTGGCACTATATCCTAAAGTCTGAAAAGCTTCTTCAAGATAGGAACTTGCGGTTGTTGCTAATTTTTGTGCATATACTCGATTCGTTTCAAGCGTATTTTCTTTAATCGAGTCAACATTCATACGGTAACCATTCCAAATACTACCGATTCCTGTTAAGAAAAAAGCAGCCATGGCAACACCCATGATTAAATACTTTAACTTTATTTGATTTGGCTTCATTTTCTATCTTTTACCCCTAGTTTATAATTTCCTCTATTATTCTATTAAAACACAAAAAAATTCCTTATTAAGAAAATTTCTTTTAATGAGAGAAAAGTATTTGTAAAAATAGTACTTTCATGGCCCTCTTATAACAAAAGCAATATAGTAGACTCAGCACTAAAGCGTGAAGTTGATTTCCGTTCCAACTGGGCGCTTTCCTGAGGGCGTCCAGTCGGAACGAAAATCAACTTTTATAAATGGCACACATTTTAACAGAGATCATCCCTTCATTAAGCCATATAGTAGAGAAAGTTCCAGGATTTTAGCATCGTTAACGAGACAAAAATATAGTATTTTATATCTATAGAACTTTTATTATTTTGATAGATTTTTATTATAAATTTATTATTAGAAGAGGGTTTAAATATGTTGTTACGTAAAGTAGCTCCAATAATGGTTGGTTTTAGTATGGCTCTATGGACGAATACTGCTCTCCATTCAAATAAGTCAGCTCGTACAAAAATAACAAATACACAAAAAACTTTGTCACTATCCAGCTTTCAAAGTGAATATAAAATGAAATGGCACCGAGTAGAGATGGACTACTCCCAATTTTCCCTCGTAGGAAGGCATAATTCCAACGAGGTCGGAGGATATGAAACACGCACTGGGCATAGCGTATTTGGTATTCCTATCGGTGCTAATCGAATAGATGTGAATAGAAAATATGGTCTTCCACTTAGAGCTATTCACTATCAAAATACTGGCTATTTGCTCGATTACAATGATTGTGACGGTAATACTACACACGGAACCTATTTGATAGCTGATCACTATGTTACTTTTTTCTATGATTTACACAAAAACAATATTGTTCGTTCTATTATTTGGATTAATGCCAATACTGAAGTAAGTAAATGTGGTTATTATGGTAAGCCTTCCAATGAACTACGAACAGGACTTGAAGATTTAATGGTTGATCTTATTAACCATGAGCGGATTACAGAAGGATTGCAACCACTCATTTATGATAAAAGATGTAACCCTATTGCTCGGCAGCATAGTAGCAATATGATTACACACCAATTTTTTAGTCATGAAGATCATAAGGGTAATCATTCCAATGACCGCCTCACTGCTGGTAGAGTTAATCACTATTGGTATGGCGAAAATATAGCACAAGGTCAACCCAATAGTATATTTGCCCACGAAGCATTGATGAATTCAAAAGGACATCGTATAAATATTTTAAGAAAAGAATTTACACATATTTTTGTCGGTGTCTGCTTTAAGGATAACGGTGCACCCTATTATACAGTTAACTTTTATTCGAAGTAATTTGAATGATTGAAGTTGATTGACGATGACCAATATACACAAAAATCTCTATGCAGAAATCTATTGCATAGAGATTTTTTTAACTTTATCGCAGTCTGAAATTTGATAAAGATTTTCCATTCTCTCCAATTCCAAAAAATGAAAGTGAAATTTATTAAAACGTATGATTTTAGAATGAAAACTCCCCCTTATTATGGAGATATCCATACATTCTGAATTTTTTTACTTTTATTGTTATTCTGACATATAATTTTTCAACTAAATATTTTATAATAAAATTTAACATAGTCAAGCCATCAATTCTTCTGTTATAATACTGATAATTTATCACCATCCTGTATTAATACAGAGGTGATACATGCTTTTCACAAAATGGGGATTATGAGAAAAGCGCTACAATGCATTCTTGAATACAATGTAGCCTACACAAAAAGGGGTTGGGAGATTTGGGTATTTTAAAGGGGTTAAAAATTCTCGATTTTTCTGCATTACTACCGGGACCAATGGCGACAATGATATTTGCTGATCTTGGTGCCGAAGTTATTCACGTTGAATCATCAAAGCGCGTAGATTTAACACGTATTATGCCTCCTTACGACGATGATCATGAGGCGTATATTCATCAACATTTGAATCGTTCTAAAAAGTCATTAACATTAAATTTAAAATCGCCTGAAGCTATAGAAATTGTTAAGTCACTCGTGAAAGAGTACGACATAATTATCGAAGGATTTCGGCCTGGTGTCATGCAACGACTTGGCATCGGCTATGAAGCTCTAAAAGAAGTAAATCCTAAGGTTATTTATTGTGCTATTACAGGCTATGGACAAACTGGACCATATAGCAATCGGCCGGGACATGACAATAACTATTTATCATTAGCAGGCATACTTGATTATTCACGTCATAAAGATAAAAAACCTGTCTCAATGGGTATTCAGCTTGCTGATATGGCTGGGGGCACGATGCATTCAGCAATCGGAGTACTCGCTGCTGCTTTACATCGTGAAAAAACAGGTGAAGGACAATATATTGATATAAGCATGACCGATGCTGTATTTTCACTCAATGCTATGTATGGATCTGCCTATATTGGCGGTGGTCGTGTACCTCAGCCTGAGCAAGAAATTTTAAATGGTGGTAGCTACTATGACTTTTACAAAACAAAGGACGGCCGATTTTTCTCGGTAGGAAGTCTTGAGCCTCAATTCCGCAGATTACTCTGTGAAGCGCTTGATATTCCTGAGCTCATTGATAATACTTTTAATGATTCATACTACACACAAATTCGTTTTAAAGAAGCTGTCCATGATGCATTTTTATCGAAGACTTACGAAGAATGGCTTGAAGTATTTAACGAGGATTTCGAGGGATGTGTCGAACCAGTATTAACTTTCCCAGAAGCATGCGAGCATCCTCAGCTTAGGGCTCGTGATATGATTGTTGATATTCCCAAAAGCGACGGTACTACGCAAAAACAAATTGCATCTGCTTTTAAGTTTGACGGTGTTAAGCCTCAGTACAAGCATGTCGGTGCCAAGCTTGGAGAACATAATGAAGAAGTGTTGTCTTCACTTGGCTATAGTGTCGAGCAAATTGCTGACTTAAAGGACAAAGGGGTTTTAGAATAATATCGTAGGCCAACTACACGAAATAAAAAAGGTGTCTAATGTTATAAAAAAAACACTTAGACACTTTTTTTATTTCTAATCAATTATGCCTCGGCAAGATGTTGGTCACTCAGTCGTGTGCTGTTGTTGTTGTTGCTGTCGCTTCGCTTTCGCACAGATAAAACCATGTTGCTACTGCTTTCGCACAGATAAATTGCCACAGGACGTGGCGTTCTTAGACTGAGTTCCTCTATTTTAGCGGATGTTTTTTGTGCCGAAAGCGTAGCGACAGGTACGGATGTTTGTACACCCGCTGGAGTAAGTTAAACATATGCACTTATAAAGACTCGTAGCTTTTCAAAATGGTCATCAATAAGTAAATATTTTTTATAAATTTCCATTAATTTTTCAAACAGCTCATACTGTTCCGTCACAAATAAAACTTTTAAAATATTGAGCATATGCAAGGATGCGCTCTGTGCTACCAAATAGCAAGGCGTTTCTAGCTGACGATAATGTCGGCGCCATTCTTCCACAGACAAGCCAATATGCTGTAATGAGTTATTCACATGGAGAGCAATATCCTGCTGAACTGATGCCTCAATCGCAATAAATTGCTCATTACTATAGTTCCCCTGTACTAAAGAGGCATGTATTTTTTTATTGGATGCTAGTACATGTTCCTTTAAAAGCAGGAGCCCTTCTTGATAACGCCCCATTTTTACATAATGATCAAGCAATACTGCATACAAGTTTTCTAAAAAATTAAGTTCATAATTTTTAATAATGGCCGGAGGTGTTGGCTTACGATTCGGCAATAAGTCCTTATACTCCAACAAAATCTCTATCGCGTAATTATTAAGTCGTTCATCTTCTAATAAATACTCTCCGTAGTGAATAACAGTTTCAGGATTCTGCTCCTGATGTGCTATATGAAACAGAAGATAGGCAATGAGAACTTTTTCTTTCTCTGTCAGTGCATACATTGAATAACGCCAATCCGCTTCAAAGGAAGTAATTAGCGCTTTAACACAACGATAATCCCCTTGCGATAAACGATAGTACGTTACAATTTGATAAAGATGTAACTGTTTTTTAGCCAAGCAAGTAGAATTACGGTTATCCACATAAGTTATACACTTATCAAGAGTTTCTCTATAATTATTCACAAAGTTATCCACATGTACACAAGTTTTTCTTGTAGATTGCTCAATATGCCCCATCATTTCATGGATAAATGTGAATTGTTCTAATGGTTTGTGGATAAATAGTGAATAAACTTTTTTTATGAAAAGCCAATGCCAAAATTGGGCTTCTTCTTTATAAATCATATGCACAAAATATTCATTTTCAAATTTATATAAAAATATAGTTTGTAGTTCGTTAACTGGCATTGTAATTTGCATTCGTTTCCCGAAAATTAGCCAGATTAATCGCTCTAAGTCCATTGTATGCTGTGCAAAAAGCTGCTCAAAAAAGGTCTCCTTGCCTTTTTGCGTATAAAAAAAGGCATTGAGACGTTCATTAACAAATTTAGTATCCAAACCATGGTTATTAAAAAAAGTTTGCATATCTGTCGTTACACGACCCCAATATTTTCGTGCAGTTGAAAACGCAATATTCATCGCTGTTTCCTCATTCACTAAAAATAAACTCGGTGAAAGTGCAGTACCTAGAATTTTCGGGTCTACTGGTGAATCAATCTCTGCTTCTAACCATTTTGAAAGTAGCTTTTCAGCACCCTTTTCACCACTTTGTTTATATGTCATGAATAACCGCTCATCACAATCCAACAGCATGCTACTGGAGCCCCCCATCAAATTCAACCAACAAAGATCTTCCCCTATCATGTAAAATACTTGCCTAAAAGTTTAATCACTCTTTCTTCAATATAACAAATCTTATCCAACATATGCTAAAGAAATCGTGATATGGATAAAAGAAATGACAACAAAAATATTCGCGTAAAATCGAAAACTTTAACTACAACGCATAAAAAAAGCCATCTAAAGGTCAAATACCTCAAGATGGGAAAGATTAAATTTGCTGTTTAAAAGGAGAGCAGCAAATGAGCCCTTTGGACAATCACTCATAAGTTGGTAGCCCATACGTATTGTCACAAATAGCTCATTGCCTACGCCAACCCAAAGCTAGCGCCATAGTACGCACAACTAAAAAAGCTATACATCATTCACCAATACAATCGAGAAAAAGCATTCTCACAACAGTAGACGAGCGACCAACAAAATAGTTACAAAAAAAATCCGTCAAAATTGACGGATTTTTTTCTGCATCGAAAGCGTAGCGGCAGATGCAAAAATAGTTTTTTCACCTATAACACAAAAAAGCAAACTATGAAATTTTCTAGTTTGCTTTCTTTTCGGACTTTTGGGCTTACATTTAATCATATTGTTTTTTCACTGGCTTATAAATTCGTGCTTTTTTCAGTGCTGTTTTAGGTACTTGGAAGGTTGCTGTTACAACTCCTGGATGACGGCCGATTTCAATCGAGCCTGTAATCGTCGCTCGATTCATAACCTCCGGCTCGCTCATCTCAAAAAGCCTTGCAGCACGACTTATAGCATTAGTTGTTGCTTCATTTAATGATGTTCCGGAGCCAACAATTGATACAGGGAATACTTCCTCCACTTGTTTCACGCCGAATTCCTCAGCAAGCTCACGTGCACGACGTTTTTCTTCCTTTGTAAAAGGTTTAGCCGTATAAGGTAAATCCTCTGTATTTGGCAATAAAACAGGGCCATCCAAAGCTACTTTTTTTAACACACTTACCTGAAGTTGAACAATACCAGCAACATCCGTTGTATGTCCTGCAATTTCTCCGTCCCCTTGCATTGCGTGCATATCACCAATATACACACCACCGCCCGGAACCTTTACTGGACAAATAATTGTTGCCCCCTCACGAACACGGCTTATATCCATATGGCCATCTGTACGATGTGTATCTAATTCAGTCTGCGTAAATGCATATTCATGTGGCGCACCGATTAAAAACGAACCAAAATCACCAGCATTATGGGAGTCTGGCATCGCCTTTGAAGGTGTCGTTCCAAGCTGCCCTAAAAAAGGTCGCATTCTTGCCATAACACCAATCAAATCACTTGGTGCTAATGCAACCGCAGGATTTTGCACAGAATTTTCAGGTGTACGCATATAATTTTTAGCATCAAGTGCAATACGGCGAGCCCCTTCTCGCCCAACAGTCACACCAATATTACCTTTATGATCTAACGCCATAGTATAACCATTCGTCATGTTAAAAGGTGATGTTTCTGTATCACATGTCGAACAGCGAATGGCCTGCCGACCTATCCCTTTGACAACTGTACTAGGATGAAGCTTACCACAGCCTGGACACTTTACTGATACGAACGGGTCCCCAATAAATCGATCCAAAATTGCCTCATCATGCCCAGATGCTGTTGCTATTGATGTTACCTGGATTGATTTAATCTTAATAACAATGGCGTCTCCTACCTCTGCCCCTTCTACAAATACAGGCTTTGTTACTTCATGCCCACCACGAATCGTTGGTGTTAGCATCGGGCCCCAGCAGCCTGGCGTCGTATTAGCAATAATTGTGCCACCGTCTTTGACAGGTCCAAGCATTTTCTGTTGTGGATCTAAAATACCATCTATGAACTCATTTACGAATAATGTTTCGACGGCTTGCGCCTGCTGTACAAGATCTTCGCTTTGTATTCCTTCTTTTTCTAGCATTTGCAATTCGCTTGTCATTTCTTTCGTCACGCTCCTGTTTTTTATTTTATGTATACGGATTTTTGTTAATGCTTTATATAAATTTTTGTAGTGATTTGTCGATTGTAAAACTTAATTTCGACATCAAGTTTGATAGTTCCTGCCATTTCGAGGAAAATGTCATTAATCGTATGTATGGAAAAATTGAAATCCGTCTTTCTCATTGTATTTTTTATATAACTAAATGCATGATTTTAGTCCAATAGAATGGTTATTGATCACATGGAAAATTATGCCGTTTATTTTAAGCATTTTCAACCATTTGACATAAAAAAGCTCAGACTCGTACAAATGTATTTAAAATTTTAATGATAATTTACAATAATAAAGGGTCTTTGTGCTTTTTGATGGCACAAAAACCCTTTCGTCTATCTTTATTATATTTTGTGGATATTTAATATCTTAGTGCGAATTTCACATGGTCAATCTTCATACGTTTTCAACGGGTACTGTTAATTTAATGGGATTGTCACAGGATCCATCTCTTTTAATTCCGAGCCTTTTCCTGAGCCCAAGGAGAAATAAATAACAGGAACAAATGTAATGGATGTAGCAGTTGGATTGATAGCCTGGACAGTAGCACTTGATTTATAAGAAATACCACCGTCGCGACTTGAAGCACCATTTCCATTTACCACATACGTATTGCCTAAATTATCTCGTAGTTCATCAAATTGAACTGTAACTTCCGGCCACTTTTTTATAACTTCTGGGTTTGCTTCATAATCAAAATTAATAACAGTAGACATATCATTTTTTTCAAGGGCCGTAAATCGAGCTGTGACATCATAGTTTGAAACAGTTTCATTGACTAGCTGTAGCTCACCTGCTAACTTAGAGACCTTAAAATTAAATGCCCAATCCCCTTCCACTTTTGTATCGTTATTCACGTTTAGAAAAGCTTCTGGTTTCCATGTTACTTCTAATTCATCTGGTGCCTCTTTATCAAAATAAGGTGTTGTATTTGCTAATCCTACATATTTATTATCACTTATCTTCTCAAGTCGACTACTTCCTCCACCACCCACAGCTCCTTTGATATCCATGAAATCTCCTTCTATAAACGGAGAATCTCCTAAATCTTTATCTGTTTCAAGTGCAAAAGAAATTGTCAGTGATGTACCGTCATACACAGCATTTTCTATCATCATAGATAAGCCATTACTAGAATGAACCTGTCCAATTTCCGTTGCATAACTATCAAAATTCTCAAGCATAGTATTTTTATTATCAAAATAGCTAGCAATGTTTTTCATAAACGGAATTTGTGAAGCAAATGTAGGAAAAGCAATACTTACGGTAGTTACCATACTGATGCCAATTATTGCTGCCGCTGCTATATGACGCACCCATTTTGGCATACGCTTTCTTGTTGCTTGCTTCTTTAAAACCGTTTGTTTAAGGTTCATTTTTCGCTGTGCAGATAATTCGATTGGTTCAATTTGATCCACATCCAGATCCAGCCACTCTTTATAACTTTTAGTCATATAATTGCCTCCTTCAACTGTATTGTTGATGCTAGCTTCTTCTTCCCTCGATAAAGCCGGTTTTCTACGGCTGCTTTTGATAAATGCAGCGCTTCAGCTATCTCAGGATTCGTTAATTGCAAATAATACTTCATCATGAAAATATCTCGATCAATATTTTCCAAGTGACTAATAGCCATTAGTAAATCATTTCGTTGCTCCTTTTTCAAAAGCTCCTGCTGTATATCTTTTATATCAGGCTTTTGCAAGAGCTCCTCGTCTCCTTTTTCTCTTTGCTGTTGTTTTTCAAGCTTACGGAATAAATCTATGGCTTTATATTTTGTCAGCATCCCTATCCATTTTTTGAAATCCTCTGATTCGCCCTTAAATTGCTTTGCATTTTGCCAAATGGCTAGTAATACATCATTAACACAGTCATCAATAGAATCTTTGTTAATACCGGAAAGAATTTTATATGCTATCGCATGTACGAAGCCAGAATAATGTTCAATTACATACTCAAGCGCATCTTCTTTTTGGTTTTGTAAACGGCTTATGAAGTTTTTAGATGTACATCTCACCATTTCGCCCCCTTTATGTTTATTTGAAAAAGCTTCTTCACTAACTATATCGAAACTCAGTCACTAAAACTCTCAACTATTTCTGTGAAGAATAATGATTCCTTAAAAAACCTTCAGTAATGTTTCAATCTCCTCTTTCAAGCAAGTTTCATTTATAATGAGTCACATAAGGAACTTCAATCTGTTTGAAGATCCCAAGCTAAGATGGCCACTTCTTAAGGAAATTTATCACCCACGACTCTATTCTGATTAGTTAGATCAAACTTCTTTAGGACTCATCACAAAAAATCAGGGATGAAATTTGTTAAAACATGTACCATCTATATGAGTTGATTGGAGTGAAGACTTGGCGACCAGTGTCACAAATGAGATCCTGGAGCGAGTAAGTAGAGGAACGAAGGCTAAGACCATCACTTCCTGTGATAACGCCTTCGTGACCAACATCCTTTTGGTCCAAGTGCTCATTCGGAACGGTAATCAACTCCACGTTATATTGAAGAATCTTTTTAGGGTAATAAGGAATTGTTTATCGCGCTACTGCAAAACTTATTAGCTATACACTATTCTTAAAATTCTAATGACGATTTACAATAATAAAAAAGAAAGGACGTGTGAACAATGCAAGAACCAACTATTCTAGTGGTGGATGATGAGGCAGATTTAGCAAACCTTCTAAAAGTCAGCCTACAAAAAGAAGGTTATAAGCAAATTCATACAGCTGGCTCCATTCAAGAAGCTTGGACGAGCTTTCAACAGACACAACCCGATATTGTACTTCTTGATGTGATGCTTCCTGATGGCGAGGGCTACGATTTATGTCGACGTATTCGAGAAGTGTCGCATGTGCCGGTGCTTTTCATGTCAGCGAAAAATGAGGAAATTGATAAAATTTTAGGACTTGCGATCGGAGGGGACGATTATATTACGAAACCTTTTAGTCCTAAAGAGGTCGCCTATCGTGTGAAAGCACAGCTTCGCAGAGCTGGTTATCAAACGCAGGAAGCAGCGCCAGTAACTTCCGCGAAATCGATTCAAGTTGGTCCATTCTTGCTTAATGGGGATGAAACGGAAGTACATAAAGACGGCATTTTATTAGAGCTAACGGCGAAGGAAATCGGCTTGATGGCTTGCTTTATGAACAATCCTAATCGAATTTTAAGTAAAGAAACTCTGTTTGAACGTGTATGGGGAGAGGACTTTTTCGGCTCAGACAACACTGTTATGGTGCATATTCGACGTCTGCGTGAAAAGGTTGAAAATGATGCATCAAAACCTATGTATATTACAACTGTAAAAGGGCTTGGCTATAAATTTGTCGTTCCAAAAGAGGAGCAAGCATGAAATGGAAATTAACAGCTAGATTCCTTCTGTCTGTGCTGTCTATTGTTATTATTGTCATTTTCGTCAATACGGCCATTCTAGTCGGGCTTCTCACTTATCGACTATCAAATGATTATGATGGTGTACAGGCAACTACAGAGGAAAGCTTTGTCCGGGACTTCCAGAAGTATATTGAAATTAATAATGGTACGCCTTCAGTAAATGAAGAGGGGCTGCAACACTT
The DNA here is from genome assembly GCF_041262385.1 of Lysinibacillus sp. RC46. NCBI lineage: Bacteria > Bacillati > Bacillota > Bacilli > Caryophanales > Bacillaceae > Lysinibacillus > Lysinibacillus sp. RC46. Next base: position 62,943 of record NZ_JBGCCF010000015.1, on the reverse strand, counting down.
ACATCAGCGAAATGCTTGGATTCAATTACTTGATGTTAATGGTCAGGTCCTTGAATCTCATTTTGCACCAGATGAGGCTCAATCCCATTATGCACCCATCGATTTAATTCAAGTATATAAATATAAAGAGTTTGATGGTGACACTACGGTGTATGTAGGCAGTAAAGATGATGTTAGTTATCTTATTGGTATTAAGGGTAGTGGTATTACAAGATTAGTCATGCATTTTTCTGGCTCATCAGTATTACAGTTTATTGGCAAGTTTGGATTATTCATTGTTATTGCCGACCTATTAGTAGCTACACTAGTTGGATGGCTTTTCGGTCGTACGTTGACCAAACCTCTACATGCAATGATTGAACGTATTCGTCATTTAAAGAATCGTGAGCATATGCCTAGTAAAATGCCTGGTGGTGTTTACAAACCAGTTTTTGAAAATTTAAATGAAGTATCGAGAGAGCTTGCTGCACATGAGCAGGAACGTAAAAGATTAGAGATGATGCGCGAGGAATGGATCAGTAATGTGTCACACGATATGAAAACACCTCTTGCCTCAATTCGTGGTTATGCGGAGCTACTGAATGATGGAAAATCAACTCCTTATGAACAAACGGAATATGCTCAGATTATCGAAAAACAATCATTGCATATGCAAGATTTATTGGATGATTTAAATTTAACTATGCGATTAAGACATCAGCAGCTTCCCCTAAGCTTAACCGAGATAAATATGGTGCAATTTATTCGCGAAATCGTTATTGATACACTTAATACTCCACAATATGAGCAGGCTAATATTGAATTTAATGCAACTAAAGAAGTCATCAAGCATCACATTGACGAGCACTTTATGCGACGAGCGGTGATGAATTTTTTACACAATGCATTGCTCCATAATCCTTCTGATGTTGCAGTCAATGTTCTTGTTGATGATCGTTCTATTACGATTTCTGATAACGGTAACGGCATTGCCGCAGAAGATCTTGAACATATTTTTGAGCGCTATTATCGAGGTACAAATACTGAGCAAACACATGGTACTGGGTTAGGTACTGCTATTGCTAGAGATATTATTGAAGCGCACGGAGGAACTGTAAATATTACCTCTGAAGAACAACAAGGGACAACTGTCAGCATTCAATTACAAGAAGAAAAAAAGGAGTAGCCCGATACTAGGGACTACTCCTTCTTGTTATTTCTTCATTAGCTCCTGTACTTTTGCAGGTAGCTCGTCGAATTTCACTTCATCATATGAAGTAACTTCCGTTTCTTTTTTTACATAAAGCTTCATGTAAGCATCGTGTCGTAAATTTTTCTGAGCTGAAAACTTTAATGTTTGCTCTTTACCGTTTTCGTCATAAGCAGGTATCTCGTACCAATACGATTTCATAATTTCTCCACTATCTAACTTATATTCCTTTACTTCACCATCAGTAGTGATATGAACATAGTATGCTTCTTTATTTAAACGGTTAAAATCAACGGTCATCAGAACAACAAGTCCTGCTACGAACAATAAGAACAATGCTCCTATACCTAAGAAAACCTTTTTCATATTAATTCCCCTGTCTAATAATTTTATAGAATGAACGAACTGTAAAGATATAATATATGCCGTAAATGGCTGAATACGCAATCATCCACAGTATTACTGGTTTAGTTATATCCATACTAAATAGCTGTGAAAAGGCTAGTAGCGCAAATGCACTATGGACGATGCCGACAACGAGTGGTGCACTAAAAATAACGGCAACCTGCCCTGCGACTGTTTTTAATATTTGTTTTTTGTTAACACCGATTTTATTTAAAATTGCATATTTAGGTTGATCTTCCTCTGCCTCAGTTAAAACTTTGAAGTAAATAATACTTCCTGTCGCTGCTAAAAATACTAATCCTAAAAAGCTTCCTACAAATAATAGTGATCCTACAGTAGCTAAACCTGCCTCATAACTTTGCGGAACACTTGAAAACCCTTCTTGCTGTTCAGTAGATAGTTGATTGTAAATTTCCTTTGAAATAGCCTGTTGCTTCAAGTCATTATCCATACCAACTACCTGTATTTTAACACCTTCTGCATTTGTTGCAGCGAACACTTTATCATTTACAACAAGGACTGTACCAGCTCCAACATAGTTTAATACACTCTCTGTATACATTTTATCAACATGGAATGATTCCCCGTTCTCCAATTTAAATTCTTCACCCGTAAAATCATGTGAAAAACGTTCATCGAAGCTTGCATCAAGTAAAACTGTTGAACCATTTGCAATGTGCAGTTGTTCATCTTTCCCCTGCAATTTTGCTAGACGATTATAGTCAGATTCCTTTAATAATGTATATTCAAAAAACGAAAATTCATTATCCACGCGTAAATTTTTTACAGAAAGCGATTCATTGTATAAGACGTCCTCTTGAGAGAATTTTATCGTATCGCCCTTCCACATAAATGTATTAGGTAGCGCTTGACGTACACTGGCTTCCGCATTGTAGTACATTCCGAAAACGCCGCCACCTGCTGTGATCGTTGTCGCACTTAAAATAGCGATGATTGAAAGAGATTTAGCATTTGCTCGAATACGGTACAATAATTGTGATACACCAATTAAATTCAAGCCTTTCCATGACCAAGAAGTTGCTTTTTTCAACGCGGTTAACACAAATACGCTAACACTATGGAATAATAAATATGTCCCTGCAATTGTCACACCTATAACCATAAGTGGAGTACCCAGAACTGTGAAGAATCTCCAAATGTTACTCGTAAAGATATCTTCAGACGCTGTATAATAACCAAATGCAAGTAACGCTGTCCCAAGTATAGCTGCTATGAATGATGCACGTGGAATTTTCTCTCCTTGCTTCTCAGCATGGAACAGGTCAATCAATTTAAATTGATAGATGACACGATAGCCTTGTAAAGATGTGAATAAAAATAGTAGTGCAAAAATCCATGTTGTATTTACTAGAGCCTCAGGGGAAAATGTTAAACTTCCTACAACCTCAAAGCCCATTAAACGTACTAAAATCATTAATAACCCTTGTGACATAAAGAATCCAAGAACAATCCCTAGTACTAAAGAGACAAAACCGATCACTAAATTCTCAAAAAAGAGCATTAAGCCGATTTTCTGCTTACGTACACCTAATAGCGAGTAAAGTGCTACTTCCTTTTTTCGTTTTTTCATAAAAAACGAATTGGAATACGCAATAAAGATGACGATAAAGAATAACAACACAACAGATGATCCACTCATCAAGCCTTTAATTTGCTGTGAAAATTGTTGTGAGGCTAAAATATCATCATTATATTTTAATGTTACAAACGTAAAGTAGATGACGATACTAAAAACCATCGAAGCAATATATAAAAAGTAGTTCGACAAATTACGCTGAATATTTTTACGCGCTAAACTAAATAACGTCATTTACTCCACCTCCGATGCCAGCAAGCACCTGTAAAATCTCTTGGAAGAATTGCTTTCTCGTTTGAGTACCACGATGAATTTCCTTAGAAAGCTGTCCATCCTGAATGAATAGAATGCGCTGGCAAAAGCTTGCTGCAAATGCATCATGCGTAACCATCATAATAGTGGACGCTTGAGAATTATTCAAATCACTTAAACTTTCAAGTAAGTCTGTTGCTGATTTTGAATCAAGAGCACCAGTCGGCTCATCCGCAAAAATTAATTTCGGCTCTGTAACTAATGCACGTGATGATGCTGTACGTTGTTTTTGTCCACCAGAAATTTGGTATGGGTATTTATCGAGTAACTCTTTTATCCCAAACAGTGTAGCTATGCGTTCTACCTTTGCGTTAATTGCTTTTGTTGGCACTTTTGCAATCGCAAGTGGCAGTACGATATTTTCACGAACTGTTAGAGAATCGAGTAAGTTATAGTCTTGGAAGATAAAACCTAGATTGTCGCGACGAAAATCTGCTAACTCTGCATCCTTCATGCGCGCTAAGTTTGTATCACCAATAATGATTTCACCAGTCGTCGGTGTATCAATTGTCGCTAACACATTTAGTAGCGTCGATTTCCCAGCCCCTGAAGGCCCCATTACACCAACAAACTCTCCTTTTTCTACTTCAAATGATATATTCGATAGCGCTGTAAATGTATTTGCGCCTTTGCCGTAAGTTTTTTCTACATTTTGTACCTTTAATAATGGCGTCATAAACGCTCACCTCTTCTTTCTGACTTTAGTATACGACCCCAAACTTACAACAAAATTGTCGCAAGCTTACAACAACCTTAAATCAAAGGCATAATGAGGGGTTGATTTCCGTTTCGACTGAAGTCGCCCAGTCTCCGCTCCAATCAACCTATCCACATGACATACGTTTTAACAAAATGTCATCCAACTTTTGAGTCTTATCGGAACACTTTTGGGATTTATCACCCAACTTTTGAATTTTATCTACCAACTTTCACGTTTTATCTACCAACTTTTGAATTTTATCTACTAACTTTCATGTTTTATCTACCAACTTTTGAATTTTATCTACTAACTTTCATGTTTTATCCCCCAACTTCTGAATTTTATCGACATCTCCACCTTTCAAAGAGCAAAAAAAGGATTCACACACAAACTTGTGCGTGAATCCTCTTACTTTTCTCTACTCCAATCAACTGATCCACATGACATACGTTTTAACAAAATGCCATCCAACTTTTGAGTCTTATCGGAATACTTTTGGGATTTATCACCCAACTTTTGAATTTTATCTACCAACTTTCACGTTTTATCTACCAACTTTTGAATTTTATCTACTAACTTTCATGTTTTATCCCCCAACTTCTGAATTTTATCGACATCTCCACCTTTCAAAGAGCAAAAAAAGATTCACACACAAACTTGTGCGTGAATCCTTCCTCTATCTTTTTTATGCTAATACTTTTTTAATATCATCCTCAAAGCTACTTGGTTTATCAGCTGATCCATAGCGTCCAACGACTTCACCATTACGACTCACAAGGAATTTTGTGAAATTCCACTTTATACTGTTGCCGAGAAAGCCTTTTGAATGGGATGTCAAATGCTCAAAAATAGGGTGTGCCTCTTTACCATTGACCTTTACTATTTCATGCATCGGGAACGTCACCCCATATGTCAAACGGCATTGTGACGCCGCTTCCTCAGCAGTCGCTACCTCTTGCTTAAACTGATTTGATGGGAAGCCAAGAATAACAAGGCCTTCATCCTGATATTTTTTATATAGACCCTCTAATTCTTCAAACTGCGGTGTAAAACCACATTTGGAAGCCGTATTAACAATTAACATTGCCTTACCCTTATAACGATCTAAGCTATATTCAGTACCATCTTCTAGAGCAACTTGAATGTCGTAAATGTTCATTTCTAATTACCCCCTATGTTATAATCGCGCATTTTTTCTGGCAATCTGCTGTAGAGGATCCCAAACACCATTGAATGGAGGCGCGTAGGCTAAATCTAAATCTAGTAAATCTGGTAACGTCATTTTATTGTATAAGGCTGTCGCAAACACATCGATCCGTTTATCAACACCTGCCGGACCAATAATTTGTACACCTAAAAGCTGTTGATCTCGTTTACGAACAACAATTTTAATAAACATCCGTTGGGCACCTGGATAATATCCTGCAATATGACGCGCAGACAATTTAAATGCCTCATATTCAAAACCTAGCTCTTTAGCATTGCGCTCATTAATACCAGTCGTGGCAATCGTTAAATTGAAAAACTTTAAGATCGAAGTACCTACAATCCCACGAAACGGCGCAAACTTGCCCGACATATTGAGTCCCGCTAAACGACCTTGCTTATTAGCTGTCGTTCCAAGAGGTATATAATCTAAACGTTCTTTCACAATATTAAAATGCGTTGCACAATCGCCCGCAGCATAAATATTTTCAACAGATGTCTCTAAATGTCGATTGACGATGACTGCACCATTTTTAGCTAGTGCTATGCCTGTTCCCTCTAAAAATTGTGTATTCGGTTTAATTCCCACAGCCATAATGACTAAATCCGTATCATATGTGCCATTGTCCGTCATCACACGCTCAACACGGTGATTCCCCTCAAACGCCTCTACTTTTGTATTTAGCACAAGTTCGATATCATTCTTTTTCGCTTCCTCATGAACATGTTGTGCAAGTTCTTCATCTAGAATCCTAGCTACATAGCTACCTCGTTGAATTAATCTCACTTTTTTGCCGCAAGCATGAATCGTCTCAGCCATCTCTAGTCCAATATAGCCTGCACCTATAATTGTTACATTTTCTATATCTGGCGTTAAATCGGCTAGTAAATCATCTAGCTGAGGTATTGTTTTCACCGTGTGTATCCCAGTTAAATCTGAGCCCTTTTCCACTGGCATAATAGGATCCGCGCCTGTTGCAATCAGTAGCTTATCATAAGGAATTTCAAATGATTCCCCAGACGACTGTGTTCCAAAAACAAGCTTCTTGTCTACATCAATTCCGTTAACCTCATGACCAACACGAGCATCAATACCGTACTTATCACGAAACGTTTCTACATCTCTTGCTATAAGACGCTTTGTCGATGAAATACGCCCATCTACAACATAGGGCAAGCCACACTGCCCATATGAATAAATAAATCCACGTTCTACAGATGTAATCTCTGCTCCTGGTACATTTCGATAAATTTCCATTGCTGCTGACATTCCGGCAGCATCTCCTCCGATAATTACGTATTTCATCCAACAATCCCCCTTATTTTTTTCTCGTTGCTAGTAAGCCTGCATAATAGTCCATATAAAAACGGCGTTTACCTCCACTTACAATGACACGTATTACATGAATAGCAATGACCATCGTTAGAACAAAATTCGCAATAAAGGCTAGCAATGTAATGACAATTTGCAGTACATAAAATGGTGAATCCATATCTAATTGAACATGGCCAAAAGTTGTTATCATTTGCGAAGTACATACTACTACGAGAATAGCAACACAACGGCGCCAAGATTGACTTATGATACTTTTGCCGTTTTCACTGACCATTGTAAAACGCATAAACTTCATCCCTAATGTTGCCCCATTTGTAAAGCTTGGAACAACACCAAATAGCAACATATACAAAGCAATTTTTACTAAAAATTCGAACATATCACTATAACCTGTTACGACACCCACGAAGAACAAAATGAACTGTGCGATAATCAAATCCATTGCTAGTGCTAACAAAATAGATAATGGCTTGACGATATCTTTTTCGACCATTTCTGCTGCCTTAGCCGCTACCTCTTCATGCGAAGGAAACAGCGCCCACACAACAGGAGCTAAAAAGAATCCTAATAGTGCACCAACACTGTTAAGCATTAAATCATCCACATCAAAGATTCGATACGCACAATTAAAGATGCCATAAATTCCCGTAAATTGGGTTACCTCATAAAACAATGTTAGCAAAAAGCTATATAAAAATGCACGCTTCCAGTACTCTCTTTTTTTAAGAAAATAACGCAAATATACACCAAAAGGCATGAGCAGTAAGAAATTATAGAATGCCTGGTAAAAAGCAGGTTGCTTCGGTATATACACCCACGTTGATGGATTCGTCAGAACAATCCCACTATCCTTTAAAATATCAGTGACAAATTGAAAAGGATGTAAATTATAATGGACTGTATCTGCAGCTTGTAGAGAGCAAGTATCTCGTGTTTCTGGGAAAGGCAATAAGACTAAACATAAAGCCGATAAGAAGTAAAAAATAAATGAGAACGTAATAATCGTTTTGGATACAGATAAGTAGCCATATTTCCGATACGTATAAATTAGCCAAGGTACAAATAGCACAAAGGATGCGAAAATTGTTATTAAAAAAGCTACCATTATTGAATGTGTATAAACTGACATAGAACACCTCTTCGTTTAAAAATCGGCTCTTCACCATAGGGTTGATTTCCGTTCCGGCTGGGCGCTTTCCTAGGCGCGGTGTGTCCGATGAGCCGCGTTAGTGATAAACTTAAAAATAATCTTAAACTTAGTTTAGCACTTGAACACAACACGAATATTTCACCAATCTTAAATAATTCTTAATTAGCTATTATTGATGTAAAGTAAAATTCCGCATAGACTCCCAGGAGACAAACAAGAGTACACCAATGTACCTCGTGCCTGACTACGGAAAGAAAAGCGGAATTTTATCAAAGGAAAAAATATTAATTTTTGTTGGAAAGGCTTTTACACGAGCATACTATGCTTTTGCAATTTCCTCTTTGCAAAATGCTAAAATCTCTTCTAGCTCTTCATCCTCTAATGCAAAATCTAAATACTCACCTTTAGCTTTTTCTAGGATGAAGTAATTTAAAATAAATGGCTCTTCACCTTTTTCAGCAATTAGTACACGAAGCTCAATTCCTGCTTCATGATAAAGCTCATCTTCTTCATCAATATCTACATCTAAAATAAATTCATAACGCTTACCTTCAATAATGTTTGTTGGATCTAAAATTTCTTCCATTGAGAATTGTGTAATTTCCATTGTATGATCTCCTTTTAGTTAACCTGTTCTTTTATATATTAAATCAAATTCAGCATGGGTCAACTAGAAAACTCGTATACACTTGAAAGTAATTATGCCAAAATGAAAATAAAATAATTGAGAGATGTGATTCTCTTAAGGATACTTTACATAAAGGAGGAGGCTAATTCTTGAAAGAACTACTATATTATCAAGACGTTATGCTACGTGAATTTAATGCAACAGTTGTCAATAAAGGAACCGATATAGATGGCCGTAACTACGTGGTGCTATCAAATACTGCATTTTATCCAACAGGAGGCGGACAACCTCATGATACAGGTACTTTAAATGATATCGAGGTCATCGATGTTGAGAAAATTAATGATGAAATTCGTCATTATATTCAAGGCGACTTTTCAAATTTAGCTGGAGAAGTGCATGGTAAATTGAATTGGCAACGACGCTTCGATCATATGCAGCAGCATGCAGGTCAGCATATTTTAACAGCGGCTTTTGTCGAGCTTTTTGATGCACCAACTGTTAGCTTCCATTTAGGTAGTGAGCAGGTCACAATTGATATTGCCGTAGATGCCCTAACGGAAGAACAGCTTGTGGCCGCGGAAGCCCGTGCCAATGAAATTATTCTAGAGAATCTTCCAATTGAAACGCAATGGATTACAGAAAAAGAACTTGAGAACTATAGCCTTCGTAAAGAGGTAGCCGTCACAGGAGATATTCGACTTGTTATTATTCCTGATTTTGATTACAACGGTTGTGGCGGTACCCACCCAACATCCACAGGACAAGTATGTGCGATAAAAATCCTTGGCACTGAAAAAATGAAAGGCAATATTCGTGTCTCTTTTGTCTGTGGTCATCGAATTTTAGCGGAGCTTGCCATGCGAAAGAAAGTATTAGCTGACGTTGCAAGACAATTGAGTGTACCTGAAGTGGAAGCAGCTACAGCACTTACAAAAGTCTTAACAACACAGAAAAATACAGAAAAAGCACTCGTGGTAGCAAAAGAGGAGCTACTAAATTATGAAGCAAAAGCGCTAGTTTCTAGTAAAGAACGTATTATTACTGCAGCCTTTACTAAGCGTACTATGCAAGAGCTTCAAAAATTAGCAAGAACTACTGTCGCTGAGCAGACAGAAGCGATCGTTTTACTCGTTTCAGAAAATGAAGACAAGCTTCAGTTTGTCGCAGCACGTGGTGCAAAAGTTGAGAAAAGTATGAAGGACATTGCTGCAAAAGCATTGCCACTCGTTAACGGGAAAGGCGGTGGCAGTGATCAGATGGTACAAGGCGGTGGCGAGCGTATTATTTCTGCTGAGCAACTATTTGAAGCCATGCAAGAAGTACTTAAATAACTAACCTTTTCGATGATAGGAGCTCCCCATTACTTGGGAAGCTCCTTTATTCATTTATGCACATCATCACTTGCTGAACATTCTATTGCCGCTGTCTCCCCCATCGATGATTATCCACAGACATTTGCTCAGCTGTAGTAATCGATCTCTTAGTAGCTTTCGTTTATCCACACGTTACCCACAATTAACGCACAACTTATCCACAATCTATCTCGATTACATCAAATCGATTCCCCAGTTGGATTAAATTAAAAATTTTTCCAGGTATACCTGATTATAATTTACTTTTTTTGCTGATTATAAAAAATAGAATAGTTTCTATACATTTTGAGGGGAGGATTTCTATGAGTCCTGAAAAAGATATTTCACGTCGTAATTTTTTAAAAACAACAGGGATCGCGGCAGGTACATTAGTCGGCGGTGGATTAATAGGTGGTCTTGTAGGCTATAACATGCCTGGTAAAGGAACTGCCACGCTAGAGCATGGTCAGCATGGAACTGCTACTGAAGAGACTGGCTCGCCAAAAGCCAAAATGTTTTTTATGAATCAAAGAGATTTTAATATTTTAGCAAATGCTACTGAACGTATTTTCCCTGAGGACGATTTAGGTCCAGGGGCAAAGGGCTTAGATGTACCTTACTTTATCGACCATCAGTTAGCAGGGCAATATGGCAGTAATTCTAAAGAATATATGCATGGACCATTCGGTGAGGGTGCTCCAACACAAGGTTATCAGAGTCGGTTAACGCGTGCAGAAATTTTTAAGCAAGGTGTTCAAAGGTTAGAGTCGGAAGCACAGAATCGCTATAAAAAGAGCTTCAATGATATAGATGCTAAGCAAATGGATGAAATTTTAACTACCTTCCAGAAAGGCGACGTACAAATGAGTGGCGTCACATCTGCTTTCTTCTTTACTTTATTACGTGCAGCTACATTAGAAGGTGCTTATTCTGACCCAATATATGGTGGAAACCGTAATATGGATGGCTGGCGCATGAAAGGCTTCCCTGGTCATCAAATGGCGTATATTACGCAAATCGAAGAACCGAAATTCCAAAAAATTGAGCCTAATTCATTAGGTAGCCACTAATAGGGGGTTAGAAAATGGCAAAAACATTACCTGGTGTAGACGTTGTAACAGTCGGGGTAGGTTGGACCGGCGGCATTGTCGCTGCAGAATGCTCGAAGGCAGGCTTAAAGGTCGTTGGTTTAGAGCGCGGACAAAAGCGCGGCACAGAAGATTATATGACGATCCACGACGAGTATCGTTATGCAATTCGTTACGATATAATGCAAAACCTTTCTAAGGAAACAGTAAGCTTCCGTAATAATCGCAATATGAAAGCATTGCCTATGCGTCAGCTTGGTTCCTTTTTACTTGGAGAAGGGCTTGGTGGCTCTGGGACACATTGGAACGGTATGACGTATCGCTTTTTACCATATGATTTTCAAATTAAAACATTAACAGACAAACGTTATGGTGCGAATAAACTTGGACCTGAATATTTATTACAGGATTGGGGATTAACATACGATGAACTTGAGCCCTATTTCGATAAATTCGAAAAAACGGCAGGTATTTCCGGAGATGATAAAAATCCATTTAGCGGAAAACGTTCAAATCCTTATCCGACTGGGCCTATGAAAATGACACCAATGCTTACGCAATTTGAAACAGCTGCAAAAAAATTAAAATTATCACCTTACATGGTACCTTCTGCAAACGTATCAGAAGTTTATAAGAATCCTGACGGTGAAACGATAAACGCTTGTCAATATTGCGGCTTCTGCGAGCGCTTCGGCTGTGAATATGGCGCCAAATCATCTGCAGAGATTACTGTTGTTCCTACTGCATTAAAAACAGGTAATTTTGACTTACGCTATAATTCCAATGTTGTTGAAATCTTAAAGAAGGGCAATAAAGTAACTGGTGTCCGATACATCGATACGATATCTGGTGAAGAATTTATTCAACCAGCAAACGCTGTTGTACTTACTAGTTATGTCTTTAATAATGCCAAACTATTGATGGTCTCTAACATTGGAGAACGATATGATCCGGCTACTGGAAAAGGGACACTTGGAAGAAACTATTGCTATCAAATACTACCTGGAGCAGCAGGTTTCTTCGATGAGCAGTATAACACCTTTATGGGTGCAGGTTCACTCGGTGTGAGTTTAGATGACTATAATGGTGATAATTTCGACCATAGTGACTTAGATTTTATTCACGGTGGAAATATAGCTCTAACACAAACAGGTGCACGCCCTATCGGCTCGAACCCAACACCTCCTGATACGCCAACATGGGGATCAGAATTTAAAAAGCAATCTATTCATTACTATACACGCTCATTCGGGATTGGTGCACAAGGTGCTTCGATGCCACATAAAGAAAATTATTTGTCTCTTGATTCTACTTATAAGGATGCTTACGGCTTACCTCTAATGCAGTTGACGTACAACTTTACGGATCAGGATCGTGCACTTCATAAATATATTTCAGCACGTGCAGCTGACATTATGAAAGAAATGGGCGCCAAAATTGTTGTCCCCAACGCTGAAATCACTGATTACAATATTGTACCGTATCAAACAACCCATAATACAGGCGGAACAGTTATGAGCTTAAAGCCAGAGGATGGCGTTGTGAATAACTACATGCAGCATTGGAATGTAGAAAATCTTTTTGCTGTGAGTGCCGGAAACTTCTCACACAATAGTGGCTATAACCCAACAGGTACTTTAGGGGCGCTAGCCTACCGCTGTGCAGAGGGTGTTGTGAAATATAGCAAATCAGGCGGTTCCTTAGTATAACTTCTTTTAGCGGGTGTTTGGACACCCGCTGAAATAGAAGAACTCAGTCTAAGAACACCACGTCCTGTGGCAATTTATCTGTGCGAAAGCGAAGCGACAGCAACACGGTTTTATCTGTGCGAAAGCGAAGCGACAGCAACAATTATGCCGCGGCACAATTGATATAATAAACATTTTATTAAAAGGAGGCAAGACTATGGGAGGTCTTGGAGCAATTGGATTACCTGGGTTAATCATCATTTTAGTCATTGTTTTAATCGTGTTTGGTCCGAAAAAATTGCCTGAAATCGGAGGCGCAGTCGGTAAAACATTTGCAGAGTTTAAAAAGTCCACGAAGGGGCTTATTGATGATGAGGATGATCCAGCGAAAAAAGAAGAAAAAAAATCTGACGTTTCGTAGGAGGTTGTCCTATGGATCCATATGAAGAAGGAAAAAGAAAATATTTAAGTCCACTTGATAAGAAAGAAGCTGAGCCTCTCACCCCTGTGGAGGCTTTTGTTGAAGTTCCAGTAGAGACAATTGAACAGGATGTGGTAGCTGATGAACCACTTTTCCCAATTGCATCATTACTTGAACATCTTACTGAACTGCGTAAACAAATTATTAAAGGGCTATTCGTATTTATTTTATTTTTTATTATTGTATTCTCTACCATTAATATTTGGTTTCCTTATGTAACACGAGGACATTCACTAATTATTTTAGGGCCATTAGAGGTTGTCAAATTTTATATGACGATTTCCACAACACTAGCATTCGGGCTATCTATGCCATTTTTAGTTCATTTTTTGTGGAGCTTCGTAAAGCCAGGTTTAAAAGAAGAAGAAAGCCGCTTCCTCGGTCTTTATGCACCTGTCATGCTTATACTCTTTTTATCAGGCGTAGCTTTCGGTTATTTTATTGTTAATCCACTCAGCTACTCATTTTTAGTAAGTGTAGGAGCAACTAATTTTGATGTTATGGTATCCGCAAATGAATACATGCATTTTTTAGTGATGACAACCGTACCACTTGGACTACTCTTTGAATTACCAATCGTAGCCCTCTTTTTATCGTCCATTGGTATATTAACGGCTGAATCCATGAAAAAAATACGAGGCTGGTCTTATATCGGGATGGGCGTTGGTTCTGCTTTGATTACCCCACCAGATTTTATTAGTCAGCTACTCATCTTAATTCCAATGATTATTTTATATGAAATAAGTATCTATCTTGTTAAGCGTATAGAGCGTAAACAAATAGAAAGCACTGCGTAGCAATGACGCAGTGCTTATTTTTTCTTTAATTCCATGACAACAATTTCTGGTGGATTAAAAATTCGCATAGGTACTGAACTATTACCTAATCCTCGACTAACGGCCATCGTTGTTGTTCCTTCTTCATAAAGACCAGCCGTATATTTCGGAAATATTCCCTGTCCTCGGGCGTAAAGACCGCCAATACCAGGAATACGAACCTGTCCGCCATGTGCATGTCCTGCAAATACTAAATCAATTCCAAATTCCACATACGTATTAAACACTTCTGGTCGATGTGCTAGTAAAATCGTTAGAACATTCGGTTGAACATTTTTTGTCGCTATCTTTAGCATTTCTTTCGTTGTTCTACCCGATAACGGATCTTCTATGCCAACAATCGCCAAGCGCTCCCCGTCGCGCTCAATGACGGTCGATTCATTGGACAATATATGTACTCCTAACGATGATAGCTCCTCATAAATTACATTCACTTTATTCGTCGCTACTTCATGGTTTCCTAGTACATAATAGACATCCGCTAATTTAACTAATCCTCTAACAGCCTGTAAGCTTCGCTCCAATTCATAGCGATTACTATCAACTAAATCACCTGTAATAAAAATCAGGTCAGGATTTGTTGTCTTCACCTTTGCTATGAGTTTCTCTTGATGTTCGCCGAAGAGAGCATCTTGTAAATCTGATATTTGCGTAATGCGTAGCCCATCAAAGCTGGCAGGCACTTTTTCTGACTCGAATTCATACTTGCTTACAACCAGCCAGTGATTGTTTACGTACAAAAAAATGACTATAAAAACAAGAAAAAAAGCTACATATAATAATTTTTTCAATCGCAATCGCTCACCCTAGGCTACTTATTCATCAAATCAATCCTGAATGAAGATAAAATCTGACCCTCCTATTATAAGCATAAAACAAAGTAATTGTAAGCACATACACATAAAATCATTAGATTACATATAAAGAGTATCCCAAAAACGTTACATTTAAAGGGGTCCCTCTAAATAGAGAATAAAAGTCATAAGTGATAAAATTCATTAAAAATTATGAATAGGTGGTGCTTTATTTGTTAAAAAATACAACTATAGTATCTTTTGCTTTAGTACTCCTCTTTTTTTGTACCAGATGTTCTAATAATGCCCAAAAAATTATATTGGATATAGCCGATGAAAAAGGAAATTATAAAGAACGTATAGAAATCCTAGATAAAGACCAAGTTTCAATCGTAAATAAAATTCTTAATAACGCTAAATGGAAAGAAGAAAATGAGGCATCATTTGGGTTATTAAAGTATAGAATTTCTTTTGCTTTTATAGATTCCAATAAAGAGGTTAAGTCTTCTTACTATTTAATTTATTTATATTCAAATGAACAATTAATTTTTGTAGAGAATGATGCGAAATATACTAAATTATCAATAGAAGATTCGAAAAAATTATTTGATATACTACCAAGCGAAACTTGAAGAGGATCGATAAGGAGACTACAGCAGCAAATATCCACACACCAGTCATACAGGCAAAAGAATTACCAATTGATAAACAAACATAGCCGTGGAAAGATATAGAGATCCCGAAGAGATAAAACAAAATGAATACCTCATCAAAAAACAAAAAACGCGTTTAGACACTCCTTTCAGAAAGTCTAAATGCGTTTCATCGTTTATAATACTTTCTCTAAAAAATCTTTCGCACGCTGTGTAGATGGTGATGTGAAAAACTCTTCTGGTGATGCATCCTCAATTAACTTTCCGCCATCAAGGAATATTATACGGTCAGCTACCTCACGGGCAAAGCCCATCTCATGCGTTACGATTAACATCGTCATCCCAGTATCAGCAAGATTTTTCATAACAGCTAATACCTCTTTTACCATTTCAGGGTCAAGAGCTGAAGTAGGCTCATCAAATAAAATTACTTTCGGATCCATTGCAAGTGCTCGAGCAATGGCAACACGTTGCTTCTGCCCTCCTGATAGACGGCTTGGATATTCATTGCGCTTTTCAAATAGGCCTACCTTCGTTAGTAAATCTTCAGCCTTTTTGATCGCAGCTGCCTTATCCATTCCCTTCACATTAATCGGTGCGTATGTTAAATTTTCAAGTACCGTTTTATGAGGGAAAAGATGAAAATGCTGAAATACCATGCCGACTTCTTCACGGATTTTCATAATGTTCGTCCCTTTGTCCGTTAGAACGTCGCCAGCAATTGTAATCTTTCCGCTCGTTGGTTCTTCTAATAAATTTAAACAGCGCAGGAATGTTGATTTACCAGATCCTGATGGTCCAATAATAGCAATTACTTCTTGTTCTTTAATTTCTGTTGAAATACCTTTTAGTACTTCATTTTTTCCATATGATTTGTGTAAATCTTCAATTTTAATCACTTTTTCTCATTCCTTTCTCGATTCGTTTACCAAGGAACGTTAATACAAGTGTCATAATGTAATAGATTATACCTGCAAATAGTAAAGGCTCAAGATAGCGATATGTTGCTCCACCTACAATGTAAGCACGGCGCATAATATCAAGTGCACTAATAACCGTAACAACAGCTGTTTCTTTATTTAATGTAATAAACTCATTCACTAAAGATGGTAAAATATTTTTTATTGCTTGTGGGATAATAATATCCTTCATCATTTTTGCATATGGAATACCAAGTGCTTGTGCCGCTTCCATCTGTCCTTTATCTACCGCATTAATACCAGCGCGAATAATTTCAGAAATGTAAGCACCTGAGTTTAACCCAAATGCAATAATAGCCGTTGGAACTGGGTCAATTTGAATATCTAATAACTGTGGCACTGCATAGTAAATAATCATTAATTGTAGTACGAGCGGTGTGCCACGGAAGATCGATGTATAAAAATCTGCAAACCAACGCAAAACTTTCACTTTACCAATTTTGCATAACGCTAGTAATATACCAACTATAAAACCGATGATTGATGCACCGATTGCAATTTGAAGTGTAACACCTATCCCTTTTAATATGTAAGGGATAGAGGGAATGATTGCTGTAAAATCTAAATTCACAGTGCCCCCTCCTTTCTTGTGCTCTTTTTAAGAAATGAAAGTATAAGCGATAGCTCGAATAGAGCTATCGCAGTTCAACTTGCTTATTTAACTTTTAACCATTTATCTTCTAGCTCTTTAATTTTACCTTCATCAGCTAATTCTTTTAATGCTTTGTTAATTTTATCTTTAAGATCGCTACCTTTTTGAACAGCAATTGCCTTAAAGTCTTCAGGTTGCTCTTTTACTGGGAACGCTTCTAGTTTATCGTTCGTATCAAGGTAACCTTTTGCTACACCACTTTCTACAATCCCTGCATCTAAACGCTTAGACATCATGTCTTGAACAATTTCAGGAATTCGTGTACGTCCTTCAACTGTTGCATCTACTTCTTTAGCAATTTTGTTGCCTAATTTTTCTTGGATAGAAGCGTTTTGAACACCGATTTTTTTACCAACTAAATCAGCTTCTTTTTTAATTCCACTATCCTTTTTCACGATAAACACTTGCTCTGTTTGATTGTATTTATCAGAGAAATCTACAACTTTCTCACGTTCTTTATCAGGTGACATACCAGAAATAACAACATCCACTTTACCCGATTGTAGAGCTGGTACTAGACTATTAAAGTCAATATCTTGAACTTGCATTTCTGCACCAATCTTGTCACCAACTAATTTAATTAAATCAATATCAAAACCAATAATATCTTCACCCTTTGCAGCGTCAACATACTCAAATGGTGCATAATCAGATGAAGTACCTACTTTTAAAACTTGCTTTTCTTCTGTGCCTTCGCTTGCATTTGATTTTTTATCGCTTGCCTTATCATCTTTTGCGCCACATGCTGCTAATACGCCAATTACTAGAACAAGCATTAGCATGAAAATTTTGTTTTTCATATTCACGATCCCCTTTTTTTATGTTTTATTATCTATGAAAATCTAAGTTCTTGAAAATAATCAAATGGATATTTATTCACTTTAGAGAATAAAAAATCTATCTGCTAATAAGATATACCCTTTTGAAATAATAATCAAGCAAAACTAAAAATTTTCCGATAAAACATTATACACTTAATTTTCTGATAAATCAATCTACTTAGATTCCTCAGAAAAAATAAGCTCATCATTATAACGTATGGTTGATTTTCGTTCCGGCTGGGCCCTTTCCTTGGGGCGTCCGACGAGCCCCAAGGAGTCACCGCGCCTCCACTACAATCAACTTATGCATGGCGTACCAATACAATCTCCAACTTTTGGTAATGAATATATTTAAGCAGTTTTATTCAACAAAAGACCTCCCAAAATGGAGGTCAGCCACTTATTTTATTTTTCATCTGCAAAAAGCTTTTCCTTCAACTCATCCTCCCCGGACCCTTCCGCTAAAGGTACACGAGAGCGATACGCTGCACGACATATTAAATGCCCCGCTACAGGAGCTGTAACAAAAACAAAGCCAATTCCTAAAATTAAACGTACACTAACATACCCATCATGCACCCAAAAGTAAATAAATGCGCCTAATAGACATGTTAAGACCGATAATGTCGAACTTTTCGTTGCAGCATGTGAACGCGTGTATACGTCGGGTAAACGAATCATCCCAAATGCGCTAATAACACTGACAATGGAGCCAATCAATATAAGGATAACTGCCGCCCATTCAATCATTTGATTTACGTTCAACAATCACACCTCTTTCAATATATTTCGTAAACGCAATCGTGCCGATAAAAGCTAAAATACCCAATATTAAAATAGCTTCTAAATATGCCTTTGTTTTCAATATAATGGAGACGATAGCGATTGCTGAAAGTAAATTAACACCTATTGTATCAAGTGCTATGGCACGGTCGGGCAACGAAGGACCTCGAATCACACGAAACAGCGACAACGCAATCGATACACTGAATAATGCAAGAGCCAAAAGTAAAATTTTATCAATCATTAACGTGTCACCTCCATGATTGCTTGTTCAAATTTCCCTATTGAACGAATGACAGCTTCTTTCGATTGTTCAATATCCATTGCATGAATATAAAACAGATCTCCCTCTTCAGAAACTTCCATCACGACTGAACCTGGAGTCAGGGTGAGCAACAACGCAAGAGCTGTTATTTCCCAATCTCCTTTAAGCGCTGTTTTATACGTAAATATTCCAGGAGTAATAGTGAGCTTCGGCGTAGTAATTTGTCTTAATACGCTGTAACTCGATAATAGTAGCTCCCAATTAAAGAGCCATAATAATTTAATGATTGAGAACACACGTCTTAAATAAAATTGTGTGCCGTAAAAGCGGTGCATCGCATATAAGATCCCTATTCCGACGACAAACCCCATTAAAAATGTCGAAAACTGCGGTATAACTTCATCCTGTAACAAGAGCCAAAGTGTTGCGATAAATAAATTCAAGATAAATTGCATCGCCATTATTTATTCACCTCACCTTGCCATGTTGTGCCATCCAGCACTGCATCGATATAGATCGATGGCGTATAGAGCGTCTTTGCTGCATCTGTTACATACGGAGCCATCCATTCAGCTCCAATTCCTAAAGCAATTGTACAAGCTACCAACAATGTTAATGGTAAGACCATACGCTTTGGTAACGGCTTTTCATCCTCTAGACTAATAATCGTTTCACCAAAGAATGAGGAGAGAAATATTCGTAATAGTGAATACAAAACAATTAAACTAGATAAAAACCCTAGCCCTAGTAGAACAAAATTGCCTCCTTCAATAGCTCCTTGTCCAATTAAAACCTTACCTAAAAAGCCGCTCAATGGTGGTATCCCAGCAAGGGAACACATGACAATAAAGAATAACCAGCCAAATAGAGGGTAATTTCGAATAAGCCCACTCATTTTATCAATAACCGTTTCACCGGTAACATACATCATCATGCCAACTGCTAAAAACAGCATGGCCTTAGCTACCATATCGTGCATCAAATAGTATGTTACGCCCTGTAAGGCAGACTCCGTACCGATCGCTAGACCAGCTACTATAAAGCCAACACCAATAAGGACGTTATAAGCGGCAATTGTTCTTACATCTCGCCCTGCTAGTGCTCCCATACATCCAGCAATAATCGTTACTCCCGCCATAATTCCTAGCACCATATGAGTCACTTCAGTATTATTTGGGAAAAGTAATGTAAAAGTGCGGACGAGTGCATAAATTCCAACCTTTGTTAATAATGCTGCAAAAAGTGCTGCTATAGCTGTTGGAGGTACACTGTATGAGCCTGGAAGCCAGAAGAATAATAATAGGCCAGCCTTCAAGCTAAAGACAATTAAGAAAATCAGAGCCACAGTCGTGATCAGTGGGTCAGCTCCTAGCTCCATCACGCGGACAGAAATATGTGCCATATTCAACGTTCCAACGGTTCCATATAAAAAAGCTAGTGCCACTAGGAAAATCCAAGAGGCAACAATATTAATAAGGACATATTTTAATGCCTCTCGCAGCTGAACTTTCTCTCCACCTAAACTAATGAGCGCATAAGAAGCAAGTAACATCACCTCAAAGCACACAAACAAGTTAAAAATATCCCCTGTTAGAAATGAGCCATTCACACCCGCTACCATAAGTAGGACAAACGGGTAAAAATACATCTTTTCAAAGTTCTTACCGATTGTAAAAATGGCATATAACAGACAAATGGCTGCGACAATATTCGCCACTAATACAAGAAGCATTGCGAACGAATCAGCAACAAATAAAATGCCGAATGGTGGTGCCCAGCCACTAAAATCAATACGCATTACACCTTGTTTCTGAATCTCTTGTAATAAAATGACACTAATAAGGACAACAAAGCTTAATGTCAATAAACTAATGATTCGCTGTAAAAAAACATTGTCACGTAAAAACACAAGTAAAATGGCCGTAATAACCGGCACAATTAATGGTAAAACAATCATATTACTCATCCGGCGTACCTCTCAATTCATCAAAATTCGCCGAACCGTTCGTTTTATAAGCTCGGTAACCGAGAACAAGCACGAACGCCGTCACCGCAAAGCTAATCACGATTGCCGTTAAAATTAATGCTTGCGGCAGAGCGTCTGTGTAAGGACCTTCAGATTCCTCTAAAAGTGGTACATTCCCCTTCTTCAGTCCACCCATCGTTAAAATCAGTAAATGTGCCGCATGTGATAAGACCGCCGTTCCTAAAATCACACGTAATAACTGTTTCGAGAGGATTAAGTACGTCGCAACAGCTACTAATACACCAACTAACACTAGTATTAAAGACTCCATTGGCTACTCATCCTCACTTATACTTAGAATAATTGTGACTACAACACCTACTACCGTTAAAGCCACACCTGCCTCGAAAATGGTTACAGTAGAAAAGCCCATCTTCCCGAAGATCGGTACATTTATATAACTATGTGTCTGCGTTAAAAACGGAACATCAAAAAATAATGAGCCGATTGCTGTGCCGGTCGCCAGTAATACGCCAAGCGCTGCAACTTTTTTAAAATCAAATGGCATCCCTTTATGCACTGTTTCAATGTCATACGCTAAATACAGTAGAACAATGCCAGAGGCTAGCACGAGACCACCTATAAAACCTCCACCCGGCGCATGATGCCCTGCAAAGAATAGATAAATACCAAGAGTTAAAATAATGAAGACGACTGTCTTTGTGACCGTACGTAAAATAACGTCATTTATTTTCATGATCCGCTTCCTCCTTTCGTGGCTTTAGCTTCGTTAATGTATACACCCCTAAGCCAGCAATCAGAAGAACGACAACTTCTAGCATCGTATCAAATGCACGGAAATCGCCTAATATGGTGTTGACGATATTTGAACCACCCGCCAGCTCGTAGGAATCATTGAAGTAAGTAGCTACTGGCTCAAAGTGATCGAAATGGACAACTGCTAAGCCTACTAATGTAACTGTTGCGCCAACGAAAATGGAGATAATCACCTTAGACCATTGCATTTTTTTGCGAGAGGCTTCAGGCATTAAATCAGGTAAATATTTAAAGCATAGAAGGAATAAAGCAGTTGTCACAGATTCAACGACTAATTGGGTTAATGCTAAATCAGGAGCACGGAAAATTACAAAGAAAAATGCGATTGAATAGCCAAGTACGCCATTCAACAACATGGCTGTTACGCGGCCTTTAGCAAAAATCATCCACACTGCAGCGAACATCATCACAAACACTAAAATGAGCTCATAAGTCTCAATTGTGGAATCTTTCGCAAAATTAAATGCAATAGCATCAGACCAAATAAAATATCCTGCAATTAGCGCAACAAAAAATACATAGATATAGACAAAATAATGCGTTAAATTACCTGTCATATAACGATTAGTAAGCTTCGCAGAACTATTTTCACTAAACTCAATCATACGATTGTAATACGTATTAAACGTATATCTTTGCGGGAATATCCGATACAAAGGCTTCCAGCTTTTTAACGTTTTAAATAAGATGATCCCCATAATAATGACACCAAAAGTCATTAACAATTCTGTATTAATGCCATGCCAAGCATGAATATGTGGTGTTAATTCACTAGTTGTTGGGAATGTTGGATAAATACTTGCCATAGCAGGCTCTAAAATATAATGCCCTAGCACGTTTGGGAAGAAGAAAATCCCAACTACAAAGACGCACAGAATGATTGGCGAAAATAGCATACCTAACGGAGCTTCATGCGGTTTTTTATCCAACTTATCTAGCTGTAATTTTCCGAAAAACGTTCGACTGATCAAAATCATACAGTAAACAAATGTAAAGATACTTGCTATCCATGCCATTATTGGAAAGAGCAGTCCTAAATCAGCAATTGAAAATGCCTCTACATTGCGAATCGCTAGTACCGCTGTGAAAAACATTTCTTTACTTAAGAAGCCATTAAATGGAGGTAAACCGGCCATAGAAAATCCGCCAATGACTGCAATTGTAAAAGTTACCGGCATTATGGCCATTAATCCCCCAAGACGGCGAATATCACGTGTGCCTGCCTCATGATCGACAATACCGACCATCATGAATAGCGCACCTTTAAACGTGGAGTGATTAATAAGATGGAACAATGCCGCAAAGCTTGCCTGCGTATAAAGAACAGTATCTGCAGCATAACCGTAATAATGGCCTACTGATCCTAGCCCAAATAAACTCATAATCAATCCAAGCTGACTAATCGTTGAAAAGGCCAGCAATGCCTTTAAATCGGTTTGACGCACGGCATTAAATGAACCCCAGAACATCGTTATAAGGCCAATAACACTTACTAGCCAGAACCAAACAGCCTCTCCCCCAAATACTGGAGAAAAACGTGCGACTAAATATATACCGGCCTTTACCATTGTTGCTGAGTGTAAGTAAGCACTAACAGGTGTTGGCGCCTCCATTGCATCTGGTAACCAAATATGGAAAGGAAACTGCGCAGATTTTGTAAATGCACCGATTAGAATAAGGATTAACGCTGGGATAAACAGTGTATGATCTCGTATAACGCCTACATTAGCTACGATTTCACGGATACTAAATGTATCCGAAGCTACATAGAGCATCAAAAAGCCTGCTAACATTGAAAGGCCACCAAAAACGGTAATTGTCATAGCTTTCCTTGCACCAGCACGAGATGCTTTTCGATGATGCCAAAATGCAATTAACAGGAAAGATGACACACTTGTTAACTCCCAAAATGTGTATAAAACCATTAAATTATCTGAAAAGACGACGCCAAGCATAGCGCCCATGAATAGTAATAAATAGCAGTAAAAATGGTGAAGAGATTCTTTCGCTGATAAATAAAAAATAGAATATAAAATGACTAAACTACCTACACCCGTAATCAGCAAGCCAAAAATCATACTGAGTCCGTCGAGATAAGTTGTGAAATTTATATTAAAAGAGGGAATCCACTCATATGTATGAATAAACGTTTTACCCTCGGCAATTTGAGGAATGTAGCGCGCGAGTAAAAGAAACAAAATGAATGGAACGGATAAAACAAACCAGCCAAGATGTGCAACACGCCTTAGTCGCCTATAAAGTAGTGGAATAAGTGCAGCACAGACAATTGGTAAAAGAATCGCAAAGAGAACTGTAACCAAGTGAAAACCTCCTACTAACAATTTCGTTCAGCAACTGTTTGATATGGTGCGAAAAGCTGTGGATATGAGAAAACAACCGATAATAAAGTATTCCCAAATCTACTGAAGTTACTACTGTTTTATACTGTGCTTCACACACAAAAATCTATAACAATTGCTGGAGATCATTTGAAAAACTCACTGAAGATGAATAAAGCTAACTAACATATTAGAAATTCTCTTGAAATTTGATTCATGTAATAAAGTGTGTACTCCTTGAATTGGAAAGTAAGTGGTATGTGTTGAAGTGTCATCAATGATTTAATGAAAAGATCTAGTTCATTCAACATTCAGCACATATTTTATGCAGGATTTTGGTGATTACACTGCATAAAACCAGGGGATTTTTTCAGGCTATGAGCTTTATTTACTGAGAAGCCTGAATAGCCAATAGCGTATTGCCTTAGAGTGTTTTAGAAAATGGCATGACTTTTGGAAAGATTATATGTACACACTATCCATGTCACTATGGCGTACCAAGTCACTTGACTAACTATTTATCTAACTGCATAATAGTGTGGCATATAGAAGCAATTGGTTCAAATGCACGAAATGCATAATTCAAATAACTGTAAAGAATAGAGATATCCCTGTTTCCACAAGGTTTTCTCAATATATTATCATTAACTTTTATACGCTTTTTAGTATACAATATAAATGAGCATAATGCACTGTATCAGTATCGATTTTTGCTGTTTTAGACTAATTTTCTCAAAACCGACTGTAGAAATGACAAAATAACGACAAGATTAAGAGGTGTTAATTTTTATGAAGCATGTAAAAGGGCGTTTAGACGAAAGTATATTAGTTTGTGTCTACTATGGGCTTAATGGTGAGCGATTAATACGACGTGGTCATAAAATGGCTACAATGTTAGATTGTCCGCTCTATATTCTTTCGGTCGATTCGCAACCCCTTGATGCATTTGATGCAGAGAAATCTAGCTACATTGAGCAATGGAAAAAGTTATCTGATGAGCTTGAAATTGAAGAGTTCATATTACAAGATAATGAAAAGCGTCCCATACAAAAAGTTATTGCAGAAGTGGCAAAAAATTATGGGATTTCTCAAATTATCGTAGGTCAAAGTGCACAAAGTCGCTGGGAAGAGATTACAAAGGGTTCCTTCCTAAACGTTTTATTAAAAGAGGTTCCTTTTGTTGATTTTCATATCGTAGCTGTCCAACGTCCAACTGACGATGATGCGAACGATACATATGAAAAAGGTGTGCGTGCTTATTTAATCCAAGATCATGAAGACTTTAAAGTAGCATTTACATGTCCTAAATATGTATCCATTGAAGGTATATTCTTCAAAGAGATTGGTACTGACTTTGATAATGGTATTTTTAAATTCACTTACAATGATAAAATGCATGAAGTTCACATATCAGAGGGCTATATACTAGATAAGGAAAAACTTCCATCTGAATTTTTATCACCATTAAGTCAATAATAAAAACGCGTTCCCTTGAGAACGCGTTTTAGCTTATCTATAAAATAATGAATATAAATTAAAGTGTAGCATTAATCAAAAGTTGATTTTCACTCCGAGTTGGCGCTTTCCGCGGGCTTGGAGGAAAATAGACTGTTTTCGATGCTCCTCTCAAAAATCACCATACAGCTTTATGCAATTAGGAGTAGCATTTTTATCTTTCACTCTTACCTGACCGTTACACCGCTGAAGCCGGTTTATCTTTAGGTAAGAAAAATGCTACTAGTAATAATAATGGTAGCAAAGATACAACCATCATCGTAAAATCAATACCCCTATGATCCATTAATACACCAATGACCATCGCACCGATTGCACCCATTCCGAAAGCAAAACCAGTTGTTAAACCAGCCATTGTACCAATTTTTGTCGGGACAAGCTCCTGTGCATAGACAACTGTTACCGAGAAGCTAATCATAATAAGTGTACCGATAATCACTAAAAATATCATTGCTGCCCATAACGGTACATAAGGCAATGCTAAACAAAATGGCATCGGTACAACAACAGACAGTATAATAACGTTTTTTCTACCAATTCGATCTGATAATGAACCTCCGAAAAATGTGCCCACGACGCCAAAGGCCATAAAGGTGAAAATTAAAATTTGTCCAAGGCGAAGACTAACACCATAATGATCCATTAAATAAAATACATAAAAACTTGTAATATTAGTTGTATAAAATGATCTCGCAAAAATAATAGTAAATAGTAACGTCAACGCAATGCCTACTTGTTTCTTTGTTAATGGGGGCAAATTAGAAACTAATACTCGCTTTTTCTTTGCTATACGTTCTTGCTCCAACTGCTTTTTATACCACTTTGCAATTTTACTTAATAGCAGAATACCAATTGCTGCCACTACTAAGACAATTGCGGCACCATGTTGTCCAAAAATAGCAAAAATATAAGCACTAATTAGTGGTGCGAGCGCTTGTCCCGAATTACCTCCAACTTGATAAATCGATTGAGCAAGTCCTCTTTTTGAGCCTGCTGCCATAAATGAAACACGTGAACCCTCAGGATGGAAAATAGCTGAGCCAAACCCTAAAAATAATACTGCAATAATAATTATCCAATATTGTGATGTGAACGCTATAATAGCAATGCCTATGAATGAGCTTGCCATACCAATCGGTAGTGCGTAAGGCATCGGCTTTTTATCGCTAGCAAAACCAACAATTGGCTGTAATGCAGAAGCAAACATATTTAATGCGAACGAAATAAGACCTATTTGTGTGAAAGTTAGCCCTAAATCACTCTTCAATATCGGGAACATCGCTGGAATAACTGCTTGCATCGTATCATTGATAAGATGGGCAACAGCTATTGCAATCATAATCGGATAAACTGGATTATTTAAATTTTCTATTTTCTTATTCATGTCGCCACCTACTTTCCAATTTTATTCAATCTCCATTTATAAGAGATCGTCGCATACTATTAACCTTTTTGCACAAGCTATTCATTGAAATAGCAGTTTTAAGGGAGTTGATTTATGTATGAATATAGACGAATTTTTTAAAGCTGATTTTTGGGAAATGATACTTAGGTCCACACTTTCCTTCTTTGCGTTACTCATCGTAACCCGACTACTAGGAAAAAAACAGCTTGGACAACTTACATTCTTCCACTATACAACAGGTATCACATTTGGTTCCATTGCATCAGAAATAGCAGCACAGGCTGAGACACCCTTTTTAGATGGACTCATTGCCCTCATTTGGTGGAGCGTTTTAACATATTTAATGACCATCATTACCATTAAATCTAAAAAAGCTCGTGTAATTGTTGATGACAAGCCAACAATCCTTATTCAAAATGGAATTATTTTAGAGTCTGCCTTAAAGAAGAATCGTTTGCATATGGATGAATTAGCGATGATGCTAAGGGAACAAGCCGTATTCTCTGTACAAGATGTACAATATGCGTTACTTGAAACTACGGGTAAACTAAGTGTACTACCAAGGCCTGCTGAACAACCAGCTACAAAACAAGATGTAAAGGCCGATGTCACACCACCAACCTATATACCAACAGAAGTAGCTTCAGATGGGAAAGTTATTTATGAAAACTTAGTTGAACTCCAATTAACTGAAGATTGGCTTATGAAAAAGCTGAAAAAGCAAAACGTCCAATCCGTAGAAGATGTTTATTTTGCTCAAGTTCAAGGAAACGGTTCCTTATATGTAAGCTTAAAGGATAAAGCAAGACGATCAAGCTCTTAACAGCTTGTCTCGTCTTGCTTAATCTATTTTTACAATATCTAATGGTGTAACAATGCCGATTAGTTTTTGATGGGGTTTCCCATGCTCCGTTATTAATAAAGCTTCAAAGCGGCGTCCCCGCTCTACGCCTTGTTTAAAAATATCTTCAGCTTCGTAAATGTTTATGTATCTACTTACAAATTTATAATTCACTCTATTCTTTTCATGCATTAATATATCATGTAAGGTCGGAATCTTCTTAGGTATTTGATCGCCTCCCATCATCGTAGCTAACCAGTTTGTAATTCCTACTGTCGTCACAAGCCCTTTAAATTGATCTTTATGATATACAGGGAACTGTGTAAATTTACGATGACGTATAACTTTTAACGCATGTTTCAGTGAATCCCTTTCCTGAAAAACTAGTACTTTTTTATGAAACATTTGACCAACTAGTGTTGGCTTAGCAAGTGTTGCATCTATATATTCAATTCTTTCCACCACGTCTATATGTGGTTCAGCAATGACAAATTCTAACGACGTGCGATGATGAACAATGGCATTTCGTAAATCTGCATAAGAGCGCAAGTCGTCTTCGTATTTACGAACTAGTACATCCTTCTTCTTAGCTTGATCGATAAGACGATAAAAGGGCATAAAGTCCTTTGCACCAACAATATCTCTTAACCTATGATCTATCCGATTAAACGCCGTAAGAAAGCGATCGGAATTTTCTGTAGCCAATTTATCCACATCCTCCTACTTATATTTATATATGTATTTTCCGAGTTGTTCGACAAATCGCGGGTTATAGCTACATTATATTCCTAAGTTATGGATATTCCAAGAACAGTTCTTAGATAAAAAAGCATCAACTCGGTAGGAATTTACCAGGTTGATGCTCTTAAATATGATTAAACCATTAAAATAAAGTTACTTATGTGTAACGGAATAGCACTTCAACAGACATGAAATTCTTACTTTAACCATGTAGCTAAGTACCCTATAGTTTTCTATTAGCAAGGTATATTTCCTTTAAATTTTCGTCATCGATGCATTTTTCTTCATTGTCAAAATTCCTATACTCACACAAATTATTGAGATAACTAATGTTAGAGATAGACTCCACCAATAATCCGACATCTCCATTGTGCCTCTCATTAATTGAACGCCATATACCGGTAATTTCCACGGTGATATTGTCCAAAATGCTCCCACTAAAGAATCTAATATTTGCCCAATAAATATGACAGCGAATGCACATGTTGTTGCTACCACTGTTTTAAAGGCAGCACTCATCATTAATGTCACCGCTATCACTAAGAGTAGCCAAGAAAAATACGTGAAAAAACTTGCCACGAGTGGCCCTATCTCTAATGTTCCATAAAGCACGACCGTATAGTATATGCTCGCAGCGAAACCAGCTAAAATACTAACAAGGCCAACAGTACTCATGACGATAAATTTGCTCATAAAATAAGCGCTGAACGATATAGGACGGACATACAATAAAGTAGCCATTCCACTTGTTCTTTCTTTACTAATGGCTCCTACGAAAGTAGCCATTAATACGAGTAAACCTATCGTTTGAAACTGTCCAATGGAGGCTTGTATTAGGTCAACCGGCATTAATTCAGGCATCAACATTTCAAAGCCTTCTGGTACGTTACCAACAGCATTTAAAATATCCATCATATAATAGTTTGTTAGTGGATCGCTCATGCCGAGCAAAGCAAATACAAGAGGTATCCATAAAAACTTCCAGCTTCGCCAAGCTTCTCTGAATTCCTTTTGCAGAAGTACAGTAAATCCTCTCATATTTTTCTCGCCACCTTCATGAAAATCTCTTCAAGTGATGCTGTTTGTCGCTCCACTTTTCGTATTTTATAAGGATATCTACTCAAATGTTGAAGCAGATCCTGCATACTCGGTTGCTCATCAATAATTTCTATATATACATGATTGCCCTTTATCTCTCCTCTAAGTTCAGATTGACTGGCAAAAAGTTGCGCCTCATTTTCAGTGCTAAATTCTACAACATAATTTGGTTCATCGAAACGTTGTCGAACTTCACGTAATGTCCCCTGTTCTACTAGCTTTCCATCACGTAAAAATAATAATTGATCTGTCATCTCTTCGGCATCATTTAAAATATGTGTTGAATATAAAATAGTTGTTTCTTGCTGTAAGCCCTTCAATAAATCAAGAACTTCCCTACGACCTACTGGATCCAATGCAGACACAGGTTCATCCAATAACAGTAATTTAGGCTTATGAACAATTGCCTGGGAAATTCCAAGCCGTTGCTTCATGCCACCAGAAAACGTGGAAATTTTCTTATTTAAATCATTACCTAGACCTACAAACTCAAGTGTTTTTTGTGCTTCTGCTTTTGCTTTTTTTGCTGGCACACCATTTAACTTTGCCGCCATTTCAGTAAACTCTAACGCACTTAACCAAGGATGGAATTGCGGATATTGTGGCAAGAAACCAATATTAGCTCTTACATCACCATCCAGCATTTTTACACTTCCGGAGGTTGGTTTTAATAAACCTGTTAGCATCGATAATGTCGTAGTTTTACCAGCGCCATTAGGCCCAATTAAAGCTGTCGATGTGTTTTTTTCTAGTGTGAACTCGATTCCATCCACAACTACTCTCTCTGCAAATTGCTTTGTAAGTCCTGTTACCTGAAATAATATCGTCATGATTGCTTTCTCCCAACTATAAAGTATGCAATCGATCCAATATAACTAGTAAAAACAATAAGAAACACCCATAAAATTTTAGGCCCATTTGTTGCATGGACTTTACGTAAATCAACTAAAGCTACAATCATTAAAATAAATTGAACCACTATTAGTGGTGCTATGACTGCCCATGGAACTTTCGCTAACTCCTCCATCATACAGATTCACCTCATCTTTGTTATATTATCACTATAACAAAATCTGTTCTAATATGTATAGCACAAATTTATGTATCTGCAGTTACAAACATTCCGGCTGAGCACTTTCCCGGGGCGTCCGATGAGCCGCATCGCTTGCGCTACAAGATCTCATCAATGATCCTGATTCCCAAGGAGTCACTCAGCCTTCACTCTGATCAATTTAACAAATATCATCCATATGTTTCTTCCACCTAAATTGGGTATACATTAATTCGAATCAAAACCGTTAGGACCATCGACTGCTAACGCCATAGCTAAAGCGTAGAATGTGCGACGTGCTCCAGCACAGTTTGGAGATTCTTTATCAGTAGTTGTTAGGTCTGTAGCCGAGCTAACAGTCCCACCTGTATTTGAAGCATCAGCTAATATATCTAAGCGAGCTAAATCCCAAAGACCTGAACGACCGTGTGATGGGAAGGTACTTTGACCATGTAATGCTCGACCAACTTCAAGTTGGAGTTTAACTGCTTCCCCGATTTTATTATTTATACTTGCAAATCCTTGACCTGTGAATCCAGGATAAACATTGAACAACCCGACCATGGCTTGATTGATCCCCTCGCCCTTATTAGGTATTTGCCACGGATTTTTAATCAACTCGGATGAACCTAACATAGCATTTTCCGGAATGTACATACCCCAATATTTAGCTTTGCTAAACAAATTATTAATTAAAGTGTTTTTGATAGTTGAATAGTTTGTAAAAATATCTTGGTAGGTATTAATCATCTGAGCGACCATAATTCCAGAATCCGAATCAGAATTTGGAACAAGATTGTACCATGATGAAACTGTTGGATTTTCAATCAAGCTTGCAAAGATTTGTAAGAATGTCATTGCAAATGTATTATATGCTGGAGAATCAAATCGAGATCGCAGCATATTATTCGTTAAGTTTACTTCGGAATATCCATGAACCGGAAGAACTCTTTTAGCAGTTAATGCATCGTTAAAAGGCTCTTGTTGAAAACACCCTTTAGAATCATTAGCAACTGACGTATTTGAACCCCAATGGGTATAGCTAAGAACATCTCTGATAGCATTTTTCAAGTTATAGGCAGGATTTAATGAAGCTCCAGTCTTATTCACTTTTACATCATAAACATGTGCCGCCATCCATAAAGCAATTGTATTTAGCGATTCGTTAAGAATAAATCGCTGGTTTTTAGTGTTGAAATAGGAATGGTGATCTATATAATCTCTACCACTTGTTCCTGGTTGAATAGCAGCAAAAGAAACTTGTCCTGAGCTGTCAAGAACTGTTGGCATCTCTAAGTATTTTTTTTGAGGATCGGTGGATAAATCTGCGGTAGTTATCCAATATCCTATTTGACCCGAATATGGTCCAGTAGCAAAACGGTACGCTTTTTCTGAATCATTGTATGTCCAAGCAGACGGAGTCCGATGATACATTAAAGCATGGTATTCTATAGAACTTAATACTTCATTAGCAAAATAGTCTCGGTATCGCACTAACAACTCATCTACATTAAAAAGTGATACATCACTTTGAGATTCATCCAACTTCTTAAGCATTGCTACACCAAGATAAAGAAAGCCTGCTAATGGATTGATTGACGGGAAATTATATGTTCTTTCCAAAAGCTTAGGAATAACCGTATTAACCATTTCCTTGTAAACTGCATCACGCTCTCCAACCAATGCCTTTTGTTGAGCGAACTGGGCGCAGAACATCATTAATTGCCCAACACCTTGTTGATATGTGGAAGCATCACCTGTACCATTTAATAAATGATTTTGGAAAAATTTCCGCACTCGTGGATATCGACCTTTATCCTTCTTATAAGGATGGTTTAAAGATTCCTGCTCGTTAGACAATAGAAAAGCTTCTGTAAAGGCTTGAGCCTCTTGTAAGGGTGTAAATGTAGTCAATTGATTCACTCCTAAATTTGTATTTTCAACTTACAAACATTAAAGTGAAAAATATTTCCAAAAATAAACCAATTTATTATTTTTTGTGCTGATCACCATAACGTGGGGTTGTATATCCAACTTTTTAGTTTTATCGGAACACTTTCAGGAATTATCGCCCAACTTTTTAGTTTTATCGATGAACTTTCACGTTTTATCACCCAACTTTTAACTTCTTTCAGCGGGTGTCCAAACGTCCGCTGAAAGAAGTTAAAGCCTGCGGCAGATGTCACGGAATCAGAAAGGAGTTCTTTGTGCGAGCACAAAGGCGATTCCGGACGCAATTATGCCGAGGCATAATTGATTTTTTATCGACATCCACTATTCAAAGCGCAAAAATGTATAATTCACTAACTAAAAAAGAAGATGTACCAAAGTTGAAATAACCTTTTGGTACATCTTCTCATTTATTTGTATAGCTTCTGCAACGCATCTGCCATTTTTGGACGAATTGTTACTTGTGGGCGGGCGTTCTTTACGGCCACTTCCGCTTCCTCTAGAGAATTGGCCATGCCAAGCTCCATTAATACAGCAGTGGCAGCCACTCCAGCGCGACCTCCCCCGCTTCCGCAATGGAAGTACACTTTCTGCCCATTCTCATAGGCAGAAACAATTTCTTTCGCAACTTTTTGAATAGATGGCGCTACTTCTATGTCCTCATCAGCAATTGGCATATGCTTGTACGCATATGAAGCCGCTTCTTGCTCCTCATTAGATAAGCCATTTACTCGAACATCAATGACGATATCAACCGTTTCTTGTTCAAAAGCTAAATCTGCATCTTTCGCACCGCCAAAGAATAATCGATCCTTCACTAATACATCGTAATTTTTCTCCATTGTATGCACGCTCCAAACGACTATTTAAGTAAATGCTTAATATCATCATAAAATGGAAGAGCCGTTAATGCCCCTGCTTTAGTAGCTGCTAAAGCACCAAGCTTATTACCAAAGCTTACACAACGAACAAGTTCCTCTTCCGTTGTAGGTAAACCATTATAATGAACATCGCGTAATACACCAGCCATAAATGCATCTCCGGCACCTGTAGTATCTACTGGCACAACCTTTTCTGTCGGTACATGGATAACCTCACCATTTAATACCGCATATGTGCCATTTTCCCCTACTGTTACTAAAATAATAGGCACTAAATAACTGTTTAATTGCTCAATTCCCTCTTCCAAGCTAGTTGTTTCTGTCAGGAAAAATAATTCTTCATCAGTTACCTTTAAAATATCTACGTGCTCAAAAAATGACGTGATCGTTTCGCGGCAAACCTGCTCACTGCTCCAGCGTAGAGGACGAATATTCGCATCCATTGCGATAATTGCCCCTTTTTCCTTTGCCATCTCTACAGCAGCGCGTGTTGTATCAAGGGCTGTAGGATGGAACATTGTACCTGAGCACACAGTTAGAGCAGATGCATGTTTAAATGCTGCTTCATTTAAGTGTGTTGCTTCTACTTGTAAATCTGGCGTCTCATCGACATAATCTTTAAAAATTCGCTCACATGCTTCTGTTAAATGTACATAGACACCGCTAACACGCTTCGTAGGGTTAAATACTGCATAATCTAGGCTTACCCCTTCTTGTGCAAGGCCATCTCGAACAAACTGAGAACCTTCGTCATCTCCTGTGATCGTAATCAATGACGATGGAGCCCCGATACGACTAATTCCCGCAGCAACATTTACCGTTGCGCCACCCATATATTTAGTAAATGATGTGTTTGTTACATCATCTGCGATATAGTCAATAAAAGCATCTCCATAAACTAAAATATAATCCTTATCTTCCTTTGTCATTGTTGTCCTCCCGAAACTCTAGTCATTATAGATTAACACGAAATCTGATATCGTATAAAGTTTTAAACTTTCGGAAAAATAGTATCAGAATATCACCATTTACTCAAAAACTTGAGTCATGCTCTATCTTTGTTATACTTGCCTATAGAAAGGTGGGGATTTTGACAATGAGTATTACAATTCGACAAGCGCAACCACAGGATGCCCATGCCGTTGTACCATTAATTATTGATGCGATTGGTGATATTGCCAACCGTTTAACAGGTGAACAAACAGCGAAAGCCGTTGAACAAGAACTTACTGTACTATTCAAGCGTGAGGACAATCGACATTCCTATTTAAATACTTTTGTTGCTATTGAGAATGAGCAAGTATTAGGAACTCTTGTTTACTATAATGGTGTCGAAGCCATTCATATGGATGCAAATCTCGTAAAATGGCTTGAAGAAAAAAATGCGCCATCCATCATCATCGATAAAGAAGCTCATGAAGATGAATATTATATTGATACTATTTGTGTAGCACCAGAAGCTCGTGGTAAAGGGATAGGAACATCATTACTACAATTTTCCATAGAGGAAACACAAAAACGAGGCTATACAAAATTATCATTAAATGTTGAAACGGAAAAAGAAGACGCTCGTCGCCTTTATGAACGCATGGGCTTTGTCATTACAGAGCCATGGTCCATAATTGATGAGCCATTTCATCATATGGTAAAGCAATTTTAGGAAGTGAAACAAAAAAACATGAAGAAAAATTTATTTTATCCTCTTTTAATTGTCATTGCTTCTAGTAGCTACGGTGTACTATCGACAATTGTCAAAGTAGCTATGCAGCATGGCTTTACAACAGGAGAGGCAGTATCAAGTCAATATATTATTGGCTTTATGCTTGTTGCAACTATTTTTATAGTGACACAAAGACAATTACCGAAGCTTTCTAAAAAGGGACTGCTTATTTTGGTGTGCGCCGGGATATTTACCGGAACTACAGGAATTATATACGGCGAATCATTAAAGTATCTACCAGCCTCTCTTGCAGTAGTAATGCTCTTCCAATTCACATGGATCGGCTTATTAATAGATTGCGCACTTCATAAACGCTTACCAAGTCGGGCTGAAGTGATTTCCATCATTGTATTATTTGCCGGAACTATTTTAGCTGCTGGTGTACTAAATGTAGATTTAAGCGGTATTGCTATTCAAGGCTGGCTACTAGGTTTTGCTGCTGCCTTTACTTTTGCTTGCTTTATCCAATTTAACTCTCGTCACGTGGAAGGTATTACAACTACATCACGAGTGTTGATTGTTTCCTTTGTCGCTCTGATCATGATTAGTATTTTCCTAAACCCTGAAGTACTTTGGAACGGTAAATTATTTGCCGGGGGGTTATGGAAATTCGGACTAGCACTGGGACTCTTCGGTATTATTTTGCCAATTTATTTATTCTCTATAGCTGTTCCGAAAGTGGGAGGAGCTCTTGCCTCTATTTTAAGTGCTATGGAGTTGCCTGTTGCTGTAACCGTTTCAGTTATTGTTCTCCATGAACCATTAACTTCTTTACAAATAGCGGGTATTATTTTAGTTATTTTAGGTATGATGTTACCGACAATACTTTCGCAACGACGACAAAAGCAAAAATCTTTAGAGCCTATTAGTAAGTAAATACTTTGATTAGAAAGGGAGATGTATCATTTTTTTGATACATCTCCCTTATTTCTTTTATAAACCAAGCGCTCGGTACATAAACGCTGTAAATTGTGCGCGTGTTAAGTTTTCATCCGGTCTAAAATTACCGTTCTCATCGCCTAGTGCAATGTTATGGTCCGCTAGTGTAGCAATGTATCCACTCGCCCAGTGTGATGGATCGACATCCTTGAACGTACTATTGCCCTCTGGCGTTAAGCCAAATGCAATCACCATCATTTTTGCCATTTGGGCACGTGTTATATATGCATCTGGGCGGAAAGTTCCGTTTGTACCATCCACGATACCTGCTCGTTGCAGTCGTGTAATTTGTTCATAATATACATGGTTTTTAGGTACATCCGAAAATGATACAGCCTCTCGAATTGGTGTTGGTTGTAACGCACGGTCAATCATAAGCACCACATGCTGACGTTGAGCCAGATCGTTTGGTCGGAAAGTGCCATCTGGATAACCTTTAATAATGCATCGCTTGGCAACTTCTTTAATCATATCTTGTGCCCAGTTCGTGGAAATATCATTGAAAGTAATATCACAGCCACTACTCTCTTTCATCCATCGAGCATATAACGTTATGTCTGCTGTGACTACATCTTTCGCAAAATCCCATGCCTTTGTGAAGTCTTTATTTTTATACCAGCCGATAAATATGTGGCCTTCCTTCGTTGGTTTAGAAGCAGCCTTCACTAAAGCTTTATACGCCACTGTTTGTGACGGGATTTTACTACCTCCGTTTGAATCAAAAGTAACGATAAAACTACCTTCTGACACATTATCCTTTGTCCATTTCGCATACAACGTTATGTCTGATGTTACTTTATCTTTCGCAAAGTCCCATACATTTTTAAGCTCTGCATCCTTATACCAGCCAGTAAATTGATAGCCATCCTTCATTAGAGTAGTTGGAGCCTTCACTAGGTCATTAAATCCAACTGTTTGTGGCTGTACTTCACTCCCACCATTGGAGTCAAAAGTGACAGTATTTAGATGCGTCCAGCCAGATCCTCCACCTGCTGTGTTATCCTTTATCCATTTCGCATATAACGTAACATTTTGGGTCACTACGTCTTTTGCAATATCCCATGGTACTGTCAATTCTTTATCTTTGTGCCAGCCGTCGAATGTATAACCTTTCTTCTTCTGAGCAGCTGGTACTTTTACTAATTCGTTATATCCCACTTTTTGTGAAGAAACTTCGCTTCCTCCATTGGAATCAAATGTAACAATGTAACTTGCTTTCGACCATTTAGCATGTAGTGTGATATCTTTTTTCACTACATCTTGATCGAAATTCCATACTTCTGTCAGTTCCTTATCTTTATACCAACCTTCAAATGTGTATCCTGCTTTTACTGGATTAGATAGTGCTTTTATAAATTCACCATATTCTACAGATTGGGATGGAACTTCACTTCCGCCATTGGCATCAAAAGTAACGATGAAGCTTTCTTTCGACCATTTAGCGTATAGCGTGATATCTTTTTTCACTACATCCTGATCGAAATTCCATGCTTCTATCAGCCCTTTATCCTTATACCAGCCTTCAAATGTGTATCCCGCTTTTACTGGAGAGGATGGTATTTTCACTAATTCACCATGTTCTACTGTTTGGGATGGAACTTCGTTTCCGCCATCGGTATCAAACATGACAGCAAGAGGACTCCACTTAGCGTAAACAGTCATTGGTTTGGATACAGTATCACTCCAGTTTATCGTATAATCTTCATCTTCAAACCATCCCAAAAAGGATTTCCCACTCTTAAATTGAAATTTAAAAGGAGTTGTAGCCCATTGGAATTCATGTACTCCATGAAAGGTTATAAAATCTAATTGATTATAACTAAATGCTTCCGATTCTATTGTGGTCACACTTGCGGGGATTTCTACACTTGTCATCTGATTATAAGCAAATGCATAGTTTTCTATCGTTTTTACGCTTGTGGGGATCTCTATATTTGTTAATTGATTACTAAAAAATGCTCGCTCTCCTATCGTTTCTAAGCCTGAGGATAGTTCTATACTTGTTAATCGATTTTCAGAAAATGCACTGTTTCCTATCGTCGTCACACTTGGGGGTAGTTCTATTTTTGTTAATTGATTTTCAGAAAATGCACCGATTTCAATCGTTGTCACGCTTGTGGGGATTTTTATACTTGTTAATTGATTATCAGTAAATGCAAATGGTTCTATCTTTTTCACTCTTGAGGGGATTTCTATACTTGTTAATTGATTTTTAGAAAATGCACCGATTCCTATTGTTGTCACGCTTGATGGTATTTCTACACTTGTTAATTGATTATCAGCAAATGCTCTCTCTCCTATCGTTGTCACGCCTGATGGTATTTCTACACTTGTTAATTGATCATCAGCAAATGCACGATCTCCTATCGTTGCTACGCTTGAAGGTATTTCTACACTTGTTAATTGATTATCAGCAAATGCACCGATTCCTATCGTTGTCACACTTGATGGCATTTCTACATTTGTGAGTCGTTTATTAGCAAATGCTCTGTATCCTATTTCTAAAACTGGTTTACCATTGATTTCATCAGGGATAACGATATCCTTTGAAGAACCCTTATAGCCCGTAATGACAACACCATTGAACATACTTCGCGTTATGAACTCATCTTCATTTTCATTTATTGCTGAGACTTCATCTTCATTGTTTGGTGCTTTGCCATTTTCTTCATTATTACCTAGTGTTTCATTTTCATCATTATCACTTGGTGCTCCGTTCCCTTTTTCATTTTCAATTGGGGCTATATGATCGACTTCATTATTTGATGTTACAGTTTCATCTTCGTTGTTTAATGCTTCGCTTTCATCTTCATCATTCGGCGTTACAATATCATTCTCCGCATTGCTTATCGCATAAACAGATAGGCTGCCCAATGACAATTGAGAAAACACTAAAAGCGTGGAAACTAATACTAAAAAGGCTTTTTTCATTTAGTAATCTCCTTTCAAAACTAAACTCTGGTATCACTTCTAAATCAGGGTCAACATACAAAAAAGTTAACTTCCTCTTGCTCTGATCAGCTTGCGTTTTCGTATTAGATGAATGAAAAAGAAATACTTAGAAACATCAATACTATTATCACAAATACAAGATTATTTACTTTTTACACTTAATCTATACCTCTAACCGAACCTCTTTAAACATATTTTCCCTCTTTTAAGTATTTTTTTACTTTTCGTCGCTTGCAATTACCTAGTGCGAATTGAATCTTGTGCAATGACATACCCCAGAGTTAGTGATGGTACCACTCCTGTATTCTTGCAACAGTCGAATCATCACGAACCATTTTTCAACACTTTTTTGAAAAATTATTCCATTTTTAAAAACAAAAAAAACATCCTTCTATCTTAAATCTTAAAGATTTAAGATTTTGCTCATTAAAATTAAAATCTACTGAAAAAAATGCAAATCAATCTTTGCTTACTTTTGAACATATTTTGATAAACTACTTATTTGCATCATTATGATAATTATGTTCAACCTTATTTTTGAGATTGAATCAGGTGATGTTCACTAGGAATTACCTCATAAAGAAAGGACTTTTCTCCACCTACTACAAGACAAAATCAATATTTGTTGGTTTTTAAACAAAACGTGATAATTTCAATTTTGTAGTAATAAGAGTTTCAAATTCACATCCAATCTGACGATCAATAGACAGATAAAATCTATTTATTTAAGAACGATTAAACGGCTTAAACCCACTAAAATACCGGGCTTAAGCTGCTTTAAACATTTTTGAGAATTCCCATTCTCTACTTGATAGAGAGCGGACCACAACCGAACTAATCTGTTTGCCTAGAATCATGATTTAGGGATTCCTTTCAAAATCCCCAAAATCAACATTTGTTCACTTTCGTAATAATCTATCCTCAAAACTCTTAAACTTGAAACTCTCCGCTACTTTAAAGAGTTTCCAACTTTAGTGAAGCACTATTGCTATCTAGTATTTACATAGTTATGATGAATCTAATTATAATTTTTTAATTATTCTAACATTAATGTTGGGTTTTAGTATTATACTGATAGTATGTAAGTTTTTCACTATAGGGAGGGGGAAGATTATGCAGAAAACACGTATCTTCGGTTTTTTACTTGTGCTGATGGTTATCGTCTTAGCTGCTTGTAGTAGTGACAAGACTGCTACAAAAGATAGCGACAAAACGTCCAGTTCTGAAAAGACCGATGTAGCGGCTACGCCATCTGGAAAGCTTGTTATTTATACAGGGCGCGATGAAGAGATGGTGCAAAAGGTAATCGATCAGTTTAATGAAAAGTATCCGGACATTGAAGTGGAATTTTTAACGATGGGCGCACAGCAAATTTTAGAACGCCTACGTGGTGAAAAAGCAAATCCTCAAGCTGATTTTTGGTGGGGCGGTACGCAATCTGCACTAACTGTAGGCGCCAATGAAGGTTTGCTTCAAGCTTGGAAGCCTAGCTTTAACGACTCCATTGATGCGGCTTATAAAGATCAAGATGGTCGTTGGTTTGGTGAAATGTTACTGCCAGAAGTCATTATGATTAACAAGGATGTATTAACGAAAGAAACAGGTCCACAAGATTGGGATGATTTATTAGATCCAAAGTGGAAAGATAAAATTTTAATTCGTGGTGTGTTAGCATCTGGGACGATGCGTACTATTTATTCATCTATGATTTTACGTCAAGGTGCAGATTCGCCTGAGAAGGGCTACGATTGGTTATTAAAATTAGATGCCAACACGAAGGAATATACACAAGATCCAAATGCACTTTATTTAAAGATGACACGACAAGAAGGCAGTATTTCTTTATGGAATTTACAAGATATTTTATTAAAGAAATATACGACTGATTATCCGTTTGATTATATTTATCCGCAAAGTGGTGCACCGATTTTAGTTGATGGTGTTGCTGTTGTCAATAATGCCAAAAACTTAGAAAATGCAAAGCTCTTCGTAGAGTTCTTATTTGAAAAAGGAATGGTCACTCAGCTAGCAAACGATTACTATCAAATTCCTACTCGCTCCGATATCGATAAAGCTGCAATGCCTGAGTGGTATAAAGAATTAGACTTAAAAACGTTTGATATAGACTGGAAACTCATGACTGATAAAGAAGCTGAATGGATGGAGCATTGGGATAATAATATTAAAGGGCGCGGAAAAAAGTGATCGAGAATTAAAAAGTTGTGAACCTGTCCTATGTTGCTAACAGGTTACTCACAAAAAATCAGGAATGATATTCTTAAAACGTATGTCATGCATATAAGTTGATTGGAGTGGAGACTGGGCGACTCCTTGGGGATCAGCGATAGAGGAACGAAGGCTAAAACCATCACATCCTGTGATAACGCCTTCGTGACCAACATCGTGTTGGCCCGAGACCCTGCAGCGAAGCGAAGCGGCTCATCGGACGCCCCCAGGAAGCTCTGCTCTGCGCGAAAGCGAAGCGTCAGCGGCAAATGTTTTATCTGTGCGAAAGCGAAGCGTCAGCAACAAAGCGCCCAATCGGAACGGAAATCAACCCCACGTTATGGTGATGAGCCTTTTAATATCATAAGACATCTATGAATATTGTTCATATCTTTAAGCCTCGAGTATATTTTTGCTCGAGGCTTCATGTAACTAATTTTCTAACGGGAAAGGAGCATTTCAGTTGAAAAGTGTCAAAATAAAAAATGTCTCTAAGAAGTTCGGTCACATTCATGGCGTAAAAGATTTAGATCTTCATATTAAAGCTGGTGAATTTTTCACCTTCCTCGGCCCAAGTGGTTGTGGAAAAACGACTACATTAAGGATGATAGCCGGCTTTTATTACCCAAGCGAAGGGAAAATTCTTTTTGATGATTTTGATGTGACAAGGCTTCAACCTAATAAGCGGAACATCGGTATGGTGTTTCAAAATTATGCCCTCTTTCCACATATGACGGTAGATGAAAATATTGCCTTTGGCTTACAAGTACGAAAATTTTCGAAGTCGGAGATCAAACAAAAGGTTGACCGTATTAGAGGGCTCGTTCATTTATCGCAATATGGTAATCGGAAAATTAATGAATTATCTGGTGGGCAGCAGCAACGGGTTGCATTGGCAAGAGCACTTGTGATAGAGCCCGATATTTTATTGTTAGACGAGCCATTGTCGAATTTAGATGCTAAATTACGCGAAGAAACGCGCGTTGAAATAAAACGTATTCAATCCGAGCTCGGTGTTACAACCATCTATGTTACGCATGATCAAATGGAAGCTATGTCCATGTCAGATCGGATAATGGTCATGGAAAATGGGAACGTCAGACAAGTCGGTACTCCGCAAGAAATTTATAATCGACCTTCTAACCGCTTCGTCGCAGATTTTATTGGTGAGACAAACTTAATTGAGGCGATAATTGATGCTGTTAATGGTGACGATGTACAAGTAAAAACAGCAAGTGGACTTGTTTTGACTGGGCGAAAGCAACAAAGCTCCCCCACTTTAACGCATATGATTGGAGACAAAGTGTTTATTTCTATTCGTCCTGAATCTATTAATCAAGGTACTGGTGAAAACACATTAACAGGTAAAATCACTTTTGTTGAATTTACAGGAATTAGTGTGAACTATATTGTAGAATGTCTAGATTTTTCACTAAAAGTAATGATTATCAATATGAACGGTCACTTAAAAAAGATTGGCGAAGACATCACCTTAAATATAGCCCAAGATTCACTGTATTTTTTGGGAGAATAGGAGGGTAACAACATGGAAAAAACACACCTCAATCCTTCTGAAGGAAATGCATGGACACGACTAACTAGGTCAAATTGGTTTGTCTATATTTTAGTTGCACCTTTATTTTTAGTGTTGTTTGCCTATGTAGTATACCCGTTCTATCAAACTTTTACAGAAAGCTTTTCTGGTGATGATGCACTATCTAATTATAAAAATTTCTTTAGTATAGCTAGCCCAGCAAATATAGAGGCATTGTGGACTAGTATTTATATATCCGTTATCAGTGTTATTTGCTGTGCAATCGTCGGTGTAGCTATGGCATTTTTATTGGAACGCTATGATTTCCCAGGCAGACGAATACTCTCTGTTTTAGTATTGGTACCCATGGCTCTTCCGCCGTTAGTAGGTGTGCTGTCCTTTACATTTTTGTATGGTGAGAGTGGTATTTTCCCACGTGCGTTTCAGCACCTTTTCGGTTTAGAGCAAGTTCCATTTTCATTAAAAGGCATATGGGGGGTTATCATAGTACATACATTCACGATGTACACTTACTTCTACTTAACCGCCTCAGCAGCTATAAAAGGTCTTGATCCAGCTTTAGAAGAAGCCGCAACAAGCTTAGGTGCCGGGCGTGTTCGAGTATGGATAAAAGTTATTCTGCCCATGTTAACACCCTCGATTGTTGCCTCATCCTTACTCGTATTTATGATTTCTATGGCATCCTACACTGCACCTTTAATGTTCGGTGTTGAACGCACGATGACCATGCAAATCTATTTATCACGTACGAATGGGAATTTAGATATGGCAGCGACACAATCTATGATTTTATCCTTTGTGTCCATTACCTTTTTAATTATTATGCGCTGGTATCAAAACCGCCGAAATTACCAAAATCTCAGCAAGGGTATTAGTGTTCATCGATCTGAAGTGTCTTCAAGACGTATGAAAGTTATGGCGACTATTGCGTCTTTCATAGGTACATTAATTTTAATTTTGCCGATTTTAGTGCTTATATTAATTTCATTTTCCGTTGATGGTGCATGGAAAACGCAAATTCTCCCAACAGACTATACATTGGATCATTATCACGCTCTTTTTACAGATGAACGGACGTGGCGACCGATTTGGAATTCTGTTCGAATGGGGATTGTTG
This sequence comes from Lysinibacillus sp. RC46, assembly GCF_041262385.1. Lineage (NCBI taxonomy): Bacteria > Bacillati > Bacillota > Bacilli > Caryophanales > Bacillaceae > Lysinibacillus > Lysinibacillus sp. RC46. Next base: position 18,891 of record NZ_JBGCCF010000015.1, on the reverse strand, counting down.
CCACAATCGGCAATATCATTTTCGGTGTTGCGGCAGCCTATGCTATGGTACGGTTAAATTTTAAAGGTAAAACATTACTCGATATTTTAATCATGGTTCCTTGGGCATTGCCAGGTACGGTTGTAGCTGTCAATTTGATCGCAGCCTTTAGTACGGAAAATATCTTCTCCTTTAATCAGGTTCTTATCGGGACGTTCTGGATTTTGCCGTTAGCTTATTTTATTAGACATTTACCTCTTGTTTTCCGATCAACATCGGCATCACTTGTGCAATTAGATCAATCTATCGAAGAAGCATCCCGAAGTTTAGGTGCAACATGGTGGTATTCATTTAGACGTATTGTATTACCACTTACATTTACGGGCATTTTGGCAGGTACATTACTAGCACTTGTTCAAAGCTTTGGCGAATTCGTAGCGTCTATTCTTCTTTACAGTACGTCAACGATCCCATTATCAGTGGCGATATTCCAAAAATTGTATTCTTTTAAATTTGGAACTGCTTGTGCATATGGTGTCTTACAAATTTGTTTAATTTTAATTGTACTTATTATTTCCGAGAAGTTATCTAAAGGCAGTGCTGGTTCGGCCATATAACTGCCAATCTACTAGGAGGCAATAACTATGTTTGAAGATTTCCGCAACAAGACCCAGCGAGAAGATGGGATGATCTTTCCTTCTAATATTTATCGTAAAATTGTCTTGCAACCAGCTTACGATGAAGCTAAGAAAAATTTTTTAACAATTATGTTGCAAATCAATATTGCACACTTAAAAATGTTAGAAGAACAGGGTCTAGTCAAAAAAGAAGAGGCTAAAGAAATTGGTACTGCTTTAAAAAAACTAGACTTGAACTATTATCGTATAGAGGATTACAGCCCGCGATATGAGGACTTGTTTTTCCGCATCGAAAATAAATTAATAGAGCTTGCTGGTGATGTTGCAGGGAATCTTCACATTGGTAGAAGTCGTAATGATATGGGCATTGCCATCTATCGCATGACTTTAAGAAAAAAATTGTTGTTGCTTATGCAAGAATTACTGACATTACGGGATGATTTAATCGCAGCTGCTGAGGAGCACGTTGATACGATTATGATTGGCTATACACATACGCAGCAGGCACAGCCAACAACCTTTGCGCATTATTTGAAAGCTGTCATCGATCAACTTGAACGAGACTTTGAACGTTTACAACATGTCTATAAAACGGTGAATCGTAGTAGTATGGGGGCTGCGGCATTAACGACAACAGGCTTCAATATTAATCGAGAGCGCATGCGTGAGTTATTGGCATTCGATGATATTATCGAAAATGCGTGGGATGCTGTTGCTGGTGCCGATTATATTGCAGAGGCAGCGAGTATCGTGCAACTTGCGGCACTTAATCTTGGCCGCACATCCCAAGATTTCTTACTATGGGCTACACAGGAATTCAATGCATTTACGCTAGCAAGCCCGTACGTGCAAGTTAGCTCTATCATGCCACAAAAGCGCAATCCTGTTTCGATCGAGCATACACGTTCATTGCTATCAGCAGTTGTTGGTGATGCTAGTACAGTATTACAAATGGTACATAATACACCTTTTGGAGATATCGTAGACACAGAGGATGATATGCAACCTTATTTATGGCGCGCCATCGACCGTTTAATAGGTATTTACAAACTATTTGGTTCACTTGTTGTCACGATGGATGTAAACAAGAAAAAACTAAGAAATCGAGCAGAAAACAGCTTTGCCAATGTGACAGAGCTCGCCGATACGTTTGTGCGCACTGAAGGGATTTCCTTCCGCCAAGCACATAGTATTGTTAGTAAATGTATTAAAGTATTGCTCTCTCATGGGGAGGAATCTCTAGCAAGCCTTACATGGGGTCTTGCCAATACACAATCTAAATTAATTACTGGTAAACCATTAAAAATTTCCGAGGAAGATTTTTATAGCACATTAAAACCAGAAACTTTCGTCGGTGTACGTACATTATTTGGTGGTCCAGCGCCCGTAACGATGAAAGAATCTCTTGAACGCTCCAAGGCAAATTCTCATAACCTTAAAGAGTGGGTTAGTTTGAAAGAGTCTATGATTATTGAGGCAGAAAAACAATTAACAGTAATAATCGAGGAATGGAATCAATGATGGAATGGCTACTTATAATTGACGGTGGTGCTACAAAAACGGCATGTGCGCTCGTACATGCCGAGTCTGGTGAAATAAAATATACAACATCAACAAGTGGCTCGAATTATCAAGCAATCGGTGCTGCATCTACTACAGAAATATTGCAAGCATTATTAGCAAATGTGCAGGACTTTTTACAACAGCATGATGATTCAAATATTGCTGTTGCTACCTTTGCAATGGCTGGGATTGATTCTCCCAAAGATCATGAAACCGTATCAGCAATCGTTCATAGTGCACTATCTACATTACAGTTAAAGATAGATACGCTTATTATAGAAAATGATGCACAAGCCACTTTACTTGGTGTTACTGCTGGACAGGCAGGCGCATTACTCATTGCTGGAACAGGAGCCATTGCGTACGCATTTGATGGTACACAAATAGTACGTGCAGGTGGTTGGGGGCATCGTGCAGGAGATGAAGGCAGTGGCTATTGGTTAGGACAAGAGGTTATACGCGCCATTTTCCACATGGAAGACGGGCGTGGTGAGCCGACCCTATTAAAAAGTCCTGTCTATGATTACTTACGAATCCAAGATGTTACAGAGCTAGCTTCATGGTTATTCCGACCATCCTACACGAACGCGCAGCTTGCAAAAATGGGTGCATTTTTGCAAGCTGCCGTGACTAAAAAGGATTCATGTGCCATTCAAATATCAAAGCGTGGTGCTCAAGAATTAGTACTCCTTGCATGCGCTGTGTTGAAAAAAATTGACTATAAGGGCGATACATTCAACCTTTATTGTAATGGTGGTGCCATTAAGCATAATCCATTAATTTTCAAAACTTTTTCATATGAAATGAAATCGATGTATCCACAAATTGAGATTTCTCTATGTCAGCATCAGCCTATCCTTTATCTTATAGAGCGAACAAAAATGGCCTATGACAGTTTGTAATGTCATAGGCTCTTCATGTTGTTGAAAAACTATTATTCAATTAAGGTGTCTATTTAAATAAAGTATGACTCTTCTGTAAAACGAGGGGTTGATTTCCGTTCCGACTGGGCGCTTTGTTGCTGACGCTTCGCTTTCGCACAGAGCAAAGCTTCCTAGGGGCGTCCGATGAGCCGCTTGGGCCAACACGATGTTGGTCACGAAGGCGTTATCACAGGACGTGATAATTTTAGCCTTCGTTCCTCTATTACTGATCCCCAAGGAGTCGCCCAACCTCCACTCCAATCAACCACTCCACATAAAATGTAACTTCTGGCATGTCATTCACATCTTTTTCGTTCTAACATTAAAGTGCCATTTTTTTCAGTTCATTTGTCGTGAAATATAAATAGCTGTCCTTCACAAATAAATCTTTCGTTTCTTCCCTATTTAACATTTGTTCTCCGCTTCCATCTGGACGAATCTTCGTTAAATACGCTCCGTGTGAATAATTACTAAAATATAGCCAGCCATCTGCATAAACGAGGTACTGTGCACGCGAATTAGAGACGCGTTTCGATTTACCTGTTTTTAAATCAAGGACATACAATTTATTATCATCAGCAACATTACTATAAAATATTTGTTGCCCTACTTGTGCAGCGAAATCTACATTGTGAAAGTAGTTATACGTCGTACTCGTTGCTTTCGGGTAGTCGTTAGCAATCCACGTATGATCCTTTGCCATCGTTCGATCATCCACTAAAAAGTATTGATAGCGAACCGCCCCTTTACGATCAGGCACCGGGTCATTCCATGTTGTATCGAGGTGATACCATTGACCATCCAGCTTTACTAAATTCCAAGCATGTCCCTCCTGTCCGACATAGCCTACGATATATTTTGTTTCTATACCTAGCTTTTGTAACATCGAATGAGCGAGCAATGCATAGCCCTGACAAACGCCGCCATGTTCTGCAAGCACTGTATAAGCGCTGTGTGGACTTGAATTCGTTTGATCCGTATAGGCGGTATTGGCGACGATATAATCATTGACCGCCCTAACCTTCTCTACTTCACTTAACGATTTCTCATTGATAGAGGCTACAATCTCTTGCACATTCATTTCAACGAATGCTGCCTGTTCTGGTGTCATTAAATAGCTTTGCTCTCCAAAGATTTTGGCTGTTTTTCTTCCATATTCAAAACGAATTGAATGTTTACTAATATGTCCATATACATAATCATCTCGTTTTATAGCATTTTCATAGGCTTCTTCCACTAGCTGTTCAATTCTTTGTGTATCGCCTTTATATTGAATCTCAAACGTAGGTGAAAAACTACTATAGTACGCATACATCGCATCAGCCATTTCCTTTGCATTTGTTACAACTAACTTTGCTTCAGGTTTTTTGGCTACAGGCGCTGTAACGGCTCCTTCTTCTGGCTTTTCTTCTATAGGTGTGGCCGTTTCAATGGAGGCATTCTCTGAAAGTTTAGCAGTAACATCTATGATTTTGTCCTTTGTTGAAAGAAGCATCGTTTCTATTTCATCATTATTTGACCAAGTTATTACTTGTTGCACAACTGCTTTACCAGCCGTATAAATAGGGTCAATAAAAATAATTAAAATTACGATAATGGCTAATTTTTTCCACAAAATCCTCACCTCCAAACGTTATCCTGTTTTCATTATATACAAAAAAAGCACAAAGGACTCACTTGGAAGTCCTTTTGTGCTTTCATTTTATTAATAGATAAGTATTTGAAGTTTATTTTATTTTAAACTTCTGTTCTTTGCCATTAACATTATAAACTAAATAATTATCATTAATTCTTAAATCAGAAACTGCTTGCTTCACGAGCACCTCAGTTTTTAATGTTTTAAGATTTAATTTTGTTAAGTAGCCACTGTTACTGTAATCACTGAAATATAAAATGTTATCTGCTCCTGTAATATACAAGGCACGTCTATCAATGACCTTTGTTTTCTTACCGCTTGCTAAATCAAGCGTATACAATTTATCTTTGTCTGCCGTATTGCTAAAGTACAGTGTATTATTAACCTGATATGCAAAATGAACATTTTGCATATAGCTATAATTCGTACTTGTTGCAGCAGGATAATTTGATGCTATCCATTTATGATCTTTCTTAAGCTGTGCATCCGTTACTAAAAAATAATCGTACGAAGAAGCACCGAAACGATTTGGTAATGGATCATTCCATGTTGTATCTAAATGATACCATTTACCATCAACCTTCACTAAATTCCATGCATGTGCCTCGTTACCATTAACAGTACCCACAACATATTTTACATCGAACCCAGCTTGTTCTAACATTTTATAAGTTGTTAACGCGTAGCCCTGACATACAGCTTGTCCTTCCATTAACAATGCATAAGCACTATGGGGACTAGCCTTTGTTTTAGTACCATATGCTGTATTTGACACAATATAATCATTAATCGCTTTTACTTTTTCGAATTCTGTTTTCATTGAAGGCTTAATAATCGTTTTTAATATTTGATCTACCTTTTTTTGTACGGCCGCTTCTTGTGTTTGGTTAGTCAAATACTTCACTTTAAATGTCACATTGCCCGTTGAGTCTGCAGAAATAGCAGTACTTTCCATATGACCACTCGCATAGACTGCTTGCTCCTGTGCTTTTTCAAAGGACTCCATAAAATTCTTTTTGAAATCAGTCATTGATCCACTATATGTAATTTTAATTTCGGGAGCGAAATTATTTAATTGCTTTACGATTTCTGTTGTGAATTGATCCCAAGTTGTTACTTTTGTATCAGCTACTACATTATAAGCAAACACAGAGGAAGTATTTACTGAGCGAGCGTCTGCATTTTGAGCATAGGCTGCTGTTGGACTTAACATCAGTAATGCTGCTCCGCTTATCAACCATTTCTTCACAATAAATCACCTTCCATTTGTTATATTCTTGTAATCAGAATAACAGATAAAGGAACTATAAATCTATCGGACAAGTTCACTATCCGTGACTTTCAACTGTATACATAACACACGAATCATAGGTATAAATTCCCTAAAATAAAATATAAGTATCGAATTAAACTATATTTTTGTAAAAAAATAAAAACTCACTTGTTTTTAAGTGAGTTTTCTATATATTAATGATCTTTTTTTATAGGGTAGGCTTCTCTTTATTTAACGACTTTTCACTACTAAATTGACTGCTTCTTGAATAGCTTCATTCATTTTCTCGCCATCACCTTCAGCATTTTGTACACATTCTAAAAGATTCGTACTAACAATAACACCAACTGTACGATCTACTGCTGAGCGTACTGCCGATAATTGAGTAATGACTGCCTTACAGTCCTTTTCTTCTTCCATCATTTTTAAAATTCCACGTAGCTGACCTTCCATCCGTTTCACACGATTTTTCACTTGATCTGAATATTCCATCATCATAGCTCCTTCTTTCTATACTCGCTACGTTCTTGAGTAATTATTATTCTTTATCCTAACTGTAACTATTTTTTCCTTGGTTTTAAATAATTCATAAGCATTTTAGAAATAATTGATCCTGCATTTGTTATTTCATCATACTGTATAACTGTATTTTTCTTTATTCGTAGCTGACCTATCTCTACTTCAAAAATTGGACATTTTCTTTTAAGTGCAGCAACTAACATATTTGTGTCGTAGTCATATCGTTCACCTTTTACTTTTATTAGCCATGGTAGCTCCTTTATAGAAATAAACCGTAAACCTGTTTGTGTATCCATTAGTTTTCTATGATAAAGGATTTCAAAAAACAAACTTGTTGTTCGATTACCCCAATATGATAAAAACGTGCTGTCCGAAGAATGGAAGTTACGTACTCCTAACACAATTCCTTCAGAAAATACCTTTGTCATTGTTAAAACTAGCTTTACATCTTGTAACGTATGTTGGCCATGAGCACCTACTGTAATAACACCTTGAAACATCCCCCTTTGCTCCATTACATAGATAAAGGCTGTTTTCAGTGCGCCTCCCTTACCAATATTATTGCCATGTTCTAGTACTCGACAGCAGTCAATCTTTTGTAACGCTTCAAATACATCTGCATATTTTTGATCGCTGCCATCATTGACAATAATAACTTGGTTAATGGTGGTGGCTAATAATTGATGGACATAGGTTATAAGTGACTGTTGTGGATTATAGGCTGGTATAATTACTGCAATATTTTTCATCATTTCTATCCCCCGGATAACATGAAACTTTGACATATGCACTCACTAGTAATCGTTACTGAATTTCAACGAATCTCCTTATAACAAATAGTATCATGTATCGAGGACAATTCAACAATAACGGTATTTTCCCGATATATGAAAAAAGAGGATATCTTCGTAGCGTATGGTTGATTTCCGTTCCGACTGGGCGCTTTGTAGCTGACGCGTTGCTTTCGCTACAGAAAACATTTGTTGTTGCTGTCGCTTCGCTTTCGCACAGAGCAAAGCTTCCTGGGGGCGCCCAGTCTCCACTTCAATCAACTAATATACACGGTATACGTTTTAACAAATTAAACATCCAGATTTCGTGATGAGTAGAAAAAGAATAATGTTATGAAAGTGGTGAGTTCTATCGTCATACAATATGAAATTCTCCAAGATCAATGTACAAAATTAAAAGCTTTATACTTGGTTAAATTGGCTAATAATTTACAGGATGCTAGCTCGCTCGCCATTGCAAAGCCAGCTATATCTCTTCAAAAATCACTCCTTGTACTAGAGGAAATTCTATATGAACTTTATAAGCTGGAAATGCATACCGAACCGAAGCTAAAAAATATTCGATCATTACTCAATAATCGTAGCTTTGTTGCAAAAATCCATCCACGTCGCATTTATTTATTAATGAATCTTGTAAGCAAAATGACTTCTAGTAATAGAAGTGAAGTTGTGGAGGCTAAGGCAGCAAAAATTGTTCTTGATTATATAAGTGATATTGTAGAATGGTTTATCGATCGCTATGACCGTACCTTAAAGGCAAAGTTAATGCGCCAAGGCTCCAGCTTTGAAGATATAACTTCAGCTTTTGATATAAATACGCTACTTCAAGATGACCAATCAACCGAGGCCTATAAAACCGCAGCAGACTGGTTTGAGCTTGCCGCAAAACAAGGGAATGCAAGTGCTCAATATAATTTAGGCGCTCTTTATAATCAAGGGCGTGGCGTTAAGAAAGATTATGCAGTTGCAAAAATGTGGTATGAACGCGCTGCTGAGCAAAAGGATGCAAACGCGCTTTATAGCTTAGGCGTGCTCTATCATTTAGGTCACGGTGTTGTACAAAATTATGAGGAAGCCGCTCATTATTATAAAGTTGCTGCAGATTTAGAAAATGCAGATGCACAGTACAATCTAGGGGTCCTATACAATCAAGGACTCGGTATGCCACTAAACTTTGCCGAGGCAGCAAAATGGTACATGCTAGCAGCCAATCAAGGGAATACAAGCGCTCAAAATAATCTTGGGTTCCTTTATCACAATGGAACTGGTGTCGAGCAAAGCTATGAGGAAGCTATAACCTATTTTGAAATGGCTGCATTGGCTGGAGATGCAAGTGCTCAGTATAATCTTGGTTATATGTACCTTAAAGGTCGAGGCATCTCGCAAAATTTTGAAGAAGCTGCGCAATGGTTCCATTTAGCTGCACTTCAAGACCATACAAATGCAGAATTTCAATTGGCTATGCTATATAACACTGGACAAGGTATTCCTCAAGATCATCTAGAGGCTATAAAATGGTTTAAGCTCGCAGCACATAAAGGACACTTGAATGCCCAATGCTGTCTCGGTGTGCTCTATGTTAAAGAAAACGATATAACTTTAGCTGAAAAATGGTTGCAGTTAGCCGCTAACAACGGACATATAAGTGCTGGCTTTGAGCTTGGACGTATTTATGTATACCACCTCCAGCAACCAGAGAAGGCTCTCTCTTACTTCAAAGTTGCTGCTGAAAAGGGTTATGCTGATGCTCAGTACGAGCTCGGATTATTATATGAAGCTGAATTGAATTATGATGAAGCAGTAAAATGGTGGAGGGCCGCTACTGATCAGTCCCATATTCAGTCTGAATATCAATTGGGGTTATTATATGAGCATGGATTGGGGATCGAACAGGACTTAGAAGAGGCACGACGCTGCTATCGACTAGCAGCCATCCAAGGACATTCAGGTGCTCAATATCAACTTGGTAATTTATTTGATAAGGGCAAAGGTGTCGAACAGGATTATACTGAGGCTGCAAAATGGATTGAACAAGCTGCCATTAAGGGACATGCCAAAGCACAATATCAATTAGCTCAAATGCACAGTCATGGGCAAGGGGTACCAAAGGATTTTGCGAAGGCCGCCCAGCTGTATCGACTGGCTGCCAATCAAGGGCATCAAAAAGCACAATTCCAGCTTGGTATGCTTTACAAAAAAGGACACGGTGTTGCACAGGATTATACTGAGGCAACAAAATGGCTTAAGAAGTCTCTTGAAAATATAAAATAAAGGGATTATAAGCATAACGTGGGGTTAGGCGCTTTCTTCGAGGCGTCAGATGAGCCGCGTAGGGCAACAGGGTGTTTTTTGCGCGAAAGCGTAGTGCTAACGAAGCGTCAGCAGCACGAGGTTGGTCACGAAGGCGTTATCACAGGACGTGATGGTTTTAGCCTTCGTTCCCCTATGGGCTCGCTCCAATCAACCTATCCACATGACATACGTTTTAACAGAATGTCATCCAACTTTTAGTTTTATCGATAAACTTTCATGTTTTATCAACCAACTTCTGAATTTTATCGAAATTCACCTTTCAAAGAGTAAAAAAAAGATTCACACACAAAACTGTTCTTCATAAAAAATACCGTGTCACCTCATTAAAGACAGTGACACGGTATGTTTTTTAGATTTTCATTTCTTCTTTTTGATTTACCATAAATGTTACAACGATGAATAAAGCAAAGCTAATTAATAGTGTTGTTCCACCTACTATAAAGAAAATCATTGTAAACGTTCTGCTAAAATTAAATGGATTCAAATTGTAGAACCACATTCCTAGTGTTAAGCCAAAAACACCGAGAATTGCAGTCCAACCATGAGCTGTTACTAATTTTTTTGATTTCACTTTAAAGGCACGATAGAAAATCCCCCATGCAAACATACTTAACCAACCTACGAGCAAAATATGTGCATGTATCGGTCTATATTCATAACTACCTGAACCAGACATATGTGAGCCTAGATACGTTCCCAATAAGGCAAAAATCGCAGCAAGACGAATAAGGCGCATACTCCATTTTTGTTCCATACGATAACCCCTCCTAAGCTTTTTCAACTTAGTCAGCAGTTTATCTCGTGAACATGAACTTTACATGAACTCCTCATTACAATTTTGGTAAGTGAACACGTACCTTTGTGCCGGAATTCATAACACTTTCTATATGAACCGTTCCTCCATGTAACTCAGCAATTTGCTTCACGATGGCTAGTCCAAGACCAGTACCTTGCTTTGTTCTGGACGCATCTACTCGATAAAAGCGATCAAATACCTTTTGTAGTTGCTCGGCAGTCATTCCTATGCCGCTATCCTCAATAAGCACTTCAACTGAGGTTGAGGATTCTTGTAAGTGAATATGAATTTCTCCACCTTCAACATTGTATTTAATGGCATTCGTCAATAAATTATCCCACACATTTTGTAATAGCCCTGCATCGCCACCATATGTTACTGGTTCAAGCTGATACGATAATTGTACATTAGCGTCTTCAAGCTGCCAGCGATATTTTCTTACGGTTTCCTTTAATTGCTCATCTAAACGATAAGGTTCACGCTTTAACAACCTTGTAGATTGATCGAGTGATGTAAGTAAAAGTAATTGCTTCGTTAATGTCGACATACGCTTCGTTTCTAACTCAATAATCGTTGTATATTCCTGTCTTTCCTTGTCGGTCAGCAAAGGATTCTTTAGTAAATCTACATAGCCTTGAATATTCAACAATGGCGACTGAAAATCATGGGATACATTACTTATAAACTCTTTACGTATTCGATCATTTTCCTGTAATTTTTCGGTCATAACATTAAAGCTAACTGCTAATTGTCCAATCTCATCTGCTCGATCTATCTCCAGTAGCGTATCGAATTTTTCATGTGCAAGCTGATGTGTTGCCTCTGTTAGTTGTGTAATTGGGCGGATTAGAGCCTTAGCAAAAAGTAGCATTGCCAATAGACTAAGTACTGTCATCGTAAGCATAAGTCCACCAAGTATCGTATGCACTTCAGAGAACAACAAGCGTATGTCAGGTCTAATGAACAGTGCATACTGCTTATTTTCATAAGTAAATGGCACACCTATCGTATTAATTAACTCATTCGCAAAAAAGCCTGTCACAAAAGTCTCTTTTGGAAAGTCACGCATACCATGATAAATTTCCCCGTTTAAAACACGCTTGACTGTATTAGATGGTAATGTTTTATCACGATACTCACCGCCGAAGAAATGCCCTTCGCCATCAGTTGTTACATAAATTTGATAACCTATTTTACCAAGAGTCGTTAAATAATTATCTAAATCGTTAGGCTTTGAAGACTCAATATATTTCGCAATATCCTGCGCAATTTTCACATTTTTAGCATCGTTTTTTTCCTTCACAACTTGATGATAATACGTATTTGTCGCTAAAAAGCCGATACATAAGCTGCCGATCATAACGAGCATCGTCGTGACAACAAATCTACTATATAACGTTTTTATCATGCAATAACCTCAACCTTATATCCAACACCACGCACTGTTGTAATCTCAACACCTGATTTATAACGATAAAGACGCTCACGAATCCGCTTCACATGCGTATTTAAAGTCTGCTCATCTCCATCGTAATCATAGCCCCACACCTGCTCCATAATAAAGCTACGTGTAAACACCTGATTTGGACGAGATGCTAGTAATGCTAAAAGTTCAAATTCCTTTAAAGGTAGAACAAGTGTATCTTCCCCAATGACAACCTCAAAACTTCGACGATCAATAACGATTCTACCCACCTGGATGGTTACCTGATTTTTCTTATCGAGTCTACGCAATATCGCGGCTATGCGAAACAGCAATTCTTTAGGTTCAAAAGGCTTTACAACATAGTCGTCTGAGCCTGCCAAAAACCCTCGTTCCTTGTCCTCTAGCTCGCCTTTTGCTGTTAATAACAATACGGGGATATCGTACTCCTGGCTCAATATCTCGGTTAATGTAAAACCATCCATTCCCGGCATCATAACATCTACAACAGCCAAATCAGGTAAGTTTCCTTCAAGTAGTTTAAGAGCCTGTTGTCCGTTTTCCGCCTGTATCACCTGATAGCCCTCTCTTGTCAGATAAATATTCACTAGCTGTAAAATATGTACATCATCATCTACAACGAGAATTTTCATTCAGGTCAACCTCCATCCAACTTGTTTCCTGTAACAAAAAATCCGCTTCATTCCGCGGACGATCTGCAAGCTTTGGGTTCCTTGCTGTCCATGCCGAAGTGTAGCGAATTTTTTCTATAACAACTTTCATTTATATTATAACGAAAAGAAAGAAATCAACAGCAGTATAAGTAACGGCAAACCAATTACGATATAACCACGTGGATTTGCAAAATTCATCGTCCAACCGACCCCAAAGCGTTTCTCTACAAAAACGGAAGGATCTTGACGATTCACATAAATTAATCCGCCCTTCCAATAGCGATCCTCATCAACATCCATTACTTCCGAAACGACATTGTCTCCATAGTTCACCCTCAGCCGGCGTTTTTTCCATGCGTAAACAAGGGCTGAGCCAAGAACAAGCAATAAGAACAAAATAAATACCGGTAGTAGACTTCTTCCTGTAGTCACTGAAGGATAGATGTTGCTTAGCTGTAATACTGTAAATAATACTGTAAAGGCATAGCTTAATAACATAATGCTCCAACTCATAAACTTTCGGCTTTTTAACTGATCTTCCAATGATTCTTCCTTACGATTAACAGCTAACTTGATTGCTGAACGCTTTATAGAATCTACAGTTCCCCACATCATACATTGTATCATCAGCATAACAAGCGGTAGTGAAACCGCAGTAAAATATGTTTTGCTTCTCCAAGAATCCGCTTCACCGCTAGGTCCCCAATGTACAGCAATGTGATCTGGTATTTGGTCATAATGGCGGAATGTAAAGATAATTAGAAACACCGTAACACCAAAAGGGATTACATAAAATGGCCACGGAAGCATTTCATCACGACTACGTGCCGTTAAGTCAACTGCACGAACTTGTTTTATATTTAAGCCCCATTGCTCTTCCTTTTTAAGCTTTAAAACTTTTTGATGGTTTATCCAATAAAATGTCATACTGATTGCAAGCATTGCAAATAAGCACCCTAGCAGTAAAATACTTTGCATGAACTCAGATTGAGCAAAGTAATAATAGCTAACAATCATCATCATTAATAACATGACACCAGATATTCCAACGAATTGAGCATAATGCTTTTTCATATTACGTAATGCGGGATGTTTTACATTTTGTTCAGGTACAGTAACGCCAAAAATGATTGTCTCACGTACTATATATGGAACAAATACTTGTAGAACTAATGTTATGATGTAGACGGTTGAAAAAACGCTAAGTAGCATGTACTACACCCCTTCTGCAGGTATTTGCAAATCAGAAAATACCTTTTTCATCATGTGCTCGATTTGTTCAGCTGTTGCCCCGAGCACCATTCCTTCTACCACAACAGGCTTTAAGTTTTTTTCAATTTGTTGTAATTGTTCAGGAGTTAACGCTCGTTCTTCTGTTGAACGAATAATAGCACCTGATTTAGCTCTAATAGTAATGATCCCCTTTTCCTCTAGCTCATGATAGCTTTTATTAACCGTATGCATATTTACGCCCAAATCAGCCGCTAAACTACGTACAGATGGTAGAGTATCTCCTGGCTTCATTTCTCCTCTTGCAATACCTTCAATAATTTGCCGTGTTACCTGTTCATAGATTGGTACATCAGATTGTGGCTCTATTTGAATAAACATTACTATCATCTCCATAATTGTTATATAGCTAATATAACAAATAATCATTCTTTATGCATAATGAAGGAGACCAATTGAACAATCGAAAAAAGGAGATGTCTCATCATTAATTTGAGACATCCCCTTTCAACTATAGCTATTTCGTAACTATTGCTTATGCAATATAAATTTCATCAACTACCGGTGTCGGCCCAGGAACATTTTTTAGAAGATAAAAAAATGCCTTACAAGCTCCCCATCTAAGCTCGTAAGACATCCTTCACCCCTTTAAATCTCTTTTTATTAATAGACCCCTTTTTTGTAACCGTGTTCATTTTTCAGTAAGGAACGGGGGAACAGACCCCGCCCGTTACATTAGTGGAAAAAGGTGGACTCCATTCGAGTTCAGTCCACAACAATTTAGGAAAGTTGGATATGTTCGTTTAGTAGATTCGTATCTCAAATCAATTATGCCGAGGCGTAATTACGTGATTAAGCTAATTTCTCGTAACCTGGAAGCGTCAAGAATTCCGCAAATTCGTCTTGTTCAATTAAAGATTTAAACAGCTCAGCAGCTTCTTCATAGCGGCCACTGTTATAGGCTTGTTCCCCAACAGCCTCTTTAATTTTCACAAGCTCTTCCTCCAAGGTTGCTAGTACAAATGCCAATGTAATGCCACGGCCATCATCCAAGACACCTTTTGGATGGCGAATCCATTGCCATACTTGTGTACGAGAGATTTCTGCAGTTGCAGCATCCTCCATTAAGTTGTTAATAGGTGCAGCTCCGTTGCCTCGTAGCCAAGAAGCAATGTACTGAACGCCTACACTACAGTTAATACGAAGACCTTCAAGTGTAATTGTACCTTTTGGAACAGCTACTAGATCTTCTGCTGTAACATTTACATCCTCACGCTTTTTATGGATTTGGTTTGGTGTCGTCATAATCGCATCAAACTGTTCCATAGCCGTTGCAACCATACCCGGGTGCGCTACCCAAGTACCATCGTGGCCATCTGTTGCCTCGCGACGTTTATCTTCTGCAACCTTTGCAAAAGCTACAGCATTCGCGTCGTCATCCCCTTTAACAGGGATTTGTGCCGCCATACCGCCCATCGCAGGAGCATTTCGTTTATGACATGTTTGAATACATAAAGACGTATATGCCTTCATGAATGGTACAGTCATTGTCACTTGCCCACGGTCCGGTAAAATTACATCAGGTTGATTGCGCAGACGTTTGATATAGCTGAAAATGTAATCCCAGCGTCCACAATTCAGACCAGCTGAATGTTCACGTAATTCATATAAAATTTCATCCATTTCAAATGCTGCTAAAATTGTTTCGATTAATACAGTAGCCTTAATTGTCCCTTGTGGAATTCCGATATAATCTTGTGCAAACACAAAGACATCATTCCATAAGCGTGCCTCCAAATGGCTTTCAAGCTTCGGTAAGTAGAAATAAGGTCCTGTACCTTGTGCCAAAGCATTTTTAGCATTGTGGAATAAATACAGACCGAAATCAAAGAAACTACCAGAGATCGGTTCGCCATCCACTAGTACATGCTTTTCAAGTAAATGAAGACCACGTGGACGAACTAATAACACAGCTGTGTTTTCGTTTAATTTATACGTTTTACCATTTGATGCTTGTGTAAATTCAATTGTCTTATTAATAGCATCACGCATATTAATTTGACCGCCAATCATGTTTTCCCATGTCGGAGCAGATGCATCCTCAAAGCAAGCCATAAACATTCTTGCACCAGAGTTTAATGCATTAATAACCATTTTACGGTCAACAGGTCCTGTAATTTCTACACGACGGTCTTGCAAATCTGCTGGAAGTGGTGCAATTGTCCAATCTCCCTCACGGATATGCTTCGTGTCTGGTAAGAAGTCGAGTTTCTCACCTGCATCAAGAAGCTTTTGGCGTTCTTGACGGGCCTCTAACAGCTCTTTTCGACGAGCATCAAATTTCTCGTGCAGGGCAAGAACAAACTCAAGGGCTTCTGGTGTTAAAATTTCTTTTGTTTGCTCGTTTTGTTCCCCAACAATTTTAAGCTTACCTGTTGTTGCTTGTTCCATCAGTTATTCCCCCATCTTTGCGAATTTAAGTAGTCCCCCCGCTTTAGGAGGAGCGGAGGAGACTAATCTATGATTATGAATTTAGGAATACGCGTACTTTATGAAACTTAAACGAATTGTTCTGTTTCTGTAGAACCAGCCATTGCTGTTGTAGAAGAAGTACCACCAGAGATAACTTGAGATACATCATCAAAGTAACCAGTACCTACTTCACGTTGGTGACGTGTAGCTGTGTAGCCTTTTGATTCTGATGCAAACTCTGCTTGTTGTAGCTTAGAGTATGCGGCCATACCATTATCTTTATAATCATGTGCAAGCTCAAACATAGAGTGGTTTAATGCGTGGAAACCAGCTAATGTTACGAATTGGAATTTATATCCTAATTTACCTAGCTCGCGTTGGTATTCTGCGATTTCTTCTTCTGATAGATTTGCTTTCCAGTTGAAAGAAGGTGAGCAGTTGTATGCTAGCAATTTACCTGGGAATTTAGCATGAATAGCTGCCGCAAATTCACGAGCTTCCTCAAGTGATGGTTTAGAAGTTTCACACCAAATCAAATCTGCATATGGCGCGTAAGCTAAACCACGAGCAATCGCTTGTTTAATGCCTGGTTTTGTACGGAAGAAGCCTTCTGGAGTACGTTCACCAGTAATAAACTCAGCATCACGTGGATCGATATCAGATGTTACCATATCAGCAGCATCAGCATCTGTACGAGCGATTAAAATTGTATCAACACCCATTACATCTGTTGCAAGACGAGCAGCAATTAAGTTACGAACAGCATTTTGTGTTGGAAGTAACACTTTCCCACCTAAGTGACCACACTTTTTCTCAGAAGCTAATTGGTCTTCTAAGTGAACACCAGCAGCTCCAGCTTCAATCATTCCTTTTACAAGCTCAAATACGTTTAGAGGACCCCCGAAACCAGCCTCAGCATCTGCTACGATTGGAGCGAACCAATCAAATTGATCTACACGTCCTTCAGCATGATCGATTTGGTCTGCACGTTGTAAAGCTTGGTTAATACGCTTAACTACTGCAGGAACAGAGTTTGCTGGATATAAGGATTGGTCAGGGTACATTTGACCAGAAAGGTTAGCATCAGCAGCTACTTGCCAGCCCGATAAGTAGATTGCTTTTAATCCTGCTTTTACTTGCTGTACAGCTTGATTACCAGTCAATGCACCTAATGCATTAATGAATGGTTCTTCGTGTAAAGAGTTCCAAAGTCGAGCCGCACCTTTAGTTGCTAAAGTTTGTTCAAGTACAACAGAGCCCTGTAGCTTAATAACCTCTTCAGCTGAATATGCGCGTTCAATACCAGCCCAACGAGGGTTCTCTGCCCATTGTTTTTCTAATGCTTGGATTTTTTCTTGACGTGTTGACATATTGAAATTCCACCTTCCCCTTTGTATACAATATACTCTGTTAAAAAACTTTTAATCCGCTGTTCCATAACAGGTTTATTTGTTATAAATTAATATATAACAGCACATCTGAATTTTCATTATTTTTAGATAAAATACCAAATTTTAATGATGAAACTGCTTTTTTTGGCGACGAAATTTGGTAAACTGTTTACAAACAAGGGGGATATTCACAATGAACAATGAGCTTAATTCTTTGCCAAAAGATATTTCACAACAGTTTATTTCAATGTTAAAAGACTGGGTTCCAGCCAATTCATCCATTGCAATTGCTGCTGAAAACTCCTATATCTATTTTCATTCTGGACATCAAAACATTAACTTAGAAATTGGTCAACAAGTACAGTCTGGTAGCATTGCCGAGCAAGTACTACGCACGGGGAAACGAACAGATGCCGTTTTAGATAATTCCTTATTCGAAACACCGTATTATGGGATAGGTTATCCTATAAACATATTAGATGTGCCTGCAGCACTTGTTGTAGTATTACCTTCAACCTTTACCGAAAAGAAATTGGAGCCCTTTCAATTTTTAACTGGAAAGCAAGAAGAGGAATGGAATCCTGTTGCAATTGAAAAAATCTCTCATATTGAAAGCCTGCAGAAAAAAACGTGGTTTTATGTGGAGGGGGAACAATTTAAAACAAGTATTACTCTTAAAGAACTTCAAATGCGTCTACCGTCATCTTTTATTCGCATTCACAGGTCTTATATTGTTAATATTCATTTCATAAAAAAAATGGCTCGTGATCTTACTTCTAATTTTATTGTCACTTTAAAGGATGGCAGTGAATTACCCGTTAGCCAATCTTATTTAAATAATCTTCGAATCGCCCTTGAATTTTAGATTTTGCCTTGCGTAATTGTTGTTGTGGCTGTCGCTTCGCTTTCGCACAGAAAAGATTTGTTGATTGAAAATAAAAGGCTGTCTTATACATTTGTTGTATAAGACAGCCTAAAAAATAAAAAAGTCTGAGAATAAATTCTCAGACTTTAGATTGCCTAGCGACGTCCTACTCTCACAGGGGGAAGCCCCCAACTACCATTGGCGCTAAAGAGCTTAACTTCCGTGTTCGGTATGGGAACGGGTGTGACCTCTTTGCCATCATCACTAGACATATGAAAGAAATTATTCTTTCAAAACTGGATAAACGGTGCATTGAATGTTTCAAACGTTTTGGTTAAGTCCTCGATCGATTAGTATTCGTCAGCTCCATGTGTCACCACACTTCCACCTCGAACCTATCTACCT